>NZ_JAKZFK010000009.1:0-149345 GCF_022549315.1 Aeromonas sp. MR16 | reverse complement strand
GCACATCCATGATCCCCAGACACAGGGTGGAACAGGTTGTCGTGGGAGCAGCTCAGACTCAACCCCCGCGGCAGGGTTTGAACATATCCAGCGCTCCGTCGTACACCTTGGTCTGCACATCCATGATACCGAGCATGGAGTGGAACAGGTTGTCGTGAGAGAAGCGCTTGCTGCCCGCCTCCTGACGCAGGCAATCCTGGTTCAGTTGACGGTCGCTTTGCAACTGGGGGGAGAACCAGGTCAGCAACGGCACCCGGGTCTGATCATCCGGCGCGAACTTGTAGGGGGTGCCGTGCAGATAGAGCCCCATGGCCCCTAAGGATTCGCCGTGATCCGACAGATAGACCAGCCCCACGTTGTACTGGCTCTCCAGGGTCTTGAGCTTCTCGATGAGCTGGGACAGCACCTTGTCGGTGTAGCGGATAGTGTTGTCATAGGTGTTGACCAGCTCCTCGTTGCTGCAGTTCTCGATGTCGCTGCGCGGGCAGTCGGGGGTAAAGAAGCGATCCTCTGTCGGGTAGCGGCGGTAATAGGTCGGACCGTGGCTGCCCATCAGGTGGAAGGCCACCACCTTGTTACCGCTCTTCATGTCGGTAATTTGCTGATCCAGCCCCTGCAACAGCACCTCGTCATAGCAGGAGTCCCCCTCGCAATATTGAGGGAACTGCTTGGGCTCGATCTCGATGGTGGGCACGTTGTTGCACACCCCCTTGCAGCCGCCGTCGTTCTCCTTCCACAGCACGGAGACACCGGCGTGCTGGAGCACGTCCAGCAGACCGTCCCGTGACTTGGCCAGGGTCTCATCGTATTCATGGCGAGTCAGGTTGGAGAACATGCAGGGCACCGAGACCGCCGTGGCGGTGCCACAGGAGCGCACATCCTTGAAGGAGACCAGCTCCTGCTCCTTGCTGGTAAAGCCGTTGGTCTCTTTCTTGTAGCCGTTGAGAGAGTAGTTCTTGCTGCGCGCCGTCTCGCCGACCACCAGAAACATCAGGGTCGGTTTGTCGCTCTTGCTCACCACCTTGGCATCGGTACCGATCGGCTCGTAAGGGATGGGCGTCGCGAAGACGATGTCCCGGGCGTAGCGATAGACGCCGCGCACATAGTTGGCAGGCACTATCTCTTTGACGATGCTGTGGTTGTTGCGACCGACCGAGGCGTAATCCTGATAATAGAGAGCGGCGACCCCCACCAGGAACAGCAAGGAGAGGGCGATGCCCCCGAGGCGCAGGCCAAGCCCCTTGAGCCAGGAACTCGGGTATTCAATCTTGATCGCCAACAGGCACAGCACCGGCAGCACCGCGGTCAGCAGGAACCAGAGCATGACAGAGCCATTGAGGTAGGAGGTCGCCTCCCCGCTGTTGGTCTCGATGATGTTCTGCACCATACCCACGTCGAAGATGATGCCGTATTTCAGCATGGCGTAGCTGGCGATGGAGCCGGTCATGATCAAGAGGATGAAGAACGGCTTGAGCAGATACTTGAAGGTGAATGGCAGGAAGACCGCATTGAGCGCCGCCATCAGCACGAATGGGATCGAGAGGGCAAAGCCCGCCTTGACGTGCTCAAGGGCCGTGAGAATACGGTAAAAGTGCAGGAAGATGGGCCAGTTGAAGACCAGTGCAAACAACAGCACCAGCAACAGATTGACCTTCATCACTCCCAGAGTGAGACGCATAACAATACTCCGACAAGCCAGTAGATCTTGAGGCCCTGCATGGGGGCTCAGTTTTGGGCATCCCAGTCACCTGTCTCTCATCCCGAGCAAACGAAAGGTGATGGGCACAGCGGCCCGGATACAGAGTGAGCATAGGAAGGCAAACTTAAGCGGGAATTAAGAGATGACCAAAAAAGGAATAGATTGAATCCCAATGACACTTTCAAGACAAAAATAAAATATAAAAAAACGGCAGCCCAAGGCTGCCGTTTGCATTCGTGTTACGGACTCAGTGCATCACAGGGATCACCGTCTGCGTACGTCCCCCTGACTGATAGTTAGAGAGTTGCGGCAACTTCGTCGAAGGTGGTCTCGTTGTGATACCCCCTCCCGCGTCCCCCTGACTGATAGTTAGAGAGTTGCGGCAACTTTGTCGAAGGTGGTCTCGTTGTGATACCCCCTCCCGCGTCCCCCTGACTGATAGTTAGAGAGTTGCGGCAACTTCGTCGGAGATGGAGCCGTTGTGATACACCTCCTGCACGTCGTCCAGGTCTTCGAGCATGTCGATGAGACGCATCAGCTTGGGGGCAGTCTCGGCATCCAGCTCGGCTTCGGTGGACGGGATCATGGTCACTTCGGCGTTCTCGGGCTTGAAGCCAGCGGCTTCCAGCGCGTCCAGCACGGTACCGAAATCGTTCGGGGTGGTGTAGACCTCGATGGAGCCATCCTCTTCGGTGACCACGTCATCGGCACCGGCTTCCAGCGCCGCATCCATCAGGGCATCTTCATCCACGCCGACGAAGGTCAGCAGCCCTTTCTTGCTGAACAGGTAGGCCACGGAACCGTCGGTGCCCAGGTTGCCGCCGCTCTTGCTGAAGGCATGACGCACCTCGGCCACGGTACGGTTACGGTTGTCGGTCAGGCACTCCACCATCACGGCGGAGCCCGCCGGGCCATAGCCTTCATAGACGATGGTCTCGAGCTGCTCGCCATCGCCACCACCGGCGCCACGCTGGATGGCGCGGTTGATGGTGTCGCGGGTCATGTTGCTGGTCAGGGCGGCGGTCACCGCCGCGCGCAGGCGCGGGTTGTTCGCCGGATCCGGATCGCCGATACGGGCCGAGGTGGTGATCTCGCGGATCAGCTTGGTGAAGATTTTACCGCGCTTGGCGTCTTGTGCCGCCTTGCGGTGCTTGATGTTGGCCCATTTGCTGTGACCTGCCATAAAAACTCTCCGTTATAATTTTAAATCAATGGGATACGGGCCGCGCAGCGACCCGGTCTTAAGCATGTTCTCAGGCTTTCGCCTCAGCCTCGGCCTTGGCAACGGTGGCGATGGCCAGCTCGGTCAGCTGGGCCTGGTTGGCGAAGCTCGGGGCGTCTGTCATCAGACAGGCGGCGGCTGTGGTTTTCGGGAAGGCAATCACGTCACGGATGTTGTCGGTACCGGTCAGCAGCATGCTCAGACGATCCAGACCGAAGGCCAGACCGGCGTGCGGCGGGGTACCGTATTTCAGCGCATCCAGCAGGAAGCCGAACTTCAGGCGCTGCTCGTCCGGGGTGATCCCCAGGATGTCGAACACGGTGGACTGCATCTCGCTGTTGTGGATACGGACAGAACCGCCACCCACTTCGTAGCCGTTGATCACCATGTCGTAGGCGTTGGCGTAGGCACCCAGCGGGTTGACCTTCAGCTCGTCCGGGCCCAGGTTGCTCGGGGCGGTGAAGGGGTGGTGCATGGCCGCCAGGCCGCCTTCGCTGTCTTCCTCGAACATGGGGAAGTCGATGACCCACAGCGGTTTCCAGCACTGCTCCACCAGACCCAGATCGCGACCCACCTTCAGGCGCAGGGCGCCGATGGCATCGCACACCACCTTCTTGCTGTCGGCGCCGAAGAAGAGGATGTCGCCGTCGGCCGCGCCGGTGCGGGCCAGGATCTCGCGCACGATCTCGTCAGACAGGAACTTGGCGACCGGAGACTGAACGCCCTCGAGGCCATTGGCCGCGGCGTTGACCTTCATCCAGGCCAGCCCCTTGGCGCCATAGATGCCGACGAACTTGGTGTACTCGTCGATCTGCTTGCGGGACAGTTCGGCGCCGCCCGGTACCTTCAGAGCCGCCACGCGGCCTTTTGGATCCTTGGCCGGACCGGCGAACACCGCGAACTCCACCTCGGTCAGCAGATCGGCCACGTCCACCAACTCCATCGGCAGGCGCAGATCCGGCTTGTCAGAGCCGAAGCGACGCATGGCTTCGTCGAAGGTCATCACCGGGAAGTTGCCCAGATCCACGGCCAGCACGTGTTGCCACAGCTGGCGGATCATCTCTTCCATCAGCTCGCGCACCTGGGGTGCGGTCATGAAGGAGGTCTCCACGTCGATCTGGGTGAATTCAGGCTGACGGTCGGCGCGCAAGTCTTCGTCGCGGAAACACTTGACGATCTGGTAGTAGCGATCGAAGCCGGACATCATCAGCAACTGCTTGAACAGCTGCGGGGACTGCGGCAGCGCGTAGAACTTGCCCTTGTGGACACGGCTCGGCACCAGATAATCCCGGGCCCCTTCCGGGGTGGCCTTGGTCAGCATCGGGGTCTCGATGTCGAGGAAGCCCTGCTCGTCCATGAAGCGGCGCACGAAGGCACTGGCCTTGGCACGGGTCTTCAGGTACTTGGCCATCTCGGGGCGACGCAGATCCAGATAGCGGTACTTGAGGCTGATCTCTTCACTGTTGGTCTGGTTGAAGTCGAGCGGCAAGGGCTCTGAGCGGTTGATGATGGTCAACTCGTGGGCGAACACCTCGATGGCACCGGTGGCCATGTCGTTGTTGCGCTGGGACTCGGGGCGCGAGCGGACCACGCCGGTCACCTGAATGCAGAACTCGCCACGCAGCTCGGAGGCCAGGGCGAAGGCGTCCGGCTTGTCCGGATCGAAGAACACCTGCACGATCCCTTCACGGTCGCGCATGTCGATAAAGATGAGACCGCCCAGGTCACGACGACGATGGACCCAACCGCACAATGTAATGGTCTGCCCGGCATGGGCCTCATTGACCTGTCCGCAATAGATAGAGCGCATGGACTTCTTCCTTCGAAATGGTAGAGAGACGGTTTTGGGTCGCCGGGCACGACTGGCAAGCACCGCCTGTCTCACAGCTGGCCAGATCCTGCTTCTTACCCGGTTTGAAATCAATCTCGTACCCTCTGGCTCCTCTGAGCCGGAGGCTTGCCGCCACGATTTGCCACCCATGTTGGCTCGCCCTGCGTGACCGGTAAGGGGCCAAAGAGCCGGAGCGAGGACATCGGCAAGCATCGTTGTTTAGCCAGTTCATGGCCGCCATCGTCGCCACCATAGGCGCACGACCCCATGAGGCACAACAAATTGGCAAACAAAAGGGTTGGCATTATAGAGGAAAACCCCTATTTGGGTAAAATAGCCCGCAGCCTCCTTTGCCCTGTTTTTTCTTGTCCTGGCGCAAAAAGCAGAGCAAAACAAGATAAATCCGCCGACAGGAGTCGTAATGAGCCTCTATTTGGGTCTGCCGCAGTGGTCACATTCGGCCTGGCCCGGTCAGCTGTTGGGAGTCAATGCCAAGCCCGCCGACCACCTCGCCCACTATGCCCAGGTGTTCAACACGGTGGAAGGCAATACCACCTTCTACGCCTCCCCCACCCCGGAAACGGTGCAGCGCTGGGCCGATGCGGTGCCCGCCCACTTTCGCTTCAGCTTCAAGTTCCCGCAGACCATCAGCCACCAGAGCGACCTGGTGAGTGCCGACAAGCAGGTGACGAACTTCATCCGCCTGCTCGGCCCGCTGCACGACAAGCTGGGGCTGCTCAAGTTGCAGTTGCCCGCCCGCTTCGGCCCCGCCGGCTTGCCGCGCCTTGCCGCCTTTTTCGAGCGCCTGCCCAGGGAGTTCACCTATGCCCTCGAGGTGCGTCACCCCGATTTCTTCGCCAAGGGCGAGGCGGAGCGTGCCCTCAATCGGCTGCTGATGGAGCGGGGTGTCAACCGCATCATGCTCGACAGCCGGCCGCTGTTCTCGGTGCAGGCCACCACGGCCGCCATGATTGACGCCCAGGGCAAGAAACCCAGGCTGCCGGTGCACCTGCTCGCCACAGCCAATGCCCCCGTGGTGCGCCTTATCGGGCTTCCACACCCCGAGGACAATCACCCCTTCCTTCCCCCTTGGCTGCCTCACTGGCAACAGTGGCTGGCCGAGGGCAAGGATCTCTACCTCTTCATTCATAGCGCCGACAACGTGCAGGCACCGGAACTGGCCCGCCAGGTGAGCCGTCTGCTCGGCCACCAAATGGCCCCCTGGCCGGGGGAAAACGATCGCGCGCGCCAGGGCCTGCTGAACTTTTAGCCCACCATCAGCTTGCCATAAAAAAAGCCGATTTTTTGTGGCTAGGGCAGGCCTGGCGTCAAGACAAACGCCAGTCAATCCACTACACTAGCGCCCCATACATAAGGGCCCGGACACTCGTCCGTTGCAACAGTTTGCAACAAAGGGGGCGGTCCCCAACAAGGGCCAGGGCATTAGTCCGTTGCAATAAGTTGCAACAGGCAATGCGGTCCAACAGAAAGGGCCAGGACGATGGCCCGTTTCGAACGGGGCAGGCTCGAAGGATCTCAAGGCCGCCATCCGTTTGCAAACCGGTGACGACGCCCTGTCGATGAGCGTCCAGCCAAGATTCCATTGAACAAAACAGCCGGCCCTTGTACCGGCTGTCAGGTTGCGCCAGCATGCAGACCAAAGACCAGATTTTTGCCGCCCCCATCGCTCGCCTTGGGGATTTCTGTTTTGATGAACAGGTCGTCGATGTCTTCCCCGACATGATCCAGCGATCCGTACCGGGCTACAGCAACATCATCTCCGCCATCGGCATGATGGCCGCCCGCTACGCCCAGCCAGACAGCCGTCTCTATGACCTTGGCTGCTCCCTCGGTGCTGCCACCCAGGCCATGCGCCGCAACTTGACCCAGTCGGGTTGCGCCATCACCGCGGTCGACCTCTCCCACCCCATGATCGAACGCGCTCGCGCCCACCTCTCCGGCTTCAAGTCCGAGGTGCCGGTGGAGCTGGTCGAAGCGGACATCTGCGACATCGAGATCGAGAACGCCTCCGTGGTGGTGCTCAACTTCACCCTGCAGTTCGTCGAGCCCGAGCAGCGGGCCGCCCTCATCAAACGCATCCACGACGGCCTGCGCCCGGGCGGCATCCTGATCCTGAGCGAGAAGTTCCGCTTCGAGGATGCCCAGGTCAACGAGCTGCTCATCGATCTGCATCTGGATTTCAAGCGGGCCAACGGCTACAGCGAACTGGAGATAAGCCAGAAGCGCAACGCCCTGGAGAACGTGATGCGCACCGACACGCTGGCGGTGCATCAGGCTCGCCTGCGCGCGGCCGGTTTCGTCCATCAGGATCTCTGGTTCCAGTGCTTCAACTTCGGATCCATGATTGCCATCAAAGCCAGCGACGCCAACTAAGCCATGATCGACTTTGCCAACTTCTATCAACTGATCGCCAAGAACCGGCTGAGCCACTGGCTGCATAGCCTGCCCGCCCAGCTGCACGCCTGGCAGCACGACAACCTGCACGGGGATCTGCCGCGCTGGAACCGGGCGCTCAACAAGCTGCCCACCGTCGCCCCCGGCCATATCGAACTGCACAGCCGGGTCGAGATCGGCAGCGATGACAGCCTCAGCGAGGGCGAGCGCAAGAAGACCGAGAGCCTGCTGCGCCAGTTCATGCCCTGGCGCAAGGGACCTTTCCATGTCCACGGCATCCACATCGACACAGAGTGGCGCTCCGACTGGAAGTGGGATCGGGTACTGCCCCACATCAGCCCGCTCGCGGGGCGCTATGTGCTGGACGTCGGCTGTGGCAGTGGCTACCACCTGTGGCGCATGGTTGGCGCCGGCGCCAAACTCGCGGTCGGCATCGATCCCAGCCCATTGTTCCTGTGCCAGTTCGAGGCCATCCGTCATTTCGCCGGAGGCGATCAGCGCGCCCACCTGTTGCCGCTCGGCATTCAGGAGCTGCCCGAGCTGCGGGCCTTTGACACCGTCTTCTCCATGGGGGTGCTCTATCACCGCAAGTCCCCCATCGAGCACATCGAGCAGCTGCGCAACCAGCTCAAGGACGATGGCGAGCTGGTGCTGGAGACCCTGGTGGTCGACGGCGGCGTGAACGAGGTGCTGGTGCCCACCGACCGTTACGGCAAGATGCGCAACGTCTGGTTCATTCCCTCCAGCGCGGCGCTCAAGTTGTGGGTCGAGCGCTGTGGCTTCAAGGACGTGCGCATAGTGGATGAGAATATGACCAGTACCGACGAACAGCGTCGTACAGACTGGATGATTAATGAGTCCCTGAGTGACTACCTGGACCCCGCAGATCCGGCACTCACGGTGGAAGGATATCCGGCACCCAAACGTGCCGTACTGATCGCCAGGAAGGCCAAAGACTAGCCGATGGCGCCTGCGGAAGTTACACTGACCCAATTCCAGGAAGCACAGTTAAATGAATGACATGAAAAGCAAATTAAAAGGAATGACCCTGCTCTCCCTGCTCAGTCTCGGCGGGTGTGTCAGTATGGAGAAAGCGCCTCCGGTTCCGACCCTGACGCTGGCCGAGATTCGCAACGAGATTGCCCTGAGCGAACAACGCCTGCAAACATCCATGGAACAGCAACAGAAGCAGTATGTGCAGCAACAGCACCTGCTGGTTCAGCTCAACACCGATGTCACCAACATGAAAGAGTCCGTGAATAAAGTCGACAGCAAGCTGGCTACCCTGCCACCCGAGCCACCCAAGCCCATGGTGATCCCGACAGAGAAGTGCGCGGCCCCGAGCCAGGGTCACACCGTCGATGGCAAGCTGCTGGTGGGTGAAGCCGAGTGGATCTGGGTCGATGCCGCCAACGACGCCTTCCAGGCGCGGGTCGATACCGGTGCCACCACCTCCTCCATCAGCGCCCAGGAGATCACCATCTTCGAGCGCAACGGCAAGAACTGGGTGCGCTTCTTCCTGAGCCATCAAGAGATGGACGACAAGATCCAGATCGAAGCGCCGCTGGTGCGCCATGTGCGGGTGCGTCAGGCTTCCGCCGACGATCTCGACCGCCGTCCGGTGGTACGCCTCACGGTCCGCATCGGCGACATGACCGAGAAGGCCGAATTTACCTTGAAAGATCGCAGCGACATGACCTTCCCCGTGCTGCTGGGCCGTGAATTCCTGAAGGACATCGCCGTGGTCGACGTGGCCCGTGAATATATCCAACCAAAACCCAAGCTCAAGGATGTAAAATAATCCATGGTTTCCCGTAAGCCGTTCTATTTGCTGGTCGCCCTGCTGTACATTGTCGGCCTGGGAATGACGTTTTATCACCATGTCGCGCTGGACGTGCCGCTCACGCCGGGCGAGAAACGTCAGATCTGGTCCATCGAAGCCAAGCTCGAATTCGAGGCGACCGGTGAGCCTGTCATCGCCTCCCTCGCCATCCCGGGTACCCAGCCCAACTTCACCCTGATGAACGAGAACGCCGCCAGCCCCGGCTACGGCCTGTCGTTTGTCGAGAAGGACGGTGACGCCCGCGCCGAGTGGTCCATTCGTACCGCCTCCGGCCGCCAGGAGCTCTACTACCGGGTTGACATGATGGCCGACGCCAATGCCAAACCGGCCGCCAATCCCCAGCCTCCGGCCATCGAGAAGCAGATCGAGAGTGAGCCCTACGCCACCGCGATGAAGCAGATCCTGGAGCGGGCCCAGGAGCGCTCCGCCGACGGCTACACCCTGACGCGCGAGATCATCAAGGAGATCGAGAAGCAGGAGCAGAACGCCGAGCTGCTGAAATCGCACAAGAGCCGTGCCAACCTGATTGCCGAGCTGCTCAACAACGCCGAAGTCCCTGCCCGGGTGGTGCATGCCCTTAACCTGGAAGACGGTCGCCGTCGCCAGGAGCTGATCGACTATCTGCAAGTGTTCAACAGCCCGACCGATTACAAGCTGTTCAACCCCCAGACCGGCGAACAGGGCCAACCGGCCAACCTGCTGCTGTGGGAATACAACTCGGGCGCCCTGCTTGACGTGACCGGCGGCCACAACTCCCGCGTGACCTTCTCGATGATCGAGCAGGAGCAACCAGTGAACGTGGCGCTGGCGCAGAAGTTCGAGAAGTCCGAGATCATGAACTTCTCCATCCACAGCCTGCCGCTGGAAGAGCAGGCACTGTTCAAGGGCCTGCTGCTGATCCCCATCGGCGTCCTGATGGTGGTGTTCCTGCGGGTGCTGGTCGGTATCAAGACCTCGGGTACCTTCATGCCGGTGCTGATCGCGGTCGCCTTCATCCAGACCTCGCTCATCACAGGTCTGGTGGGCTTCCTGCTGATCGTCGGCACCGGCCTTATCATCCGATCCTACCTGTCGCGGCTCAACTTGCTACTGGTGGCCCGAATATCGGCGATCATCATCATGGTGATCTCGATGATCGGCGTCTTCTCCGCCCTGGCCTTCAAGCTGGGTCTGACCGACGGCATGAAGATCACCTTCTTCCCGATGATCATCCTCTCCTGGACCATAGAGCGGATGTCCATCTTGTGGGAAGAAGAGGGTCCCAAAGAGGTGGTACGCCAGGGCGGAGGCTCCCTGCTGGTGGCGGTGATCGCCTACCTGGCCATGGATAACGAGCTCATTCGTCACCTGACCTTCAATTTCCTCGGCCTACAACTGGTGCTGATGGCGACCGTGCTGTTGATGGGTAACTACACCGGCTACAAGCTGAGCGAACTCAAGCGCTTCAAGCCGCTGGTGGACGAGATGAAGTCCGGCAGTACCCCGGGTAAGGACAAGTAACAGATGTGGTTCTGGCAGAAATACACCAGTCCGTGGAGCCTGTCCCAGGCAGGCATCCTCGGCATGAACAAGCGCAACCACTCCTACATCAGCCGTTACAACCCGCGCAGCCTCTACCCGCTGGTGGATGACAAGCTGCAGACCAAGCGCATCGCGCTGGATGCAGGGGTCACGGTGCCGGAACTCATCGGCACCATCCGCGAGCAACACGACGTGACCCGGATCACGACGCTGGTCAAGGATTGGCCTGGCTTCTGCATCAAGCCGGCCCGCGGCTCCGGCGGCAAGGGGATCCTGGTGATCCTGCGCCAGGAAGACGGCCTGTTCTACAAACCCAACGGCAGCGCCAGCAATGGTCAGGATCTGGAGCGTCATGTCTCCAACATCCTGGCGGGTCTCTATTCCCTCGGCGGCAAGCCCGACGTGGCGCTGGTGGAAGGCCTCATCAACTTCGATGACGTGTTCGACGGCTACTCGTTCGAAGGGGTACCCGATGCCCGGGTGATCATCTTCAAGGGCTTCCCGGTGATGGCCATGATGCGCCTCTCCACCGCCGCTTCCGACGGCAAGGCGAACCTGCACCAGGGCGCCGTGGGAGTGGGTCTGTGCCTGCGTACCGGCCGCGCGCTGCGGGCGGTGCAATTTGGCAACCCGCTGCGCCACCACCCGGATACCGGCCTCGATCTCTACGATCTCAAGGTGCCCCACTGGGATACCCTGCTGACGCTGGCGGCCTCCTGCTACGAGATGTCGGGCCTCGGCTACATCGGCACCGACATGGTGCTCGACAAGTTCCGTGGCCCCATGCTGCTGGAGCTCAACGCCCGTCCCGGTCTCGCCATCCAGATCGCCAACGGCCGTGGCCTGGTGCCTAACCTCAAGACCATCGAGAAGCTCGGCCAGGTCAAGATGAACGTGGAGCAGCGGGTCAACTTTGCCAAGGATCACTTCGGTATCTTTGACGACTAGGCAACCCTTGTCTGTACCCAGCAAAAACGCGCCCGCCGGCGCGTTTTTTTATGCCGGTAGCGGCCTGATAGCCTGGGCTGAATGCGGCGCCATAAGCACTATGCAGATCCCCATCACATCCCCTCACCGGGGCGCTTCAACGGCGCAGGAGAAGGAGATAAGCTGCCAGAGCGGCTCTGCCTGCGGGCAGGTAATTCTCATCATTTCAGCCGCTTGCGGGATGACTCACACACACTGCCATGCGCGAGGCGCGCGCCTAATCACGGCGACAAATTGCGCTCCCAATGGTAGATTAATGAAATCAAATAGATAGCAACGATCGGGTTCCCCTTATGCAACGTTGGCCCAGCCTGAAACAGCTGCAATATCTGGTCGCTCTCGATGAGCACAAGAACTTCAACCGCGCCGCCAAGGCCTGCCATGTCAGCCAGTCCACCCTGAGTACCGGGATCCAGACTCTGGAAGACATGATGAACCTGCAACTGGTGGAGCGGGATCACAAGAGCTTCATCATGACGCCGGTCGGCATGGAGATAGTGGCGCGGGCACGCAACCTGCTGTCCGACGCCCGGGATCTGATGGAACTCGGCCAGCAGCAGGGCGGCGTCATGCACGGCACGGTCAGGCTCGGCTGCATCCCCACCATAGCCCCCTTCCTGCTCAGCAAGCTGCTGCAGGTGTGCGGCAAAGAGTATCCCGAGCTGGAGCTGCTGCTGCGGGAAGACACCACCACCAACCTGCTCAAGCAGCTGGAGCAGGGTCAGCTCGACTTGCTGATCCTGGCGCTGCCGGTGGAGATCGGCGGTTTTCACAGCAAGATGGTGGGCATAGATCCCTTCCACATGGTGATGCCGTCCCACATGGCGGCGGGCCTGCACATGCCGTTCGACTACAAGGAGCTGCCCAATCAGAGCATCTTCCTGCTGGAGCGGGAGCACTGCCTGACCGAGCATGCGGTGAGCGCCTGCCGGCTGCGAGACAAGAGCAAGATCAACCCCTTCGCCGCCACCAGCCTCCACACCCTGGTGCAGATGGTGGGTGCCGGCCTTGGCACCACCTTCTTGCCGCAGATGGCCATCGATGCGGGCATTCTCGACAACTCGGATCTGGTGGCCATTCCCCTGCCGGGAGAGAAACCCTACCGCGAGATTGGCCTGGTGTGGCGCCCCAGCACGACCAGGGTGCAGACCTTCTACAAGCTCGCCGAGCTGCTCACACCACTGATAGAACCCAAGGCGGCCGGCTGAATAGCCGGCTGTCAGCAGCCCCTTTTCTGCGCGAGGCGGGCAATTATGTTATCGGCATTCAGGTTCCAGGCAGCAACACTGGCTATGATAAGTCGCGTGTCCTATCAAGGAGTTCCGATGTTTCGCACCTTGTTGCCGCCCCTGCTGGCCCTGCTGATCACCGCCTGCTCCAGCACGCCCGAGCCGCCGCCCCCGCGCCAGAGTGGCGCCTTCGATGGCTTCTACCAGCAGTGGCGCGGCGTCCCTTATCGCATGGGCGGCACGGACAGAGCCGGCCTCGACTGCTCCGCCTTCACCCAGCTCGCCTACCAGCATGTGCTGGGATTCGAGCTGCCCAGGACCACCGAATCCCAGGCCAACCTCGGCAAGCCGGTGGATCGCTACCGCCTGCAATATGGCGATCTGGTGTTCTTCAAGACCGGCTGGCAACAGTATCACGTCGGTATCTACACCGGGGCGGGGGAGTTTATCCATACCTCCACCAGCAAGGGGGTGATCCGCTCCCGGCTCGACAACGTCTACTGGAACAGCCGCTACTGGCAGGCCAGGCGCCTGACGCAATAGCCATTGCTTGAAGACGAAAGCGTGATAACGAAAAAGGCCCCGACGGGCCTTTTTCCATTGGATGTTCACCGACTCAGTGCTTGCGGTGCCAGCGCGGTGAGACAGCCCGCTCGCCCCAGGGAGTCACGCAGGGCAACAGGGCCCCTTCGATCACCCCGCCGCTGGTGGCCAGCGCCTCGGCAATCTTCTCATGGAGCAGCCGCAACAGGTTCTTCTCCTGCTCGGCCAGGGAGTGGCCCGCGGCGAAATATTCGCGCTGATGCCGCGACGCCAGCTTCTGGGCTAACTCATAGGTGTTGAAGCACTCCGGCATCCGCTCGATCACATCGTCCAGCCGGGCCAACAGGCTGTGCAGTTCCCTGGTCATATGCTGCTCTCCATGTAGTTGATAACTAAAAACTACCCTTGTTGGATAAACCACCAATCGAGATCCCCTGGAACTGTGGCGCCGAGCACAGTTTCCAAGGCCCCTGACCCGACCCACACCCTGGCCCCGGAGAGGATATTTACAATGTGGCAACAAGGCGTTAGAGTCAGACCGACTAATCAGTCGGCCATTTTTCGAGCGGAGCATGCCATGGAAGCGATACGAATGCAGTCCTCAACCGACAAGTTCTCCCTGCCCGGGCAGTTGCTCCGCCTCAAGCAGGCCTACCAGGCCCATCCCATGCCGAGCCTGGATGAGCGTCGCACTCGACTGCTGCAACTCAAGCGCGCCCTGCTCGCCCATCAACAGCCCCTGTGCGAGGCCCTGGCAAAGGACTATGGTCAGCGCAGCGACTATGACTCCTTGATCGCCGACATCCTGCCCTGCGTCATGCAGATCAACTACAGCCTCAAGCGGCTTAAGGGCTGGATGAAACCCCAACGCCGCCACGCCGGACTGCTGCTGGCCCCCGCCAGGGTCGAGGTGCATTACCAGCCGCTCGGGGTGGTCGGCATCATGGTGCCCTGGAACTTCCCGGTGATGCTGAGCCTCGGCCCCCTCATCGGCGCCATCGCCGCCGGTAACCGCGCCATGCTCAAGCTCTCCGAGTTCACCCCCCATACCAATGCCGTGCTGCGCAGCCTGCTGGCTCAGGCCTTCACCGACGACGAGGTGCTCGTCATCGAGGGGGATGCCAGGCTGGCGGCCGCCTTCAGCGCCCTCTCCTTCGATCATCTGCTGTTCACCGGCTCGACCGCCGTGGGCAAGCTGGTGATGGCTGCCGCCGCCCCCCAGCTCACCCCGCTCACCCTGGAGCTCGGTGGCAAGAGCCCCTGCCTCATCGCCCCCGACATGCCCATGACCCTGGCGGTGGAGCGGATGATCTTCGGCAAGAGCCTGAACGCCGGCCAGATCTGCGTGGCCCCCGACTATGTGCTGCTGCCACGGGGGCAGGAGCAGGCCTTCATCAAGGCCTACCAGCGCCACTTCAGCCGACTCTATCCCAAGGGACTCGGCAGCCCGGATTACGGCGCTATCATCAATGCCCGCCAGTATGAGCGCCTCACCACCTGGCTGGCGGAGGCGGAGCAGGCGGGGGCACAGCTACATGCCTGCGCCTACCCCGCCCGGGATGACGCCACCCGGCGGCTGGTGCCCCACCTGCTGACCGAGGTGCCCGGCCATTGCCAGCTGATGCAGCAGGAGATCTTCGGCCCGCTGTTGCCGCTGGTGCCCTACGACAGCCTCGACGAGGCGCTCGCCTACATAGCGGCGCGGCCCCGCCCCCTCGCGCTCTATCTGATGAGCCTGGACCCGGCGCTGCAGACGCGGCTCATCCGGGAGACCCACGCCGGCGGCATGGCCATCAACGAGAGCCTGTTCCAGGTGGCGGCGGACGATGCCCCCTTCGGCGGCATCGGCGCCTCCGGCATGGGCCATTACCATGGGCACGAGGGCTTCCTCACCTTCTCCAAGGCCAAGACGGTGCTGCGCCGTGGCAAGTTCAGCACCGGCTCCCTGGTCCATCCCCCCTATCGGCGCTGGTATCAGCGGCTGATGATGACCCTGCTGCTGCGCTAGGAGAGCCCCATGACCGACAAGCGCCGCCAGATCCTGGATGCCGCCCTCACCCTGTGCGCCGAGGATGGCCTGCAGGGCGCCGCCACCGCCCGCATCGCCCGGGCCGCCGGGGTGGCAAACGGTACCCTGTTTCATCACTTTCCGAGCAAGGAGCTGCTGATCCAGCAGCTCTATCAGGACGTCAAACAGCGCCTAGGCGCCGCCATCAGCGAGGCGGATCCCGCCCTGCCCCTCAAGGAGCAGGCACGCCACTACTGGCGCCAGGCGATGGGCTGGATGCAGGCCCACCCCCACGAGCTCAAGTTCGTGCTGGGTTTCTTCCACTCCCCCTTGCTGGCCAGACCCCTGCGCAGCCAGATCCTGGGGGAGACACTGCGCTTCCTGCCGCGCCTGCTGAGCCAGGGCCAGGCCAGCGGCGAGCTGATGCCGGCCCCCGAGGCCCTGATGCTGGAGGTGTGTCAGAGCCAGTTTCTGGCCTGCGCCTCGCTGTTTGTCGACAGTCCTGAGCTCGGGCAAGACTCTCACTGGCAAGCCAGCGCCTTCGCCCTGTTCTGGTCTGCCATTTCGGGGACCCTAGATGATGCTTGATACCCTGCTCGCCGCCGGACGCCGCGGCTGGATCATCGCCCTGCTCTGGATCATCGGCCGAACCCTGTGCCGCGCCGCCCGGATCGACGAGGCGGTGCGCCGCGAGCTGGCCCCCCTGCCGGAGGGGCTCTGCATCCGGCTGGAAGTACATGGGCTGCGCCATCGGCTTACCCTCCACAAGGCGGCCGGACGCTGGCGCTGCGGCCCCCCCGCCACGCCGGCGCCTCACTCGCTGCGCGTCTGCTTCAAGCACCCCGCCATCGCCTTCCGGGTGCTCAGCTTTCGCCTCGGCATCAATCAGGCCTTCTGCGAGAACCGGCTGCTGGTGGAGGGAGATCTGGTGGTCGCCATGCACCTGGTGCGCGCGCTGGAACAGCTGCAGGCCCTGATCCTGCCCGCCTTCATGGTGCGGCCCTTGCTGCGCCACTACCCCAATCCGTCTCACAAGCTGAGCCGCGCGGGTCGCATCTACCTGGGTCTGTTGACCGGTTGAACACGAGGATGAACAAGATGAGTCGCTATTACGATTTCTTCTGCCCGGTCAAGCTGATGGCGGGGGAGCAGGCGCTGGAGCAGCTGGCCGGCGAGTTGCGGGCGCTGGGGGCGGCGCGTCCGCTGCTGCTCACCGACAAGGGGGTCGGCGGCAGCGGGCTGGCCGGCCTGGTGACCCGGTTGCTGGCCGAAGGCGGCCTGCCCGTGGTGGCCTGCTGGGACGAGATCCCGGCGGATTCCTCCACCGCCGTGGTAGAGCAGATCGCCGCCCGTTACAGAGAGCTGGGGTGTGACAGTCTGGTGGCGCTCGGCGGCGGCTCCGTCATCGACACCGCCAAGGCGGTCAACATCCTCGCCACCTTGGGGGGGGAGCGGTTATTGGATCATGCCGGGGCTGACAGCCTGACCCGGCCGCTCAAGCCACTGGCGGTGGTGCCGACCACGGCGGGTACGGGCTCCGAGGTCACCCAGGTCGCGGTGATCAGGGACGAGGGGAGCGGGCGCAAGGTGCCCTTCACCTCCCCCTTCCTGCTGCCCCGACTGGCGGTGCTGGACCCGCGCCTCACCCAGAGCTTGCCGCTGCCCATCACCGCCGCCACCGCCATGGATGCCATGACCCACGCCATCGAGGCCCTCATCGGCAACGCCAAAAATCCGGTCAGCGACGCCCTGGCCCTGGGAGCGGTGGAGAAGATAGCCAGCGCCCTGCCGCAGGTGCTGGTGCGCCCGCAGGATCCGGCGTTGCGGCTGCAACTGGCGGAGGGCTCCACCCTGGCGGGCATGGCCTTCTCCAACTCCATGGTGGGGCTGGTGCACGCCCTCGGTCACAGCCTGGGGGCCCGCTGCCACCTGCCCCACGGCCTGTGCATGAACCTCTTCCTGCCCACTGTGCTCGACTACAACAGGCCCGAGATAGACCCGGAGCTGGCCCGCCTGCTGCTGCCACTGGTGGGGGCCGAGCGCTTCGCCGTCACCCCGGCCGCCCTGCGACCGCAGGCCAGCCTCGATGCGATCTGTGCCCTGCGCGACAGCCTGTGGCAGGCGGTGCGGCTGCCGCGCACCCTGGCGGAGGCGGGGGTGACAGACAGATCCGTGCTCACCGAGATCCGGGATCTCGCCATCAACGACGGCGCCCTGCTCTACAACCGCAAGGATGCCGACAGGGAGCAGCTGCTGGCGCTGCTGGAGCAACTGTGGGAATGAGGCGCCGATCGGCTCATCGACACAAGGCAAGATCCCGGACCATGCCGGCGCCGCACCCGCCACGGCCTTCGAGCATGGCCTGAAGGATCACGCGGTCGGCGTGAAGACCCCGGTGGAGAGGTAGCGATCCCCCCGATCGCATATGATGGCCACCACCACCCCCTGGGTGAGCTCTACCGCCACCCGCAGGGCACCGGCGACGGCGCCCCCCGAGCTGACCCCGCAACAGATCCCCTCTTCCCGCGCCAACCGGCGCATCATGGCCAGCGACTCGTCGAGCGTCACGTCCAGCACCCGATCCACCCGCGCGGGCTCGAAGATGGTGGGCAGGTAGGCGGCGGGCCAACGACGGATCCCCGGGATCTGGCTCCCCTCTGCCGGTTGCAGGCCGATCACCTCGATGGCCGGGTTCTGTTCCTTGAGGTAGCGGGAGACCCCCATGATGGTGCCTGTGGTGCCCATGGCGGAGACGAAGTGAGTGATTGCCCCCTCGCTCTGGTGCCAGATCTCGGGGCCGGTCGACAGATAGTGGGCATCCGGGTTGGCCGGGTTGTTGAACTGATCCAGCACCAGCCCCTCGCCCCGCGCCTGCATGGCCAGGGCGAGGTCTCGCGCCCCTTCCATGCCATCGTCCACCAGCACCAGCTCGGCGCCATAGGCCAGCATGGCATCGCGCCGCTCCTGGCTCATGGTGCTCGGCATGATGAGCCGCATCCGGTAGCCCCGCACCGCCGCCACCATGGCCAGGGCGATGCCGGTGTTGCCGGAGGTGGCCTCAATCAGCCTGTCGCCTGGCGATAAGTGACCACTCGCCTCCGCCGCCCGGATGAGGTTGAGGGCCGGCCTGTCCTTGACCGAACCGGCGGGGTTGTTGCCCTCCAGTTTCACCAGCAGGGTCACCCCGGGATGGGGATTGATGCGCTGCAGCCGCAGCAGCGGTGTATTGCCAATCAGGCTGTCCAGGGTGGCGAAGGCCATAACGGGATCCATCCTCTGTTAACTGTTCTATACCTTGGGCTATCGGCCATTTGCAGGCGGAGCCAGTGTAAGGGAGCGCCCTTCGCCGACGAAGCGGGGGCGGGCAAAAAGCCCGGTTGGCAAAGTGTCGCCAGCGTGCTCTGATCATTTTTCTCATCGTTCGAGGAGCCAACATGAGTGACATCCTTCATCAGCCCGACCAGCAGCAGTTCGTCTGCGTGGTGGACGGCCAGCTCTCCCGCCTCGCCTATCGCCGATTGGATGCCAGCACCGTCGAGGCCTACAGCACCCAAGTCCCCTCGGAACTGAGGGGGAAAGGGATCGCCGATCGGCTGGCGCGCAGCTTCTACGACTGGAGCCAGGCACAGGGGCTGACCATCATCCCCACCTGCAGCTACATAGATGTCTGGTTGCGCCGCAATGGAAACTGAGGCGCAACTGCGGATCCCGACGCAAACCGGGCCGGAGGCGGTGACGGAGCAACTGCTGCAGACACAGACCGAAGCCTTGCTGCGGGCCGACTCAACACGCATGGCCTGCCTGCGGGCGGCACGGGAGCTGGCCCTGCCCGACTGGGCGCTGGGTGCCGGCTTCGTGCGAAATCTCGTCTGGGATCATCTGCACCACAAGTCCGAGCCAACCCCCCTCAACGACATCGACCTCATCTATCTGGATGCCAGTGATCCCCAAGGGCTGGCGGAGGCCGATCACGAGGCTTGGCTTGCGGCCCGATTGCCGGCTCAGTGCTGGGAGGTGCGCAACCAGGCCCGCATGCATGTGCGGCAGCAGGTGCCCCCCTTCGTCAGCTCGCTGTCGGCCCTCAGATCCCCACCTGTATCGGGGTCAGGTTACTGCCCAGCGACGAGTTCGAATGGCTGGCACCTTATGGCTTTGGTCATAACTGGTCACTGCGAGTGGACGCCAACCCCAGATGCCGCAAGGAAAGCCAGGTGTTCGTGCGGCGCGTCCTCGACAAGGGCTGGCAGGCCATCTGGCCCGACCTTGCGGTGACCTGGCCATAACGGCGTTGCAATGCTTCGACAACCTTGGGCACACTAGAGCCAAAAGCTGTTTATAACTCAATGGGTTAAATAATGCGCGACTTCTTCTCTCTCGAACGCTGGCTGCCGGGCCTCGCCGCCCTGCTGCAATATCAGCGGGCCTGGCTGGTGCCGGACCTTCGCGCAGGCCTGTCGGTGGCCGCCGTGGCACTGCCCGTGGCCATCGCCTATGCGGAGCTCGCCGGGGTCGGCGCCATCGTCGGCCTCTACTCCTGCATCCTACCCATGCTGGTCTACGCCCTGTTTGGTACCTCCCGCCAGCTCATCGTCGGCCCGGACGCCGCCACCTGCGCGGTGATCGCCGCCGTGGTGACGCCGCTCGCCGCAGGGGACGCCACCCGCCAGTGGCAACTGGTGATGACCATGACCGCCATGACCGGCTTCTGGTGCCTGATCGCCAGCCGCTTCAAGCTGGGGGTGCTGGCGGACTTTCTCTCCCGCCCCATCCTGATGGGACTGCTCAACGGGGTGGCCATCACCATCATGGTGGGCCAGCTCTCCAAGATCTTCGGCTTCACTTTCAGCGAACGTTACCTGATAGAGCGGATCTTGAATGGCACCGACTACATTACCCAGACCCACCTGCCGACCCTGGCCATGAGTTTGACGGCCCTGCTCACCCTGCTGCTCGCCAAGCGTTTCAAGCCATCCTGGCCCTCCTCCATGGTGGCCATGGTGGTGACGGCGGCGCTGGTATGGGCGCTGGATCTCGCCCGCTTCGACATCGCCACCCTGGGGGCCATCGGCTCCGGCCTGCCCGACTTCCAGATGCCGGAGTTTCCCCCCGGCCTGATGCGTGAGCTGGTGCTGCCGGCCCTGAACCTCGCCATGGTGAGTTTCGTCTCCATGATGCTCACCGCCCGCAGCTTCGCCGCCAAGAACGGTTACGAGATCGATGCGGACAAGGAGTTCCGGGCGCTCGGGATGGCGAACCTGGCCTCGGCCCTCTCCCAGGGTTTTGCCATCAGCGGCGCCGATTCGCGCACCGCAGTCAACGACGCCAACGGCGGCAAGAGCCAGCTGGTCTCCATCATCGCCGCCCTCGTCATCGCCCTGGTCACCTTCTACCTGACGGCACCGCTGCAATACATCCCCACCGCCGCCCTCGGGGTAGTGCTGGTGATGGCTTCCCTGTCGCTGACCGATTTTCGCGGCCTCTGGGGGCTGCGTCACTCGGACAGAGCCGCCTTCTGGCTCGCCCTCATCACCTTCGTCAGCGTGCTGACCATGGGGGTGATCCCGGGGATCACCCTCGCCGTCCTGCTGGGCCTGTTCCAGTTCCTGCGCAACGTGATGCGACCGACGGATCAACTGCTCGGCATGGATGACGAGGGGGTGGTGCGCACTCTGGGAGACAACGAGCAGGCCAAGGCCATCCCCGGCACCCTGGTCTATCGCTTCAACTCGCCGCTTACCTACTTCAACGCCCCCTACTTCAAGCGGCGAGTACTGGCGCTGCTGGTGCAGGATCCCCATAGCCCTCAGTGCCTGGTGATCGACGCCGTCGCCTGCTTCACCCATCAGGACATCAGCGTGATGAGCATGGTGGGTGAGTTGCACAAGGAGCTCAAGCGGCGTGGCATCCACATGGTGATGGCCGGTCGCCACGGCCAGATGAGCCAGTGGCTCAAGCAGGCGGGGATCCGGGTCGGCGACGAGGGGATCACCCTCTGTCCCGACATGTATCAGGCGCTGCGCATGACCCGCTGCTACCGGGAGCCTGTGTTCAAGGATGACGAGGTAGTGGAGAGCACCACTGATACCCTGCTCTCCCGCTGGCCCCAGGATGAGACGCTGCCGGACTCGGCGCGGCTCACCCTGCCGAGCGAGCAGGAGGCGGGTGCCACTCCTGCCTGAATAGGGATGAGATGCAGCCGAACTCGGCACCGTCGATTCACTCTGTCGAGCGGACAGGAGGCGGGCTCGCCCCCAGCCTGAGCCGTGGTCCGGCCATCCTGCTCCACACCGGATCGGGATGACCGGATCATCCATTGCACAGCTCAGGCTCTTGGTGTTAAATGCCCGTCCAGATGGTGCTGACGAACGCCATCCTCCCTATTTGGACATCCCATGCAGACTCAACCCCACACAGGCCCGGGCTCCCTCTTTTCCCTGACCTGGCCACTGTTCATCGATCTCGCCCTGCACTTCCTGACCGGGGCCCTCAATACCTTCATGGTGGGACACGTCTCCTATCAGGGGGTGGCGGCGCTCGCGGTCGGCAACCAGGTGTTCGATCTCGCCATCACCCTGTTCAGCTTCGTCAGCATAGGGACCAGCGTGGTGATCACCCAGTATCTGGGAGCCGGTGACAAGGAAAAAGCCCGGGTGGTGATCCACACCGCCATCGGCTTCAACCTGCTGGTGGGACTGGTGGCGGCGGTGGGGGTCATCGCCGGGGCCAGCACCATGCTGGCGCTGATGAACCTGCCCGCCAACCTGATGGGCGACGCCACTCTTTACTTACAGATCATCGGCCTCTGTCTTCTGCCGGAGGCGGCAGCGCTCTGTCTGGCCGCCACCCTGCGCGCCCATGGCCATACCCGTCAGGCCATGTACGTGACCCTGATCGTCAACCTCATCACCTTCGTCGGCAACCTGCTGCTGCTCTACGGCTGGTTCGGCCTGCCCCAGCTCGGGGTGGCCGGGGTCGCCATCAGCACAGTAGTGGGGCGCATCGTCGGCGTGGTGCTGCTGGTGTGGCTGGTGGCGCGCAAGACCGGCATCAGGCTGCGCCTGCCGGAGATCCTGCGTCCCAGCAAGGCCATGCTGGACAAGGTGCTGCACATCGGCCTGCCAGCGGCGGGGGAGAACCTCTCCTGGATGCTGCAGTTCATGGTGCTGACCGCCTTCGTCGGCCTGCTCGGCGACAAGGCGCTGGCGACCCAGTCCTACTTCTTCCAGATCTGCCTGTTCATCCTGCTGTTCGGCCTCTCCATCGGCCTTGGCAACGAGATCATCATCGGCCATCTGGCGGGGGCCCGCCGCTTCGAGCAGGCCTATCACCAGCTGCTGAAGAGCCTGAAACTCGGCCTCATCGTCACCACCCTGATCGCCATCGCCGCCGCCCTGAACGGGCGTGCCCTCATCGGCCTGTTCACCGACGATGCAGACATCATCACCCAGGTGGCGCAGCTGTTCCTCATCAGCCTCATCCTCGAACCCGGCCGCACCTTCAACCTGGTGGTGATCAACGCCCTGCGCGCCACCGGGGATGCCCGTTTCCCGCTCTACATGGCGCTCGCCTCCATGTGGGGCATTGCCGTTCCTCTCGCCTATTTCCTTGGTATCATGCAGGGTTATGGACTGGTCGGCATCTGGTTGGCGATCGCCTGCGATGAGTGGGTGCGCGGTCTGGCCATGTTCTGGCGCTGGCGCAGTCGCCGCTGGCAAAACAAAATCCTTGTCGAAACACCTGTGGAATCATAAGCGGAATCATGATGAAGAAAATCGGACTCTTGTTGGCAGCCCTCCTGCTCAGCCCACTGGCCATGGCGCAGACCGCGCCCAAAGCCCCCAAGGCACCCGCCCCCCAAACCTGGTACGTGGCTCCCATCGCCATCGATGAGACCAACGAGGCGCAGAAGGCGCTGACCAAGGAATTCATGGCTCAGATGATCAAGACCATCAAGATCAACGAGTACCAGACCGGCAAGGCGGTCGGCAAGACCAAGGATCCCAAGTGGCTGATCCGCACCAAGCTGATGCATGCCAGCACAGAGCCCCTGGTCGGTAAGAAACATCCCCAGGCACTCACCTACGGCAAGGGCACCCCCACCCAAGAGATCGTCGGCGAGCTCATCATGAACGGCACCCTGGTCGCCCATGTGGGTCAGGGCTGGCGTGAGCCCATCGTCCCCGGCACCCCGGTGGCCGAGAAGATCACCATCGCCAACTACCAGTACGCCATCGGCGACGAGGCCAAGGCGCCGGATCTGGAAGAGCTGGCGGCGCAGATTGGCTTCGAGGTGGGCAAGGTGATCGCCCGCGACGGCCAGCCGTTGCCCGAGAAGAAAAAGAAAAAAGAGTAAAACCCATCTGCGTTGCAACGAGGGGCCTTTGGCCCCTTTTTGCTGTCCGTGGCTGTCATCCCTTGGTCACAAACGTGACGCCAATCCCGATTTAACGCACTCCCCCTTACTCATAAACCCCTTATCTGCTTGTGATTCAATTAGTTAAAAAACTGCAGCGGCGGGCTGAGATCCATTGGCGCCGAATTTGAAGCGGATCACATTTCTTCGTCGGGGTTAGGGGTAGTTTGAAGGTCAAGGCACAATCAAACGAAACAAAGGAGGCTCCATTACATGTTCCCAGAGTACAGAGATCTCATCTCTAAACTGAAGAGCAGTGATGTCCATTTCCAGAAGAAGTTTGACTTGCACAACGACCTGGATGAGGAGATTAGAAAACTGGAAAAGCATCACGCCAGCGATTACAGCTCCGAGGTGAAGGATCTGAAAAAACAGAAACTTAAACTGAAAGAGGAGATATACGACATCCTCAAACAACATCCACATTAGACGCCTCGACGAATACCCGGATAAGCAACTTATCCCCCAGCCCGGCCCGCAAGCCGGGCTTTTTATTGCCGGTCGCCACCATCCCCCTCACCTGGCGCCAGCGGTCATCGCGGGGCTTGGTGACAGCCCTCAAGCCGGTTAACATCTTTCCTCTCTGCACTCCCTGCTCCGCTCGGGTATCGTCGCGCGATCCTGGCCGGACCTGAGTCGCCACTGTGCTCTCTCTCGACCAACAAGGACCCGGACATGCCAAGGCTCGACAGCATTCATCTCTATCCCATCAAATCGACCGCAGGCATGCCACTGGACCGCGCCCTGGTGACCGAAGAGGGCCTGAAAGGCGATCGCCGTTACATGGTGGTCAAACCGGATGGCAGCTTCATCACCGCCCGCACCCATCCCCAGCTACAGCTGGTGGTGGCCGCCCCCGTCGACGGCGGCTTGCAGTTGCGCTACCCGGGCCTGGATCCCCTCAGCCTGCAGGAGCAGGCATTCAGCCGGGCTCCGCAGGCCACCGGCGTCTGGGGCGACAGCTTCAGTGCTCTGCACACCCACGCTCAGGCCGATGCCTGGCTGAGCCGGGTGGCGGGGGAGCCGGTTCGCCTGCTCTGGCTCGGCGAAACCTCTGACCGCTTTCGGGAAAAAACTGGCACCCGGGTCAGCTTCGCCGACGGCTATCCCCTGCTGCTCATCAGCCAGGCCTCGCTGGATGACCTCAACCTGAGATCCGATGCCCTGCACCAGATGAGCCAGTTCAGGACCAACCTGGTGGCGAGCGGCACCCGCCCCTTCGAGGAGGATGGCTGGAAGCGGATCCGCATCGGCGAGGTAGAGTTTCGGGTCGCCAAGCCCTGCAGCCGCTGCATCATGACCACGGTGGAACCCGGCAGCGACAGATTCAACGCCCTCAAAGAGCCGCTCGCCACCCTCACCCGCTATCGGCGTGGCGAGGATGGGGAGGTCTACTTCGGCCAGAACCTGGTGGCGCTGAACGAGGGCTGGATTGAGGCAGGCAGCGAGATCGAGGTGCTGGAAAGCACCCGCCCCCCCGTCTACCCCAATGCGGCGCCGAAGAAGCGGGCGCTGGTCTGCGTCGCCCGCGAGCCCCTGGCCCGGGATCTGGAGACCTTCTGGTTCGAGGCCGCCGACGGCGAGCCCTTGCCCGACTATCTGCCCGGCCAGCACCTGCCCATCAGCCTCGACATCAAGGGGGAGCGGCTGCAACGGCGCTACACCCTGAGCTCCAGCCCGGAGCAACCGGAGCGTTACGGCATCAGCGTCAAGCGCCTCGGCGATGGCCGCCTCTCCCCCTGGCTGCACAGCCAGCTCAAGGTCGGTAACCGCCTGTTGGCCGCCCCTCCCGCCGGTGACTTCCACCTCGGGACCGAGCGCAAGTTGCTGCTGCTCTCGGCGGGCTCAGGCGTCACCCCCATGCTGGCCATCGCCCGCACCCTGCATCTCAGACACGAACTCGACGATATGCACTTTATGCACCTGTGCCGCAGCGAGGCCGACATCCCGGCCGCCGCCGAACTGCACGCCCTTAGCCAAGCCGGCATGCAGCTGACCCTGATCCTGAGTCAGCCCGATGGCCATTGGCAGGGGTTAAGCGGACGCCTGAGCCAGGCCCATCTCGCCAGGATCCCGGAGCTGCTGGCGCGGGACGTCTTCCTGTGCGGCCCCCACGGCTTTATGAGCGAGGCAGTCGAGCAGTTACGTGAATTGGGGGTGGCCGCCGAGCGCATCCGGCAGGAGAGCTTCGGCGGCGCCATCCTCTCGGTGACCCGTCCCCACCAGGCGGTGAAGCTGCGCATCGGCGAGCAGAGTTTTACGGGCAACAATCAGGGCACAGTGCTGGATCAGGCCCACAAGCAGGGGGTGGAGCTGCCCTGGAGCTGCCGCGCCGGCATCTGCGGCAGCTGCAAGCAGACCCTGATCGAAGGGGAAGTGGATCACCCGGAGGCGCCAGCCATCACCGCCGCCGAGCGGGCCGAGGGCAAGATCCTCACCTGCTGCGCCGTGCCGCTGACCGATCTGGTGATCGGACCCCGATAAGGGGGGGATGCGAGGGCTATGTGCCCCAGAAAGCAAAACGGCTGCCCAAGGGCAGCCGTTTTTGATGGCGATACGCTTAACCGCGCAGGGCGGCGATGCGCTGCTCTATGGGCGGGTGGCTCATGAACAGCTCGCTCATGGAGCGCTTGCCGTTGATGCCGAAGGCCATCATGGCCCCTTCCATCTGCGGCTCGGCACCGCGGGAGAGGCGCTGCAGCGCGGCAATCATCTTGTCGCGACCGGCCAGCTTGGCGGCGCCGGCGTCGGCGCGGAACTCGCGCTGACGGCTGAACCACATGACGATCATGGAGGCCAGTACCCCGAACAGCATCTCCAGCACGAAGACGGTGATCATGTAGGCGAAGCCACCGGAGCTGCTGCTCTCTTCGCTGTTGCTTGAGCTGAAGAAGTTGCTGATGACGCCGGCCACTATACGGGCGAAGAACATCACGAAGGTGTTCACCACCCCCTGGATCAGGGTCAGGGTCACCATGTCGCCGTTGGCCACGTGGCTCACCTCGTGGGCCAGCACGGCTTCCGCCTCGTCGCGGCTCATGCTGTAGAGCAGGCCGGAGGAGACGGCCACCAGCGAATCGTCGCGGCGGGCACCGGTGGCGAAGGCGTTCATCTCGGGGGAGTCGTAGATCCCCACTTCCGGCATCTTGATGCCTGCCTCGCGAGCCTGACGGGCGACTGTGCTGACCAGCCAGTGCTCGGTCTCGTTACGGGGTTGCTCGATGACTTGGACACCATAGCTGCGCTTGGCCATCCACTTGGACATCAGCAAGGAGATAAAGGAACCCCCAAAACCGAACACGGCGCAGAACACCAACAGACCGGAAATGCTGGACTTGTTGATCCCCAGAACCGAGAACAGGATATTGAGTACCACCCCCAGCACCAGCATGACGGCCAGGTTGGTCACCAGGAATAGCATAATTCGCTTCATATTGACTCCTTGTGAGATATAGATGCGTGGTCCGGGCCAATTCGCTGCCAGCCCGATACCACACCAGCTCCAGATAATAGATAGATCCGATGAATGTTTGCTGAATGTCGGGTTCAGAGCAGAGGAGAAATATCGAGACACCCGCGCAAGTCAGCTTCGAGTGGATTGTTTACAAAGGGTATTTCACCCAAAAATGGCGCCGGTAGCAAGCCCCTCAGAGTATCCAGATTCTCCTGATAGTGGCTCATGCGATCATCCAGCCGATTGATCACCCAGCCCGCGATGGGCAGATCCATGTTGCGAATGGCGGCGAAGGTGAGCAACGCATGGTTGAGGCAACCGAGCTTGGCCCCCACCACCACGATCACCGGCAGATTCTCCTGCCTGACCCAGTCCGACAGCAGATAGGTTCTGTCCAGCGGCAGGAACCACCCCCCCGCCCCCTCGACGATCACCAGCTCGGCCCCCGCCTGCTCTATGTTGCGCAGACCTGCCGACAAGCCGCTCAGGGGGATGGACTCCCCCACCTCGCGGGCGGCGATATGGGGCGCGATCGGGGGTTCAAAGGCAAAGGGATTGACCAGCTCGTAGGGCAGCGGCAGGCTGGCGGCGGCCTGCAGCAGCAGGGCATCCTGGTTGCGCAGCCCCTCGGCGGTGCGGGCACAGCCCGCCGAGATGGGCTTGTAACCGGCGCATGAGAGGCCCTGGGCGGCGAGTTCCCGCAGCAAGGTGCGGGCGACCAGCGTCTTGCCCACGTCGGTGTCGGTGCCGGTGATGAAGAAGGATTTGACCATGATGACTCCTCAACGCAATACAGGGTGACGGCCAGAGCGGCTCACCCGCGTTTCAATGATGCTCGGTGGCGAGTCCGCTCCCTCATGGGTGGGCGGAATCGCTGATGGACGGACCAGCCGGCCTTCTGACGAACAAGCCGGCCTTCTATTGACGAACGAGTCGTCCAAGGCAGACCTGATAGCTGGCGGCCAGCAGGCCATTCGGCTGACGATATTGCTCGTAGGCCTCCCCCAGACGCAGCAGGCGCTGACGATTGCCAAGACCGGGCTGGCGTCCGTCGTTGATCTGGCTGGCGCCTATCCCCTTGAGATCCCGCAGCAGGCCGTTGAGCTCCGGGTAGGCGAGGGACCAGGTCTGGCACGCCAGTTCCGGGGCGGGGAAACCCCCGTCGCTGAGGGCGCGGCGCAATTGTGGCAGGCTGAGGAAGCGATTGACATGAGGACGCTCGTCAACTGTGCGCCAGGCCTCACGCAGCTGCCAGAGGGAGTCCGAGAGCAGGGTCGAGAACAGCAGTTGACCGCCAGGCTTGAGCACCCGACAGAGCTCGGCGAACGCCTGGGCCGGGCGCTCGCACCACTGCAGGGCCAGGCTGGAGAAGACCCAGTCCAGACTCTGGTCGGCGAAGGGCAACTGCTCCGCATCACCGCACAGCAGCAGGGCGCCGCTGCCCCGTTGGGCCGCCTGCGCCAGCATGCCGGGGGCGAGATCCAGCCCGTGCAGCCGCTGGCAGCGATCGGCCAGCGCAGGCAGGAAGAAGCCGGTGCCACAGCCAAGATCCAGCCCGGCCTCGGGTAAGGCACCGGTCAGAGATGAGCCGGCCGGCATCATGGCCAGCAAGGCCTGCCCCACCTCCTGCTGAAACTGGGCATGGGCGTCGTACCGGTGGGCGGCGGCGCCGAAGCGGCGCGCCAGCTGCACCTTGTCGACCCGCTGAAAGGCGTCCCGAGATTGAGGATCATGCATGGGAAGACTCCCCGGCAGGGGCCGGGCAGAGGGCTGCTCCTTGGCAAGGGCCCAAGCCATCGAGCAGGCGATCGACATCCTGCTCGCTGTGGGCGGCGCTGAGAGTGATGCGCAGCCGCGCCGTGCCCGCCGGCACAGTGGGCGGACGGATGGCACCGACCCAGAGGCCGCGCTCACGCAACCGCTCGCTCAAAGCCAGCGCAGGCGCGCTCTCCCCCACCAGCAACGGCTGGATCGGGGTCTCGCTCGCCCCAAGCCGCCAGCCGAGCTGGCTGGCCCCCTGCCGGAAGCGGCTAATCAGCTGCCGCAACTGATCACGCGCCTCATCGGCAACCCGTACCAGCGCCAGGCTCTGGCTGACCGCGCAGGCCTGGGCGGCGGGCATATGGGTGCTGTAGACATAGGGACGGGCGAAGTTGACCAGATAGTCCACCAGCTCACGGCTACCGCCGACGAAGGCCCCGGCCACCCCGAGCGCCTTGCCAAAGGTACCCATCTGGATGTGGACGCAAGCCGGGCTCACCCCCTGCGCCGCCAGGGTGCCGCGCCCCTCTGGCCCGAGCACCCCGATACCGTGGGCGTCGTCGATCATCAGCCAGTTGCCGCTCTGGGCGGCGAGGCGGCTGAGTGCTGCCCAAGGCCCCTGATCCCCGTCCATGCTGAACACCCCCTCGGAGACGATGAGGCCACGGCCCGGTTCAAGCTGCCGCTCGAGCGCGTCCATGTCGTTGTGGGGAAAGCGCCTCATCTTGCAGGGCAGCTGGCTGCCCATCTCCTGCAAGGAGGCGTGGTTGAGCCTGTCCTGCCACAGCAGGTGATCCTTGCCGAGCAAGGCTTTCAGCACCGCCTGATTGGCGGAGAAGCCGCAGTTGAACAGCAGCACCGCCTCCAGTCCCAGCCAATGAGCGAGGTCTTCTTCGAGCTGCTGGTGGGCGCGGCTGTAGCCGGTCACCAGGGGGGAGGCACCGGATCCCGCGCCATATCGATCGACCCCGGCCTTGAACGCAGCCTTGATGGCCTCATGGCCCCCCAGCCCCAGGTAGTCGTTGGCGGAGAAGTTGAGGTACTCGCGCCCCCCGACCCGCAGCCGGAGCCCGGTGGCGCCCTCGGTCGGGGTGCGTCGGCGCAGCAGGTCATTACGCTCACGCTCGGCCAGGGCGTCACTCAGGGCGAAAGGCCCCGATTTATCAGAGGAAGTGACGATATTCATGCGGATTTCACAGCAGATTGCACTGCCGCGCGTTGACGGGTGGCATCATAGAACAGCTCGTCACCGGCGGGCTCCCGTGTCACCTGAGCCAGCAGCTCCGCTTCCAGTTCCAATCTCTGCACCTCATCCGGCTTCTGGGCGCGCTGGGCGGGGCGAATACCGAGCCGCTTGAACAGCTGCATATCGCTATTCTCGTCCGGGTTAGGAGTGGTCAGCAATTTGCAGCCGTAGAAGATGGAGTTGGCCCCCGCCATAAAGCACAGGGCCTGCATCTGCTCGTTCATCTTCTCCCGCCCGGCGGAGAGGCGCACGTGGGAGCCCGGCATCATGATGCGGGCCACGGCGATGGTGCGGATAAATTCGAAGGAGTCCAGGTTCTCTTCGTTTTCCAGGGGCGTCCCCTTCACCTTGACCAGCATGTTGATGGGCACGCTCTCCGGGTGGCGCGGCAGGTTCGCCAGCGCCATCAGCAGACCAGCGCGGTCCTTGGCCTGCTCCCCCATGCCGACGATGCCGCCGGAACAGACCTTCATGCCGGCGCCGCGCACGTGTTCCAGGGTATCGAGTCTGTCCTGATAGGTACGGGTGGTGATGATGTCACCGTAGAACTCCGGCGAGGTGTCGAGGTTGTGGTTGTAGTAGTCGAGCCCGGCGGCGCCGAGGCGGGCGGCCTGATCCGCGGTCAGCATGCCGAGCGTCATGCAGGTCTCCATGCCGAGCCCCCGCACCTCCTCGACCATCCGCAGTATGTAGGGCATGTCTTTTTCCTTGGGATTGCGCCAGGCGGCCCCCATGCAGAAGCGCGACGAGCCGTTGGCCCTGGCCTCCCGGGCCCGCTCCAGCACCTTCTCCACCTCCATCAGCCGCTCGGTCTCGAGGCCGGTGTGATAGCGGGCGCTCTGGGGACAGTACTTGCAATCCTCCGGGCAGGCGCCCGTCTTGATGGAGAGCAGGGTGCTCACTTGCACCTCGTTCGGGTCGAAATGGGCGCGGTGCACCGTCTGGGCCTGGAACAGCAGATCGTTGAACGGCAGGGCAAACAGCGACTGCACCTCGGCGAGGGTCCAGTCGTGACGAAGGGCGTGACCCCCCAGAGTGAGAGCATTCATACATGGCTTCCGATTGTTATAAGTGGGATCCTGCGCCGCCCATCCCGGATGAGCGACCACAGAACCCGCCGCCATGCCTCGCACGCAATCCTGAGTGTGCGAAGCCAAGTGGCTGAAATTGTTGGCTAGTGTAGAGAGCGCGCGTAGACTGTCAACACCGACCAGATCAAGAACATTGACAACAGAACACAAAATGACCAACCAAGAATTCGACCTGCACCACGTCTGGCACCCCTATACCTCCCTCACCCAGCCCCTGCCCTGCTACGAGGTCGCCAGCGCCAAAGGCGTGACCCTCACCCTGAGCGACGGCCGCGAGCTGGTGGATGGCATGAGCTCCTGGTGGGCCTGTATTCACGGCTATCAGGTGCCGGAGCTGGATGCGGCGGCGAGCGCTCAGCTCGGCAAGATGTCCCACGTGATGTTTGGCGGCCTGACCCATGCCCCCGCCATCGAGCTGTGCCGCAAGCTGGTGGAGATCACCCCGGCCGGCCTGGATCGGGTGTTTCTGGCCGATTCCGGCTCGGTGGCGGTGGAGGTGGCGCTCAAGATGGCCCAGCAGTACTGGCATGCCAAAGGCACCCCCAGATCCCGGTTCCTCTCCCTGCGCGGCGGCTATCACGGCGATACCTTCGGCGCCATGAGCGTCACCGACCCCGATGGCGGCATGCACGAGCTCTACCAGGGATTCTTGCCCGAGCAGCTGTTTGTGGAGGCGCCGAGCTGCCGTTTCCACGCCGACTGGAACGAGGAGTGCGTGGTGGAGCTCGCCAGCCTGATGGCGGATCATCACGAGGAAATCGCCGCCATCGTGCTCGAACCCATCGTCCAGGGGGCCGGCGGCATGCGCTTCTACCACCCCCGCTACCTGCAGTGGGTGCGCGCCCTGTGCGACGAGTTCGGGGTGCTACTCATCGCCGACGAGATCGCCACCGGCTTCGGCCGTACCGGCCAGCTGTTCGCCTGCGACTGGGCGGGCATCAGCCCCGATATCATGTGTCTGGGCAAGGCACTCACCGGCGGCTACCTGACGCTCTCCGCCACCCTCACCACGGAGCGGGTCGCCCGCACCATCTGTGACGGCAAGGCGGGCGTCTTCATGCACGGGCCGACCTTCATGGGCAATCCGCTGGCCTGCGCCGTGGCCAACGCCTCCATCGAGCTGCTGCTGGCCTCGCCGTGGCAGGAGCGGGTGCGCGCCATCGAGCATCAGCTCAGAACCGAGCTGGTGGCGCTGACCCTGAACCCTTTGGTTGCAGATGTGCGGGTGCTGGGCGCCATCGGGGTGGTGGAGATGAAGGAGCGGGTCGATGTGGCGCGCATCCAGCGCAAGTTTGTCGAACTGGGGGCCTGGATCCGGCCCTTCGGCAAGCTCATCTATCTGATGCCCCCCTTCGTCATCTCCCCGTCGGAATTAACCGTGCTGACCACCGCCATCACCCAGGCCATCGCCAGCGGCGACTACTGAGCCAGCATGAACAGGCCCTGCATGGGAGTGCAGGGCCTTTTGGCTCTTTTTCATCAGAATGTGAGCGATCCATCAAAACCCGACAGGGCAGAAGAGTAGACTGCGTGGGTTTGACCCAACAGATGTACCAGCCCCATGCGCCTCTCCATCACTGCCAAGATCCATTTCTTCCTGCTGTTCATCTTCTCCATGGTATTGGTGTTCTCCGCAGCCTATCAGGCGGTACGCGAGCGTGACCTCATCCTGACCCTCATCAAGGAGCAGAGCCACGAACAGATCGAGGCCTATTTCGACGGCCTCAACATGCTGATGCTGACCGACAAGATGGCGGCCCGCGATACCCTGCGCAGCAAGTTCCTCGAGCACGCCCACGTGGAAGACGCCCGCATAGTGCGCGGCGCGGCCGTCAACAAGCAGTACGGACCGGGTCGCGAGACCGAGGCACCCAAGGACAGATTCGATGCCCTGGCGCTGGCGGGCAAGGCCAGTGTGGAAGTGGTCAACGACGGCATGCACAGCAAGCTGGTGGTGACCCGCCCGCTGCTGGCCCAGAAAGATTTTCGCGGCACCGACTGCACCAGCTGCCATCAGGTGCCGGAGAATAGCGTGCTGGGGGCGGTGCGCTTTGACTACTCCCTCGACACTCTCTTTACCCGGGTCGAGCAGAATATCCTCACCTCGGCCTTGAGCCTCACCGTCATCTTCGGGCTGGGCCTGTTGCTGACGCTCTGGGTCATCCGCACCTGGATAGTCCGCCCCCTCAACCAGCTGACCCGCTCCATGGAGGAGGCCACCGATCGCCACGACTTCGGTCATCGGCTCGAGGGGGACGAGGGGGACGAGATAGGCCGGGTCGCACTGGCCTACAACCAGATGCTCGACAGCGTGGAGCGCCAGCTCGGCAAGCGCCCCATCTCCCCGGAGCGAGACAAGAAAAACCAAGGCTGAGCGGGAGAACGTCACCGCCTGCGGGCTCTCGCCAGGCCCCGTAAGGCGCCTGCCTGTGCGCCGCCCTGCTCGCCCCCTGTTTTTACGGCTCGCCTCGCGAGCGATCCGGGCCGACAACCCCGCAAACGACCGATATTTTTGCTTGGTTTTATCAAACCCCCACGGGTAAGATTGACGGCTTAGTCTGCCAGCCAGGGCTCTTCATGCCCCGGCCAGACCCCTAGTGTTGCAAATAGCGCTGCAAGAACAAGCTGGAGACAATATTTCGATGACGCACGCATCCGTAGTAGATGTGCTGACCGGTAAGTATGCGGTTGGCACCACCCAGACAGTCAAAGGGTGGATCCGGACCCGCCGTGATTCCAAGGCGGGGATCTCATTTTTGGCCATATCCGATGGCTCCTGTTTCCATCCGGTACAGGCCGTCGTCCCCAATACCCTGGCCAATTACGAGAATGAAGTGCTGCGTCTGACCACCGCTTGCTCCGTGGAGGTGACCGGTGTGGTTGCCGAATCCCAGGGCAGCGGTCAGGCCTTCGAGCTGCAAGCCACCGAGGTCAAGGTAGTGGGCTGGGTCGAAGATCCGGATACCTACCCCATGTCTGCCAAGCGTCACAGCATCGAGTTCCTGCGTGAACAGGCTCACCTGCGCGCCCGTACCAACGTGGTCGGCGCCGTGACCCGGGTGCGCAACTGCCTGGCCCAGGCCATTCACCGCTTCTTCCACGAAGAAGGCTACCTGTGGATCGCCGCCCCGCTCATCACCGCCTCCGACACCGAAGGCGCCGGCGAGATGTTCCGGGTCTCCACTCTGGATCTGGAAAACCTGCCGCGCACGCCCGAAGGCAAGGTCGACTACGACAAGGACTTCTTCGGCAAGGAGACCTTCCTGACCGTGTCCGGTCAGCTCAACGTCGAGACCTATGCCTGCGCCCTGTCCAAGGTCTACACCTTCGGCCCGACCTTCCGCGCCGAAAACTCCAACACCAGCCGCCACCTGGCCGAGTTCTGGATGGTGGAGCCGGAGATTGCCTTCGCGGATCTGGAAGACAACGCCGCCCTGGCCGAAGCCATGCTGAAATACGTCTTCAACGCCGTCCTGGCCGAGCGCCGCGACGATCTGGAGTTCTTCGCCCAGCACGTCGACAAGGACGCCATCGGCCGTCTGGAGCGCTTCGTTGCCTCCGACTTCGCCCAGATCGACTACACCGACGCCATCGAAGTGCTGAAAAACTGCGGCAAGACCTTCGAGTTCCCGGTCTCCTGGGGCATCGATCTCTCCTCCGAGCACGAGCGCTATCTGGCCGAGGAGCACTTCAAGTCCCCTGTGGTGGTGAAGAACTACCCCAAAGACATCAAGGCCTTCTACATGCGCCTCAACGACGACGGCAAGACCGTCGCCGCCATGGACGTGCTGGCCCCGGGGATCGGCGAGATCATCGGTGGTGCCCAGCGTGAGGAGCGCCTCGAGGTGCTCGATCAACGCATGGCCGAGATGGGTCTGAACAAGGAAGACTACTGGTGGTATCGCGACCTGCGTCGCTACGGCACAGTGCCGCACTCCGGCTTTGGTCTCGGCTTCGAGCGCCTGGTGGTCTATGTGACCGGCATGGGCAACGTGCGCGACGTCATCCCCTTCCCGCGTACCCCTCGCACCGCCGAGTTCTAAGCCGCGAGTATCACGCGAAAATCGTAAAAAGCCGACCTCAGGGTCGGCTTTTTTATTGCTTCCCGGACGCCGCCGCCGGCATGCCCATCCGCACAGTTCCCCTCTTTTCTCGCCTCCGCCCGCCTTTTCTCCCCCGAACCAGCCATCAGAACCGTAGTTTTTATGCACTTAAATCGAAAAAACATGGGTTGTTGAAGTACCTCAAATTTTTACCCCTTTAGGGTAGGCAGAATAACAACTAACCCTTTAGGGGCAAATAACAACAAACAATGTCGTCCTGGGCGCTGCGCCTTCATGGACCGAATCACACGAGGTAATGGAATGATCTTCATGGAATTTATGGTGGTACTCGGCTGTTTGCTGCTGGGTACCCGTTTCGGGGGCATGGGACTGGGTCTCATCAGCGGCATAGGCCTGTTCCTGCTGACCTTCGTGTTCGGCCTCACCCCGGGTGAGCCACCGGTGCAGGTGATGCTCACCATACTGGCGGTGATCGGTTGCGCCGCCACCCTGCAGACCGCAGGCGGCCTCAACCTGATGATGCAGATTGCCGAGCGCCTGCTGCGCCGCCACCCGCAGTACATCACCATTCTGGCCCCCCTCACCACCTGGACCCTCACCTTCCTGTGCGGCACCGGCCACGTGGTCTACACCATGTTCCCCATCATTTCCGACATAGCGCTGCAGAAGAATATCCGCCCGGAACGCCCCATGGCGGTGGCGTCCGTTGCCTCCCAGATGGCGATCTGCGCCTCGCCGGTGTCGGTGGCCGTGGTCTCCATGGTCTCCATCCTGGCGGCCGGCCATGGCATAGGTCAGGCCTACAGCCTGCTGGACATCCTGATGATCGCCATCCCCTCCTCCCTGTCCGGCGTCATAGTCGCGGCCCTGTGGAGCCTGCGCCGCGGCAAGGATCTGGACAAGGACGAGGAGTTCCAGGCCAAGATCAAGGATCCCGAGCAACGCGCCTTCATCTACGGCGGCGGTGAAACCCTGCTCAACACCAAGTTCCCGAAAGAGGCCTACTGGTCGACCTGGATCTTCTTCGCCGCCATCGCCGCCGTGGTCTTGCTCGGTGCCAACGAAGGTCTGCGTCCGGTGTTCACCATCAAGGACAAGACCGGCCCGCTCTCCATGAACCTGGTGATCCAGATGATGATGCTGATCGCTGGCGCCGTGATCCTGATGCGCTGCAAGGTCAAGCCGGGTGACATCTCCAACGGCGCCGTGTTCAAGGCGGGCATGGTCGCCATCTTCTCGGTGTTCGGGGTCGCCTGGATGAGCGAGACCTTCTTCCAGGCCCACATGCCGCTGCTCAAAGAAACCCTGGCCCACGTGGTGCAGGCCCAGCCCTGGACCTATGCCCTGGTGCTCTTCCTCATCTCCAAGCTGGTGAACAGCCAGGCCGCCGCGCTCACCGCCATCGCTCCCATGGGGCTGGCGCTGGGGGTCGAGCCCAAGCTGCTGATCGCCTTCCTGCCGGCGAGCTACGGCTACTTCGTGCTGCCGACCTACCCGAGCGATCTGGCCTGTATCGGTTTCGACCGCACCGGCACCACCCGCATCGGCAAGTACATCATCAACCACAGCTTCATCATTCCGGGCCTGATCGGGGTCGCCACCTCCTGCAGCCTGGGTTATGTGCTGACCAGCATACTGCTGTGACGCTCTTTCAAACCCATCGGCATTCCTGATGCCACTCAACAGGCCTCCATTTGCGAGGCCTGTTGTTTTTCTGCCCTCTGCGCCCGCCCTACGGATTTTGCCAAGGCCCCCTTGGGCGGGTAGCATGCCTCCTCTTTCCCCTTTGGAATCACACCATGTCTCGCGTCATCGCGCTCTGGAGCGGCGGCAAGGATGCCATGCTGGCGCTCTGCCATGCCCGTGACCAGGGCCACCAAGTGGTGGCCCTGGTCACCTTCGCCCCGCCCAACCCCAGCTTCCTCGCCCATCCGCTGCCGCTGGTACGGCGCCAGGCCGAGGCCCTCGGCCTGCCCCATCAACTGGTGGCCATAGCAGCGCCCTTCGAGCAGAGTTACGAGACTGCGCTGGCCAGCTTGCAGCGGGAGTGGGCGATAGAGGGGGTGGTCACCGGCGACATCGACAGCGTGGGCGGTGCCGATAACTGGATCCGTGCCCGCTGTCAGCCACTCGGCCTCACCGTGCATACACCCCTTTGGCAACAGCCAAGGGACGTACTGCTGGCGGACTTGCTGGCCCGCGGCATCCGGGCTCATCTCTCCTGCGTCGATAGCCGGGTGCTGACCCCCGACTGGGTGGGGAGGGCGCTGGATGCCGCCAGCCTCGCCGAGTTGCAGGCGCTGGCGGCGCGGCAGGGCTTCGATGCCTGCGGCGAGCAGGGGGAGTACCACAGCATGGTGACCGACGGGCCAGGGTTTGCGGCGCCAATCCCCCTCAACGGCTGGCGGGTACAGAGGCAGGATCATCTCGCCTATCTGGCGGAAGATGGCGCGAACCATCTAGTCAGTTAGGCATTAGTCAGTTAGGCGCTAGCCATCTGGTCAGTTAGGCGCGAGTCATCTGGTCAATTAGGGCAGCTCCAGACCATCCAATTTCCATAAAAAACGGGGGGCCTGGGCCTCCCGTTTGCACTGCCTTGATGCGATTTTTCAGCGCGCCAGCTTGGTCAGCACCCGATTAAGCAGACGAATGCGTGGCCCTATGCTCTCCAGCAGCAGGAACTCGCTCTCCGAGTGGAAGCCACCCCCCATGGGGCCGAAGCCGTCCAGCGACGGCACCCCGGCCGCGGCGGTGAAGTTGGCATCAGATCCGCCCCCCGCCTCCAGCCAGTTGAAGGGGATCCCCTCCTCAGCCGCCGCAGCCTCCACCAGCGCCATCAGGGCCTCGGTGTCGCCATTGGGGCGCATCGCCGGCTTGAAGCTCTGGCGCTCCACCTCGACCCGACAACCCGTGAGGAAGGGGTTGTTGGCCATGAAGCCGAGCCGCTCGTGCACGGCGGCCGCCTCGTCGTTGCTCCAGAAGCGCAAGTCGACGATGGCCTCGGCAAAGTCCGGCACCACGTTGACCCCGGTCCCCCCCTGCACCACCCCCACGTTCATGGTGGTGCCGGTCTCCAGGTTGACCTGCTCGTTGATGGCCAGCACCCAATTAGCGAGCTCTGTGATGGCGGAGATCCCCTCGGCCAGGGCGGAGCCCGCGTGGGAGGCCTTGCCGTGGAAGCGGATGCGGTACTTGGCGTTGCCCTTGCGGGCGCTGATGAGATCCCCGCTCGGGCGAGCCGCCTCGGCCACCAGCACGCAGGCGCTTTGCTTGGCTTTCTCTACCAGCCACTCCTTGGACCAAGGGGACCCAATCTCCTCGTCGCAGTTGCAGCAGACCAGCACCTTCAACCCGGCAAGCACCGCCGGATCCAGGGCCTTGAGCGCATACCAGGTGGAGAGCAGGCCGCTCTTCATATCGGAGACGCCGGGGCCGAAGGCCTGATCGCCCTCGATCCTGAGCGGCCGTTTGGCGGCGGTCCCCTCCGGGAAGACGGTGTCCATGTGACCCACCAGCATGACGTCATAGTGGCTGGCGCCGGGGGCATTGGTGATTTCGAGGCAGGGGCCGCACTCATCGGCAAACTGGTGGCGCACCACCTGCCAGCCGATGGCCTCATATTTTTCGGTCATGATGTCGGCGACCCTAGCCACCCCGGCCGGGGTGCGGGTGCCGCAATCGAGATTGATCAGCGGCGCGAGATCCGCCAGATAGGCGTCCAGGGAAAAACCGTTGCGTGAGTCTGTCATCATCGTCTCCATGGGCTGGGAAGGCGGGCCTCCCAGCCATCGGTCGCGTGAAAAGAGCGGACGGATCGTCCGCCCACGGATTACATAAACAGCAGGTAGTTAAGCGCCAGCGCCGTCACCAGGGCGCCGGCCATGGGCACACTGGTGCGTTTCACCACCACGAAGGGGGAGACCTTGGCGATGCCGGCACAGGCGATGAGCACGGCGGCGATGGGGGAGATGCTGCGCCCTATGCTGGAGGCGAGCTGCATCGGCAGCAGCATGGTCACCGCGGGGACCCCGAACTTGGCCGCCACCGCGGGGGCCAGGGTGGAGAAGCTGAGGAAGGCGGCGTTGCCGGAGCCCATGATGACCGCCGCCACCATGATGAGGCCCACCATCACCAGGGTCATCAGGCCGCTGCCGATGCCGGCGTTGCTGGCGGAATGGAGCAGGGTGTCGATGGCGCCGATGGCCTTGAGGGACTCGGCGAACAGTTCGGCGCAGACGATGAGCGCCACGACGGGGCCGAATACCTTGCCCATGCCGTCGAGGAAACTCGACAGACCCGCGAAGGCGGTACGCACCGAGCGGCTACGCAAGAGCTCGCACAGCATGCCGATGAACACCGACAGCAACATGGCCACCTCCACGCTCATCTTGATGTCGTCCACCAGGAGCTTGGAGAAGGTCATCATCAGCACGAAGGGGATGATGGGCAGCAAGGCATACCAGGTCGGCGCCTTCACCTCGGCCGTCCCCTGCTCGTCGAGCTCGGCGTGATCGCCGCGGTGCAGGGCCGGATCCCAGCCATCCTGGCGGTCACAGTGCCGCTGCCAGAAGAAGTGCAGCACCATGGTCACCAGCAGCATGGGGGCCACCAGCCAGATCTGGTAATCCACGAAGTAGCTGGTCGGATCCAGGCCGGACTGGCCGGCGGAGAAGATGGCGTTGGTCTGGGTCGGGCCAATCTCGAACGCCTGGGAGGTGGCGATGACGCCGCAGGCGGAGGCCGGGCTGATGCCGAGGTTGCGCATCACCGGGTACATGGTGACCATCAGCAGCAGGCCGAGGCCGGTGGCCGAGGTGACGAACAGGGAGACGAACACCGCCACCAGGTAGCAGATCGCCAGCATCAGGTAGCTGGACTGGATGCCCGCCACCGGCTTGACCGCCACCCGCACCAGGGCCTGGGAGGCACCGATGTGAGACATGTAGGTAGCAAAGCCCGCCACCGCCATGATGGTGAGGCCGAGCCCGGCCGCCCGGTAGGAGAAGATCCCCTTGAACACCTCGAACAGGTCGAACAGGGCGAAGCCGGTGCTCTTGTCGGCGGGCAGTATGGGGTGCAGCCCCAGCCAGTAGGCCAGGGTGAAGAGGCTCATCCCCGCCAGCGCCAGCACGGCCTGCGGGTTGTAGTCCTTGACGATGCCGTAGATCACGGCCATCAGCACGAACGAGACGAATAAGAGTTCCAAAATGCGCTCCTGTTAAGATATCGAGGGGCGGAATCTAGTGGTCGATCCCGTCTTCTCCCTTGATCCCCATCAATAAAGATGGCTTGAATGCACATTTAAAGAATAAAACACCAACTAAATCACAAAAACCAGTCGTTAAATTTGACCCCTGCGCATTAAGATCCAGTTGCATAGCGCCAAGCCCCGCAACCTCCACTTTTTTTGCTCTGGATCAACGTCCGTTGGGGGTGAACTGGCCAAGATGCCCGTCGACACAAGGCGACCATTTCGCACCGGAGAGAGTTATGACAAACCAGGCCACCGCAGAGAGCATCCACTGCGACTACAAGCTGTGGGACATCCTCATCGAGTCTGCAAAGGAGCGCACCACCATTCGTTACTCCAAGCTGGCCAGGCAGGCCGGGCTGGAGGGCAGCCAGGACGAGCTGCGCACCCTGCTGCAACGCATCCGCATGTATTGCACCGAACACGAGCTGCCCACCCTCTCCGCCATCGTGGTGGACGACGTGGGCAAGTACGCCGGCCTCTCCTCCAGCCTGCCGGACGCCCCCTGGGAGCGTGCCCGGGTATTCGATTACCAGTGGCCTCTCTCGCCATAAGCCCTGGCCTCAGAGACAAACCCTAAAAAACGCGCCACCCGGCGCGTTTTCTGTTTCCTGGCGGCCCATGGGCAGTCGGACTGGCGGCAGAAAAAGCCCGGCAACGGGGCGTCGCCGTTGCCATCGCGGGATCGGGATGCCAGAATCGGGCCTTCGTTGATTCAGGGCCCCTGCCCGCAGCTAAAGGACCTCCCATGGCCACCACCCTCTATGGCATCAAGAACTGCGACACCATCAAGAAGGCCCGCAAGTGGCTGGACGAGGCCGGTGTCGACTACCGTTTTCACGACCACAGGGCCGATGGCCTGGAGCCAGCCCAGCTGGACGGCTGGCTGAACCAGCTTGGCTGGGAAGCCCTGCTCAACACCCGCGGCACCACCTTTCGCGCCCTGCCGGATGAAGACAAGCAGGGGCTCGACAACAGCAAGGCCCGTGCCCTGCTGCTGGCCCAGCCCGCCATGATCAAGCGCCCGCTGCTGGATCGCGATGGCGAGCTCACCCTGGGGTTCAAGGCAGACCACTACCAATCCCTCTTCTCTCGTTAAACTTTTCTGTTAAGGAACGCCGATGTCGGATGTCATCGCACTGGCCAAGGATCTGATCCGCCGCCCCTCAGTTACCCCCCTGGATGAAGGGTGCCAGACCCTGATGGCGGAGCGCCTCGAGCGTCTGGGCTTCGTCATCGAACCCATGGTGTTTGAAGACACCACCAACCTCTGGGCCCGCCGTGGCAGCGAAGGCCCCCTGTTCTGCTTCGCCGGCCACACCGATGTGGTGCCCGCCGGGCCGCTCGACAAATGGCACACCCCACCGTTCGAGCCGACTATCCTGAACGGCATGCTGTACGGCCGCGGCGCCGCCGACATGAAGGGGTCGCTCGCCGCCATGGTGGTAGCCACCGAACGCTTCGTGGCTGCCAACCCGGATCACTCAGGTTCCATCGCCTTCCTCATCACCTCGGATGAAGAGGGTCCCTTTATCAACGGCACGGTGCGCGTCATCGACACCCTGGAGGCGCGCAACGAGAAGATCCGCTGGTGCATCGTCGGCGAGCCCTCCTCCACCGCCCTGGTGGGGGACGTGGTGAAGAACGGCCGGCGCGGCTCCATCACCGGGGATCTGGTGGTGCGCGGGGTGCAGGGCCACGTGGCCTATCCCCATCTGGCGGACAACCCCATCCACCGTGCGGCCCCCGCCCTGGATGAGCTGGCCAGCACCGTCTGGGATCAGGGCAACGCCTACTTCCCCCCCACCAGCTTCCAGATAGCCAACATCCAGGCCGGCACCGGCGCCTCCAACGTCATCCCCGGCGAGTTGCAGGTGCAGTTCAACTTCCGCTTCAGCACCGAGCTCACCGATATGGCGATCCGCGAACAGGTCGAGGCCCTGCTGACCCGTCACGGGCTGGATTTTGAGCTGAAGTGGACCCTCTCCGGTCAGCCCTTCCTGACCGACACCGGCGAGCTGCTGGCGGCGGCCGTGGGGGCCATCGAGAGCGTCAACGGCCAACAGCCGGCCCTGCTCACCACGGGTGGCACCTCCGACGGGCGCTTCATCGCTCCCACCGGTGCCGAGGTGATCGAGCTTGGTCCGGTCAACGCCACCATTCACAAGGTGAATGAGTGCGTAAAAGCGAGCGATCTGGATCTGCTGGCGGACATGTACCAAGGGGTGCTGGAGCGGTTGTTAGCATGACCCAGGATCAGCTGCTGGGGCTGGACGAGAGCCACCTCATCCTGGTGGGGCGCGGCCCCCACCGCCTGACCGCCGCCACCGCGGCGGCCTTCAACGACATGCAGGTGGCCGCCGCCCATCAGGGTCACAACCTGCAGGCGGCTTCCAGCTGGCGCGGGTTCGAACGCCAGCTCGCCATCTGGAATGGCAAATGGCGCGGCGAACGGCCCCTGCTGGACGCCCACAACCAACCGCTGGATGCGCTGCAACTGACGGAGACCGAGCGGCTGCACGCCATCCTGCGCTGGAGCGCCCTGCCCGGCACCAGCCGTCACCACTGGGGCACGGATCTGGACATCTACGATCCCGACTGCCTGCCCACCGGCACCAGGCTCGCGCTGGAGCCCTGGGAGTATGAGGAGGGCGGCTGGTTCAGGGATCTGAGCGCCTGGCTCGGGGATCACATGAACGACTTCGGCTTCTTCCTGCCCTTTGCCAAGCCCCTCGGCGGCAGCGGCGTCGCCGTTGAACCCTGGCACATCAGCTTCGCCCTGGAGTCGGCCGATCAGCAGCTGGACCCCGAGGCGCTGGCGCTTTGCCTGCAACAGGCGGATATTGAAGGCAAGGCGTGCGTATTGGCTCATCTCGACGAGATCCTGGCCCGCTATGTCACTGCCAGTCACACCGAAAGGAGAATCCGATGAGTGTGTGGTTATGGATAGGCCTGCCGCTGTTGTTCCTGCTTGGCCTGTTTCTGAATGCCATCAAGGACATGAAGCGGCTCGAGAAGCAGTTGCCGAAATACAAGGACAAGATCCGGGAAGTCAAAGACGACGAGGACGACTGATCTACCCCGCAGGGGCCCTGCCGGCGCCCCTGCTTCTTTTTTACCCCTTCTGCTCACCCCCTTGCCAGCCAACTCCCCACCAGGGGGAACCCGCCGCTTTTGGGCCCTAAACCTAGGGCCAATTGCCACTCACTGTTGGTGTTTTACCGCCTTGGCACCGATCGCCTTCCCTGCGTAAAAACAGCACGGTAAACGTAAAAAACTGCAAATTGATGCACAATTAAGCCACACAAAGGGGTCCAAACTGCATATAATGTGCCTGTTTTTGCGGATCGCTACGAGGAGTTCGCCATTGGATGCCACCACCATCAACAATTTCTTCTTTATCGGTGCCTTGTTGGTGGGATGCAGTGTCCTGTTAAGCACGCTCTCCTCTCGCGTCGGCATTCCCATTCTGGTCATCTTCCTCGCCGTCGGCATGCTGGCCGGTGAGGATGGCCCCGGCGGCATTCACTTCGCCAACTACTCCATCGCCTATCTGGTGGGCAACCTGGCGCTCGCTGTCATTCTGCTCGATGGCGGCATGAAGACCCGGGTCTCCTCGTTTCGGGTCGCGCTCTGGCCCGCCCTGTCGCTCGCCACCGTCGGAGTCGCCATCACCACGGCCCTGACCGGTTTCGCCGCCGCCTGGCTGTTTGACCTCAACCTGATGCAGGGCATGCTGATCGGCGCCATCGTCGGCTCCACCGATGCGGCGGCGGTGTTCTCCCTGCTCGGCGGCCGCAGCCTCAACGAGCGGGTCAGCGCCACCCTGGAGATAGAGTCCGGCAGCAACGATCCCATGGCGGTGTTCCTCACCGTCACCCTGATCGAGGTGCTGGCCACCGCCCAGCAGAGTCTGGATACCGGCTTCCTGCTGCTGCACCTGCTGCAGCAATTTGGCATGGGGGCCGGTATTGGCCTCGGCGGTGGCTGGCTGCTGTGGCGCCTCATCAACAGCGCCAAGCTGGCCCCCGGCCTCTATCCCCTGCTCACCGTCAGCGGTGGCCTGCTGATCTTCGCCCTCACCACGGCGGTGGGGGGCAGTGGCATCCTCGCCATCTACCTCACCGGTCTGCTGCTTGGCAACCTCTCCCTGCGCAGCCGCAGCACCACGCTGTCGGTGCTGGATGGCCTGACCTGGCTCAGCCAGATCGGCATGTTTCTGGTGCTCGGCCTGCTCGTCAATCCGAGCGAGCTGCTGCCCATCGCCCTGCCAGCCCTGGCTCTGGCGATGTGGATGATACTGTTCGCCCGCCCGATCTCGGTCTGGGTCGGCCTGCTGCCGTTCAAGAACTTCGCCCCCCGCGAGCGCTGGTTCATCTCCTGGGTGGGCCTGCGCGGCGCCGTGCCCATCATATTGGCGGTCTTCCCCATGATGGCGGGGCTGCCCAGCGCCCAGCTCTACTTCAACGTCGCCTTCTTCGTGGTGCTGGTCTCCCTCATCCTGCAGGGCAGCTCGCTGCCGCTGGCCTCGAGGCTGGCCCGTGTCGAGGTGCCGGCCCCCCCCTCCCCCATCAACAGATCCGGGCTCGAGATCGATCTCGACAGCCAGTGGGAGACCTTCGTCTATCGCCTGAGCGCCGAGAAGTGGTGCATCGGCTCCCCCCTGCGGGAGCTGCGCATGCCGGAGGGCACCCGTATCTGCGCCCTGTTCCGGGGGCAGGAGCTGTTGCACCCCTCGGGCAGTACCCGCCTGCAATCGGACGACATCCTCTGCGTCATCGGCCACGAGCGGGATCTCCCCGCCCTCGGCCAGCTGTTCAGCCAGGCTCCCGAGCAGGATCTGGGCCCGCGCTTCTTCGGTGACTTCCTGCTGGAGGCGGCCGCCAGACTGGCGGATCTCGCCCCGCTGTACGGGCTGGATGTGAGCGAGGTAGCGGATCAGACGCTCGGCAACTTTATCGCCGGGCAGTTGGGCGATAATCTGGTGGTCGGTGACCATTTCGCCTGGCAGGGCCTGCTCTGGACGGTGGCGGAGATGGAAGAGGGTGAGCCACGCAAGATAGGGGTTCGCTTCCTGGAAGAGGACCCTGTCTAGCATCGGCGTTAGGTCATCTTGAATAAAAGCCACCCAGCGCCAGCTGGCCAGCATGGGGTGAACGCAGCGCAGCAACCGCGCGTTGTAGTGATAATAAGGTTCAGAGCAGCACATATTCCTGATTCATGGCCTCTTGCAAGACGGTGAACAGGTTTTCAGCGAGAAGGGAGTCGATTATGCCTTACCAAACCCTGTTGTCAGATCTCACCCCTCCCTCGCCCAAACTGGGCCTGATCGAGGGCTTCTTCGGCAAGGGCTGGAGCTGGGACGCCCGCGCCCGCTACGCCCAGTGGCTGCCCCGCCACGGCTACGGCTTCTATATCTACGCGCCAAAAGAAGATGGTTATCTGCGCAAGCACTGGGCCCAGCCCTGGCCCGCACAGCAGCTCGACGATCTGCGTCGCCTCGCCCAGCAGTGCCGTGACAACGGCCTCGCCTTCGGGGTGGGCCTGAGCCCCATGGGCGCCCATCACGACTACGCGCACAAGCGCCCGGCCCTGCTGGAGAAGCTGCGAGTCATCGAGCAGGAGCTCAAGCCCGATATCCTGGCGGTGCTGTTTGACGACATGAAGGGGGACACCCCGGATCTCGCCCACTGGCAGCTCACCATGGCCCACGACATCGCGGCCCACACCCAGGCCAGCCGGCTGCTGTTCTGCCCCAGCTACTACTCCACGGATCCCGTGCTGGAGAAGGTGTTCGGCGCCATGCCCCCCCACTATCTGACGGATCTCGGCCAGGGGCTGGATCGCCGCTTCGACATCTTCTGGACCGGCCCCAAGGTCTGCTCCAGCGAATACCCGGCGACGCACCTCAAGCAGGCCGCCGACTGGCTGCACCGCAAGCCCTTCCTGTGGGACAACTACCCGGTCAACGACGGCAGCAAGGCCAGCAGCTTCCTGCACCTGCGCGCCTTCGAGAACCGCACCGAGCTGGCCGATCTGGTGGCCGGCCACGCGGTCAACCCCATGAAGCAGGCCGCGCTCTCCGTGCTGCCGCTCGCCACCCTGCCGGTGTGCTACAAGCTCGGCAGGCAGTACGATCCGGACAAGGCGCTGCACGCCTCCCTCAATGCCACCTGCGGCCCGCAGATCTCCGCCATGATCCAGGCCGACTTGACGCTGTTCCAGGACATCGGCCTGGCCCAGCTCACCCCGGAGCAGGTGATCCACCTCAAGGCTCGCTACCTGCCGTTCCAGGATCAGAGCTGTGTGAACGAGATCCTGCGCTGGCTGGCGGGGGAATACGTATTCGATCCGGACTGCCTGACCGACTAGTCAGAGGCGCCAGCCGCCCACAAAAAAGGCCACCTCCCAAGAGGTGGCCTTTTTGCATGGCTCGCGCCATCAGAACCTGTTCACGACCTGTCACGAGAGGCTGTCAGCAAGGTGAAGAGCAGCGCAGGAACCGGAGCGTATACAGATACGTGAGCCATTTTTTTCACATAGGCGAGCAGCACATGAGCCTTGATCACGGCCTTGCAGCAAGATCGTGAACAGGTTCTCAGCCGAAGGCCAGCCAGACACCCACAAACAGCATCAGGGAGCCGGCGATGCGGTTCATCAGGGTGACGTTGCCACTTTTGGCGAGGAAGTGGCGCAGGGTGCGGCCACCGCTGGCGTAGAGCAGCAGGCAGGAGAACTCGATGACGAGAATGAGCGTCACCAGGGCACTTATCTGCGGCGCCATCGGCTTGGCCGCGTTGATAAAGGGCGGCAACAGGGAGACCATGAAGGCCCAGCCCTTGGGGTTGGCGATGGCGGTGACGAAGCCCTGCAGCGCCAGCCCGAGCGGCTTGGTCTCCTGCCCGGCCGACAAGTCTGCCGGAATGGCCATCTTGCCCTTGGCCTGCCACATCTGGATGCCGAGCCAGACCAGGTAGGCGCCCCCCACGTACTTGAACGCCGAGAACAGCGCCGGGTAGTTGAGCATGACGGCGGCCACCCCGACCACCGACAGCACCGAGACCAGTCCGACCCCGATCAGCTCCCCCCACATCATGTGCAGGGTGCGGCGCACCCCCAGGCTCATGCCGAGGGTCATCGCCAGGGTCATGCACATGCCCGGCGTGACAGAGACAAAAAAGAACGTGGGAACAAATAACGCCAGAATGGCGGGATCAATCCAGTCAGACACACTACACCTCCATGCCAATAACCCGGTGATCTTGCCTATCACACTCTTTTAACACAAGAAAAAACCTTTTCCCCCGGTCCGGTTTCAACCATAAAAACCCTGTGACAGCCCTTGTCGCGCCTGTGTAAGATGCCGTTTCACTCCTCTTTTGGGTTAGGATTTTTCATGTCGTTGAATACCCTGTCTATCCGTCTTCAAGTTCTCATCCCCCTACTGCTTGCCAGCCTGCTGATGATCCTCATGGTCGGGATCAGCAAGCAGGAGATAGACAGCGCCATCGGAGACATGAATCAGACCACCGCCAGCGTCACCCGTCACAAGGACGACATCGCCGCCCTGATCCACGCGACCTACCGGCTGCGCACCAATGCCATCTATGGCCTCTACGATCAGCAGCGCTTTGCCCAGTTGCCGAGCGCGCTCGATGCCGCCGAGCAGGAGATAGACGCCATCCTGGCCCGGCTGGTGATAACCGGCGCCGAGCAGGACAATCGCCAGGTGGCCATGGCCCTGCAGGCCTACCTCAGCCACACCCGCAACAACATGCTGCCGCTGCTGGCCCGGCAATATCAGGGGAACGGCGATAGCGCCGCCTACGAACAGTCCCGGCTGCGCTTTCGCGATCTGGGGGAGCAGCTGATCAAGGAGATCGACAGCATGTCGGCCCACGTCAATCAGCTGATCCTGGCCGACATTGCCGAGGAAGAGGCGCACTACCACGCCACCCTGCTGCGGACTCTGCTGCTGATGGGAGGCACCCTGCTCGCGGCGCTGCTCGGTGGCTGGTGGTTGTCCGGCCAGATAGTGCGTCCCATCGGCCAGTTGCAGGAGGTGATGCGCGCCGTCGCCCAGGGCCGCTTCAACGTGCGGGCCAAAGCCGAGGGCAACAACGAGCTGAGCCAGCTGGCCAGGGACATCAACCAGACCCTGACGCAGCTCGGTAGCACCATCCACACCCTGACCGGCATCAGCGGCAACGTGGCGTCCGCCGCCACCGAGCTCGCCGCCGTCATGACCCAGTCCGAGGCCAATGCCCAGCAGCAGCGCAGCGAGACCGAGCAGGTCGCCTCCGCCGTCACCGAGCTGGCCAGCACCGCCGACAACGTCAACCACAACGCCGCCCTGGCCGACGAGCTGGCGCGGGACGCCAACAACCGAGTCGAACAGGGTCTGGCGCTGTTCGCCAAGAGCATCCAGGCCAACAGCCGGATGGCGGGGAGCCTGGAGAGCGCCGCCGCCGTGGTGGCGCGGCTCAAGTCCCAGTCCGAGCAGATTGGCAAGGTGATCGAAGTCATTCAGGGCATCTCGGAGCAGACCAATCTGCTGGCCCTGAACGCCGCCATCGAGGCCGCGCGCGCCGGTGAAACCGGCCGTGGCTTCGCGGTGGTGGCCGACGAGGTACGCCTGCTGGCGGCCCGCACCAAGGACTCCACCAAGGAGATCCAGGTCATCATAGAGCAGTTGCAGAGCCAGTCCCTGTCGGCCAACAGCGGGGTGCAGGAGACCCTCGAGATCCTGAGCCACAACCAGCAACTCTCCGCCGAGGTGCAGGCGCTGCTCGGCGGCATCACCCAGGCGGTCAACCAGATCAACGGCGCCAATGCCCAGGTGGCCACCGCCGCCGAGGAGCAATCCTGCGTCACCGCCGACATCAGCCGCAACATCACCAACATCCACGAGATAGTGAACCAGAACGTGGCGGGCATCAGCCAGAGCGCCGCCGCCAGTCACGAACTGTCACAGCTCGCCGAGCAGCAACGCAAGCAACTGTCCCAATTCCAGCTGTAATCGCCCCTTGGGGTGACGCTCGGGCCCCGTACCCTGGGCCCGGGTCTCTGTGGCCCCCGACTTCTCTTCGTTTTAAATGACTCTTTTGATTTTAAGGTGCCATTAGGGACTGGGCGCCATGCTTAAATATGGGTATGGTAGAGGCACGTCATTCCCCCTCACCTAGAGAATCCCATGAGCCTGAAGTTCAAGAAACCCGCTTTTATCGCCCTGGGCCTCGTCGCCCTGCTCTCCGCGCTCTGGCTCGATTTCTATCTGCCGGAGCACACCATCGCCACCATCACCGGGGTCGAGGTGAAGCGCACCGACAAGGACGGCCCCATCAGCCAGAAGAACCCGGCCGATGGCCCTACAGTCGATGTCTATTACATCTACACCGAGCGCCCCGGCGAGAAGATCCGGGTGTTCCGCAACGAGGATACCCTCTGGGGCTGGCCCTTCTACTTCAAGTTCAATGCCGCCGACGTCCAGGCCAAGGCCAAGTCCATGGAGTTCGAGAAACGCCTCGCCATCATCACCTCCTACGGCTGGCGCGTGAACATGTTCTCCCTGTTCCCGAACGTCACCAAGATCGAGAGCACCCAGCCCGACGCCTCCACCTGGAGCTTCTTCCGCTGGTTCTGGTTCGGCATCTGGGCCCTGGTGATGGGCAAGGCCGCCATCGCCACCTGGCGTTACTTCGACCGTCTCGAGGACGAGATATGATCGACTCAGGCAAAAACGGCGCCAGCGGCCTGCAGCGATGGCATATGGCGGCTTGTCCGGTCAGCCAGGCAAATCTCGGGGATAGACAATGACAGAGCCGAGCAAGACTCGCACCAGCTTCTACCGTCGGCTCTATGTCGCCCACCTGATAAGCCAAGGCACCGACACCATCCCGACCATCATGGCGGCGACCGGCATGCCGCGGCGCACCGCTCAGGACACCCTGGCCGCCCTGGCCGAGCTCGACATCCTCTGCGCCTTCGAGCAGACCGAGGGGGCGCGCCACCTGCAGGGCCACTATCGCATCAGCGACTGGGGGCCCATCAATCCTGACTGGATCGCCGCCAATCTGCCCGTTATCAAGGAAACGCTCGGCTATCCCTGAATACAGAACGCGGGCGGCTCATTGTCGTGTCAGCGACCGGGGAGCATCGTTCAACCCTGACTGGATCGCCGCCAATTTGCCCGTTATCAAACAGACGCTGGATTATCCCTGAATGATGAACAGCCCCCTGCCGTACCGGTGACTGGGGAACATAAACAGAGAGGGGAGCCATGGCTCCCCTCTCTCGTCTCTGGTCGTAGCGATGCTCGCCCCGGCGCCTACTCCTCCGGGAACGGCTCCTCCGGCAGCGGCTCCGACGACTCCCCCTTGGTGCAGTCGATGATGGTGCGCTTGGGGTTGTTGGGATCCCGCAGCAGCAGAGGGGCCTCCCCGAGATCATGCTTGCGCTCATCGCTGAACTCGCTGCCATAGGCGTTGTGTGTCAGCCGGCGCGCGTTGGCGATGGGGGTATCGACGAAGAGGGCGTGCACCTCGAAGGTCGAGGCCGGGATGAGAAACCCGGTGATGGGCAGGCCGTGCAACTCCTGATGGGTCTTGTACCAGGCGAAGCCGTCCGTCACCTTGTCGGGGGTGAAGGTCTTGAGCTGCGGATGGGACGGCTCACCCGTCTCGCTGTCGAGATGGAGCTGATCCAGATCACAGGTTGCCAGCCCCTGCCACATCGACTCGAATGGCGTGGCGCACCCCGTCAGTTGTACGCAGGCCAGCAGTGCCAGCGACGATTTGTACATTTCCCATCCCTTCTCTCAATAATGCAATGGCGGTCAGCCAAAAGCCCGCAGTCGTTCGACCAGCAGATCGATAAAGCCCGCACGGTCCAGTCCCAGCAACACCAGGGCATTGGCCGGTTTGCCGGTCAGGCCGTAGCGATCCACCACCGTCATGCCGGTAGTATGTGCGCCACTGGTTTCGATATCGACCCGGCACTCGACCCCGTGAAACAGGGCGGGAGCCAGCAACCAGGCAATGGTACAGGGGTCATGCAGCGGTGCACCAGCAAATCCCCACTTGGGATCCCTATGGTAGATCATGAAGAAGTCGAGCAAGCCAGCCACGCACTGGGCCACCGGATTGGCAATGGCGCGTACCCGCTCGATATCCCCATCCATCACCTGGGCCTCATGGGTCACATCCAGCCCGCACAGGGTGATGGGGATGCCGGACTTGAACACCATATCGGCCGCTTCCGGGTCCACATAAATATTGAATTCCGCCGCCGGGGTCCAGTTGCCCGCCCCGGCGGCGCCCCCCATCAGCACGATGCGGCCTATCTTGTGGTGCAGCTCGGGATGCGCCGCCAGCAGCAGGGCGATGTTGGTGAGCGGGCCGGTCGGCACCAGGGTGACCGGCTCCGGGCTCTCGCGCAGGGATTTGGCCATCAATTCGAGGCCCGTCATGGCTTGCGGGGCAAAGGCAGGATCCGGCAACCTGGGGCCATCGAGGCCCGACTCGCCGTGGACGTTGTCGGCAATGATGAGCTCGCGCATCAGCGGTTTCGGCGCCCCCGCTGCCACCGGAATATCGTCACGCCCGAGCAGGGTCAGGATGCGCAGGGCATTGTTGAGGGTCTTGTCCGGCGTCTGGTTGCCGGCACTGGTGGTGACCGCCAGCACCTTGAGTTCGGGGCTCGCCAGCGCCAGTATGAGGGCGATGGCATCATCGTGGCCGGGATCACAATCAAGCATAACGGGCAACGCCATGGACAGACTCCTTACAACATGACAGGGAGCCCTACCTTAACAAGCAAGCCCCGGATGAACTCGGGAAGGGGTCACAAAACGGCGCCCTTCCCACTTTTAAACCACTGAATTATCAAGCTGTTGAACGAATTATCCCCGCTTATCCCATCGAACGGTGCAAACAGCCGAGTCGCCCCGCGCAGCCGGTTCGAGTATGATCGCCCCCCCCCTTTCCAGCCCGTGCGCCCTATGTCTGCCATCGTCGACACCTTTATCGCCCCCCCTTGCCACGCCAGCATCGGGATCCTCCATGAGGATGAACACCTGCTGATCATCGACAAGCCGAGCGGCCTGCTCAGCCTCTCGGGCAAGAACCCGCAGAACCTCGACTCGGTGCACTATCGGCTGGTACAGGATTTCCCCGGGTGCACCCTGGTGCATCGCCTCGACTTTGGCACCTCGGGCCTCATGGTGGTGGCCAGGAACAAGGCCATCAACGCCCAGCTCTGTCACCAGTTCAGCCAGCGCGCCGTGGCCAAGGCGTACAGCGCCCTGCTCTGCGGCCACCTGGCCGAAGACGAGGGACTGATCGACGCCCCCATCGCCAAGGATCCGGCGCTGTTTCCGCTGATGAAGATCTGCCCCCAAAGCGGCAAGCCCGCTCGCTCCCGCTATCGGGTGCAAGAGCGGCTCACCCGCCAACAAGAGCAGGATGAGCCGCTGGCGCTGACCCGGGTGCGGCTCGTGCCCGAGACCGGCCGCACCCACCAGCTGCGTATCCACTGCCAGCAACTGGGGCATCCCATCCTGGGCTGCGATCTCTATGGCGGCCTGGTGCTGCCAGGCACAGCACACACCCCAAGGCTGATGCTGCACGCGAGCGAGCTCGACTTCATCCACCCGCTGAGCGGTGAGCCGATGGCGGCGCGATCTGCCCGTCCGTTCTAACTACGGCAAAAAAATGAAAGCAGGGAAAAGAGAGTCGACTTCATCCATCCGCTGAGCGATGAGCCCGTGGCGGCGAGATATGCCAGTCCATTTTAATTCAGCAGAGGAAGTGATGGCTGGGGAGCGAATGACGGGACAAACGATGGCTATCTTGATAAACGGCAGATAAAGATAGGGGCCGCGCTTTCGCAACGGCCCCCACCCCCCACACTGTGTGGTGCGTCAGATCAGCTTGCGGGCGGCGCCCAGCACGATCTTGATCGCATCAGATTCGGTTTTTGCCATGGTGGCCGCACTCGGGATCTCTTGCTGGGTGCGGTTGACGATGATACCCGCCACCATACCGGCGCGCAGGCCCTGGCTGGCACACATGGTCAACAGGGTGGCAGACTCCATCTCGAAGTTCAGCACGCCCATGGATTGCCACTCCTTCATGGAGCCCTGGAAGCGGTTCACCACGCGGCCGGAGAAGGTGTCGTAACGCTCCTGGCCCGGGTAGAAAGTATCGGACGAGGCGGTGACGCCCACGTGCAGCTTGGAGCCCAGCTCCTTGGCGGTCTCGACCAGCGCAGTGGTGCACTCGAAGTCGGCAACGGCCGGGAATTCCATCGGTGCGAAGTGCAGGCTGGCACCGTCGAGGCGCACTGAGCCGGTGGTGACGATCACGTCGCCCACATTCAGGTGCGGCTGGATGGCGCCTGTGGTGCCGATGCGCAGGAAGGTGCGGATGCCCAGCTGTGCCAGCTCTTCTACCGCGATGGAGGTGGACGGGCCACCGATACCGGTAGAGCAGATGATCACGGCGGTGCCGCCCATTTCACCACGCCAGGTAGTGAATTCACGATGGCTGGCCAGGTGCACCGGGTTATCCAACAGCTCTGCGATGCGCTTCACGCGCTCGGGGTCACCGGGGACGATCGCCAGGGTGGCGCCTTGCAGATCAGCTTTCTTCAAACCCAAGTGAAAAACATCAGACATAGTGGACTCCTGGTTGCTCCCCACCAGCATGGTCAGGGGGCAAGTTAAGATGATTCTTTATGATACTTTCAAGCCTGCTCTCCCCTCATTCGGGGAGGCGCCAACTATGGTCGAAAGCGCTTTCCAATTCCTTGAAGCTCCTCACACTTCCACGCATTGACAGTCACAAATTCTACGCAAAACGTTTGCTAACTTGATGAATTTCCTGAAAAACGTTTTTCTTCTCTCCGCTCGCTCCAGCCCCTTGTCAAGCCCTCGCTACCACGATTCGGCCAGAGCGCGATCGAGTCCACAAAGTTGTAAATCAGATACTATTGACCCCTTCGCATCGCCTCATCTGCTGTTATGTTGGCGCCCGTATACCACTTAATGGCTAATCATACGGAGTCCATCATGGCGACATTCAAATTCTACATTCCCGCGGTCAACCTGATGGGAGCGGGCTGCCTGCAAGAGGCGGCAGCCGATATCAAGGGCCATGGTTTTCGCAAGGCGCTGATCGTCACCGACAAGGTGCTGAGCCAGATCGGCGTGGTGGCCAGGGTCGCCGCCCTGCTGGCGGAGCATGGCATCGCGAGCGCTGTCTTCGACGAGACCAAACCCAATCCCACCATGACCAACGTCGAGCAGGGGCTGGCCATGCTCAAGGCCCACGGCTGTGATTGCGTTATTTCACTGGGCGGCGGCTCGCCTCACGACTGCGCCAAGGGCATCGCCCTGGTGGCCACCAACGGCGGCAGCATCGCGGATTACGAAGGGGTGGATCGCTCAGCCAAGCCGCAACTGCCGCTCATCGCCATCAACACCACCGCCGGTACCGCCTCCGAGATGACGCGTTTTTGCATCATCACCGACGAGGCCCGCCACGTGAAGATGGCCATCGTCGACAAGCACGTCACCCCGCTGATGTCGGTCAACGATCCCGAGCTGATGCTGGCCAAGCCCGCCGGCCTCACCGCCGCCACCGGCATGGATGCCCTGACCCACGCCATCGAGGCCTATGTTTCCATCGCCGCCACCCCGGTCACCGACGCCAGCGCCATCATGGCTATTCAGCTGATAGCCAAACACCTGCGCACCGCGGTCAACCAGGGCGACGATCTGCACGCCCGCGAGCAGATGGCCTATGCCCAGTTCCTGGCGGGCATGGCGTTCAACAACGCCAGCCTCGGTTACGTGCACGCCATGGCGCACCAGCTCGGCGGCTTCTACGACCTGCCCCACGGTGTCTGCAATGCGGTGCTGCTGCCCCACGTGCAGGCCTACAACGCTCAGGTGAGTGCCGCTCGCCTCAAGGACGTGGCCCATCACATGGGGGTGGATGTCGGCGCCATGAGCGACGAGCAGGGTGCGGCCGCCGCGATCGATGCTATCCAGCAACTGGCACGGGATGTGAAGATCCCGGCTGGCCTGGAGCAGCTCGGCGTCAGGAGCGATGACTTCGATCTGCTGGCCAGCAACGCCCTGAAAGATGCCTGCGGCTTCACCAACCCCAAGCAGGCGAGCCACGCCGAGATAGTCGCCATCTTCCGCGCCGCCATGTGACCTTTCGCGTATTTGCCAGGGGCCGCCATGCGGCCCTTTTTATTGGCTGAAGGATCAATGGCTTTTTACTTCCGCACAGGGAGTGGGTATGATTTGCCGAGCTAAAAAGACTGTATGGATGATCTGAACCCGATATGCGGATGAAACACCTGATTGCCGCGGCCCTGACCGCCCTCACTCTGTCCGGTTGCAGCCTGGTCTATCGCATCGATATTCCCCAGGGCAACTATGTGGAACAAAAACAGGTCGACAAGCTGCGCCAGGGCATGACCCGCGAGCAGGTCGAGTTCGTGCTGGGTTCCCCCATGCTGCGGGACGGCTTCGATCCCAACACCTGGTACTATCTCTATGAATTCCAGCCAGGGCGCGGTGACAAGGAGCGCAAGGAGCTGACCCTGAACTTCGTGGGTGACCGACTGGCCACCGCCACGGGAGACTTCCCGCTCCCGGCGGCCTTCACCACCCCGCTCTGATATCCCACAAAACCGGCCAAGGCCGGTTTTGTTTTATAGGCTGATAACTGAGCCCATCCCCCGAGGAGATCACTGTGAGCCAGATATTGATAGCCGGCGCCACCGGCCTGATCGGGCGGGAACTCGTCCGCCAACTCAGGCCTGACCATGAGCTGACCCTGCTCTGCCGCACGCCGGGGGAGCCCGCCCCAAACCGGCGCTGGCTGCCGGTGGACTTCGACCAACTGGACGAGGTCGCCCTGCCCGCCCCCGTCGATGTCGCCTTCTGCTGCCTCGGTACCACCCGCAAGGACGCCGGCTCCGATGCGGCGTTTCGCCGGGTGGATCACGACTATGTGCTGGCCTTCGCCGCCCTCGCCCGTCGCCACGGTTGCCGCCGCCTCATCGTCATCTCCAGCCTCGGCGCCAACGCCCGCGCCTCTGCCCTCTATCTGCGTACCAAGGGGGAGGTGGAGCAGGCCCTGCTGACCCAGGACTGGCAGCGACTCGCCATCCTGCGCCCCGCCATGCTGCTCGGCCATCGCCAACCGCCGCGCACGTCAGAGCAAGTCATTCAGGCCATCTATCCGCTGATCAGGCCGCTGCTGCAGGGACCCCTCAGGCGCTGGCGCGCCATCGAGGCGAGCCAGGTGGCCCACGCCATGCGAGTCCTCGCCGAGCAGGATGAGGGTGTCGAGACGGTGGAAAACGAGCGGCTGCTCGTGCTGTGAACCTTTAGTCTTACAGCAGTTCATCCCATATCAGGGATGCAAAGTAGCATCCAATAACAAGAGGCGCCGTGGCGCCTCTTGTTTATACCAACGATGCAACCTGTGTCAGGTCGATTCGGCATCGCCCCGCTTGCGGTGCACATCGGGCCGGCCGCCGGTCACCACGTCGGCACGCCCCTCTTCCTTGGCCTTCTCGGCCCGCTTCTTGCGCATCTCTTTCGGGTCGGCGATCAGCGGCCGGTAGATCTCGATGCGATCCCCTTCCTGCACCGGCTCGGCGCCCTTGACCGGACGGCTGTAGATGCCGAACTTGTTGACCGCGAGATCGATCTCCGGGTGCTTCTGTACTATGCCGGACTGCTCGATGGCGGCCAGTACGCTGGTGCCGGGAGCAACCCGGATACGCAACACGGTCTGCCGCTCTGGCAGGGCATAGGCGACTTCGATATCGAGCAGATCAGACACCGTACACCACCTTGGCGCGGTTGGAGAAGGCGAGCACCATGGAGCCCACCAGATCGCGGAAGATCTGGCCAAAGGCCAGCTCGATCAGCTTGGAGGTAAATTCGAAATCGAGGTCGAACTCCACCTTGCAGGCATCCACATCCAGCGGCGTGAAGGTCCACCAGCCCGCCAGCGTCTTGAAGGGGCCTTCCACCAGCTCCATCTTGATGGTGCGGTTGGCGTCGAGCTGATTGCGGGTGGTGAAGGTCTTGGCGATGCCTGCCTTGGCCACGTCCACCGAGGCCATCATGTAGTCTTCTCCCGTCTCGTGAACGCGGCTACCGACGCAACCGGGCAAGAATTCGGGATAAGCGTGAACGTCGTTGACCAGCCGGAACATTTGTTCTGCGCTGAACATCACCAGGGCACTGCGAGTAATACGGGGCATGGGCTTTCCTCTTCCAATCGGCCCGATTTTACCACCTTGTCAGCCAAAATCACCGCCGAAACGGTCCAGAAAGCCATCACCCGACCAATCGCTCATTTTTTCGCCTTCGTTAATCACGCATACATCTCCTTGCCAGCCAAAATCCCTCCTGGATCGCTCACAAAGCCACCACTCGAGCGGTTGCGCGTTTTACAGCCGCCGCCACCCACGTATAATGCGCCTTCATCAACATTGCCGAAGGCCCCCGTCATGAGCAAAAAGAACAGTAAAAACAAAGCCGGGTCCAGCACCATTGCACTCAACAGAGCCGCCCGCCACGAGTACTTCATCGAAGAGCGCGTGGAAGCCGGTCTGTCCCTGCAAGGGTGGGAAGTGAAATCCCTGCGGGCGGGCAAGGCCAATATCAGCGAAGCCTATGTCATCTTCATGCAGGGTGAAGCCTTCCTGTTTGGCGCCACCTTCCTGCCGCTGAACGCCGCCTCCAGCCACGTGGTCTGCGACCCGACCCGCACCCGCAAACTGCTGCTGAGCCGCCGTGAACTCGACAAGCTCGAAAGCCTGGTGGCACGTCAGGGCTACACCATAGTGCCGCTGGCGCTCTACTGGAAAGAGTGCTGGGTCAAGGTCGAGATCGGCCTGGTGAAGGGCAAGAAAGAACACGACAAGCGGGAAGATACCAAGGCCCGCGAATGGGATCGGGAGAAATCCCGCATCATGAAGAACAAGAACCGCGGTTGATGCCGTGCCACCTGCCGATGAGTGGCGCCCAATAAACCAGCAATCGACCGGCACCAGCCGGTCGATTGCCATCAACGCCTTGCCATGGCAGGATTTTTGCGTACAATCGCTTTTGACAACTTGGGGCTGATTCTGGATTCGACAAGATTCACGAAACCCAAGGTGCATGCCGAGGTGCGGTAGGCCTCGTTAATAAACCGCAAAAAAATAGTCGCAAACGACGAAAACTACGCACTCGCAGCTTAATAACCTGCGCTGAGCCCTTCTCCCCTAGCTTGCCTGTGTCCTAGGGAAACGGAAGGTCATCCTTCACAGGATCGTGTGGAAGTCCTGCTCGGGGCGGAAGCATTAAAACCAATCGAGCTAGTCAATGCGTGGCGTGTCTCTCCGCAGCCTGTTGGCGAATGTAAAGAGTGACTAAGCATGTAGTACCGAGGATGTAGTAATTTTGGACGGGGGTTCAAATCCCCCCAGCTCCACCAAATAATGTTCCGGCCGGGAACGAAGAAGTACAGAAACCCGCATAGCGTAAGGCTTTGCGGGTTTTTTGTTGTCCGTAGAAATCCGAGAAAGTCGATTTAATCCAGCTCTAAAGGTAACATCTGTGGTAACACCACTCTGGTAACACCTACTTTGGTGTTACGTTTGACAGGTAATACCATGAGCAACGACAAACTTAGTGATTCAAGGGTAAGAACAGCAAAGCCTGGGGTACCACCGAAGGCCAAGCCGGGTGAGCCGCTGGTCAAAGAGTACAATTTGGCTGACGGGGACGGGCTTTACCTGAGAGTAAAGCTGAATGGCACTAAACTGTGGCTGTTCAACTACTACCGACCCAGTGACAAGAAGCGTTCGAACATCAGTTTCGGTGCATATCCTGATGTAACACTATCGGCGGCCCGAGAACGGCGGCGAGAAGCCCGCGCCCTGCTGGCCCAAGGCATTGACCCCAAGCTCCACAAAGAAGAACTGCTCGCCACAGCCCAAGCCGAGCAAGAAGCCAGTGCCAACACATTCGAACGCATGGCCAGCAAATGGCTGGAACTGAAACGTCACGACGTATCAGAAGCCTACGCCACAGATTCGTGGCGCTCCCTTGAGCTATATGTGCTGCCCTTCATTGGGGCCATGCCCATCGACCAGATCCGCGCCCCCAGAGTAATCGAGATGCTGCGCCCACTGGAGGCCGATGGAAAACTTGAGACAGTGCGTCGCCTCTGTCAGCGAATCAACGAGATCCTCGACTACAGCGTCAACCACGGCCTGCTCAACGCCAACCCCTGCGCTGCCGTTCGCAAAGTTTTCAAAAAACCAGCCAAAAAGCATATGCCGACCCTCAAGCCGGAAGAATTGCCAGACCTGATGGCTGACATTGCCAATGGACGACTAGACCCCACAACACGCTGCCAAATTGAATGGAGCCTGCATACCTTGGTTCGCCCGGGCGAATCAGCCGGAACTCGCTGGGATGAGATCGACATGGAGGCTAAAGTCTGGAACATCCCCGCAGAACGGATGAAGATGGATCGCCCCCACCGAGTGCCCTTGACACCACAAGCTATATCCCTGCTGGAGCGGATGAGACCTATCAGCGGTCATCGTCCCTTTGTGTTCCCCGGTTACCGTGACCCACTTGGCCATATTAACGATCAGAGCGCGAATGCTGCGCTGAAGCGGCTGGGCTACGGCGGACGGCTGGTGGCTCATGGTTTGCGCTCGCTAGGGAGTACCATCCTGAACGAACAGGGGTTCAACCCGGATGCCATCGAGGCAGCGCTATCTCACGCCGACGAGAACGAGATCCGCCGTGCCTATAACCGATCAGATTACTTCGAGCAGCGGGAGATCATGATGGGCTGGTGGAGCAACCATATAGAACAGGCCAGCCAAGGAAATCTCTCTCTGGCTAGCGGTTTTAGAGCATTGAAGGTGGTGGGCGAATAGCCCCAGCCTGACGACTTGCCGGGTCTATCTCGACGGAGAGAAAAGCGGGAAACCTTGCCCACCTGACCTGGCACTTAATTTCAAGGAAGCGTTAAGGTGACGCGAGTTATGGCAAAAAAAGCCAAAGCCAATAAACAATTTCCTTCCCTTCCCTACTACCCTATAAAACGTGCTGCCAAGACTCTTGGCTGTAAAGTAACTGACATTATTCAGCGTGGGGTCGAACGCGATATTACCCTGATGGTGAATTTTGATCAGTGGGCCGAGCCAGTCTATGGCTGCGTCGAGGACTATAGCAAGCAACCCCCTGACGATGATGGGACAGTTACGCTTAGTGACGGGCGTGCCTGCTATGGTGAAATAGAACCGACAGGCGATGAAAAGGTAGTTTCGGCCCGTCTTGGGGGTATTTGGTGCGTATATTGGCCAGACCTTTATGAGAGCTATGTTGGGCGACCACTGGAGAACCCGCGTTTTTTTGCACGAACAGACATCTTGGCCAAATCCAGTACCATTGACGCCTTTGCCTGTGTCAATGAGATGGACAACCCATTTCCCACCTATTTGATCTCTCAAGAAGACTTTAGATTCTTGGCGAGGGATATTGCCTTTGATGAGTCCCCCCAATATGACAAGGACACACACGAGCAGGCTGCAACTCTTACTGAGCAAGCTACAGAAGTCACCGAGAGGCTACGTCAAGTAGAAGCTCAAGCTGCTGCCCATACCGCAGAGCAAAACCAGCGACTACAACAAGCCGAAGCAGAGAACGCTGTACTAAAGACACAGGTGCGAGTCTTTCGCTACATAACACCACTGCTGGAGCTGGTGGCAGTGGTTCAGGAACGTTATTGGGGCGACAACTGGGATCCAAGCGACAAAAGCTCTCGCTCGACACATAAGCAGATCATTGATTGGTTAATAAAGGAGAAACTTTGCAGCTCAGTCAAGGAGGCCGAAATGGTCTCGCGGGTAGCCAGTCCCGTAGGCTCAGCCCCTGCCAAATCTGTATAGCCGCAGCAGACTGCTCCATTTAATACCCTTAGGGTCTACTTGGAAAAAAACTCAAACAGCCCCACACCCTTAGAGTATGAAACCCAGTAACAGCGAGGGTTGCAGTAACCCTGAGGGTACAAAAACACCGTTACCCTTAGCCCTTAGGGTATTGCCCTAAGGGTGGGTCCCCGTGTTTCTATAGCCCCGTCAATAACGACCGTAACGACGAGGTACAACCATAATGGAAACTCACATTCCCAACAGCTATGAGCTGCACTTTAGTTCAGAATTACGCTATATCCGCATGAAAGAGACTTGCCATAAAACTGGCCTGAGCAAGTCTAGTATCTACGACCTGATGAATGCTGGAGCGTTCCCCAAGACGATCAAGCTGGGTGGCCGCTCTGTGGCATTTGTTGAGGCTGAGGTTAATGCCTGGATGGCTGAACGACTTACTGCCAGTCGTGACCTGAAGTAGCTGAGCGGCGATCAGGCTGCACATTATCTGTGCTCTTTTCCTACTTACAAAGATCCCCAAATCTGGCTACTAACCAGTCAAATAACAGGTTAAATCCATGCAATTTTTAAACTATGGGCTGCTCGCTCACGGGCAAGTTTTGCCAAAAATTCACGCGGCTGTTTCTGTCCTGCGTCCAAGCAAGGGGGTAATAGCATGAAACCTCTATCTAAGGTTCGGACAGAAGCAATCCACACCCAGTTCATCGAGGCATCAAATCTTACTCATGCACTGTATTACGCGTGTGACACCGATAGTAAATATTTGCCCTATTCCAAGCTAGTCACGTTGCTGCATCCGCTTGCTAAGCAACTGCACCAGTTGGAATGTTTTTGCACCCGGACTCGTTGGTCGAAAATAGCTCATCGCATGAACCGTTACTTATCTGTGCTGGTGGAAGTGCTCATAGGTAACCAGATAAACGTCTCCGTAAGCAACCTCACAATATTGCTTGGTCCACTTATTAAGGATTTCAGATTGGTAAAGCAGGAGTACGCCAAGATTGATTCTTCCAGTAGCGTAGCCCAAGAAACCAATCGCAAGCCAGAAGACGCCAAGCAGAAGCTTGAAGAAGCCGAACTGGCCAAGCCGCTACCAAGTCAAAAACAACCTATGCGTGACGTGCTGGTGAACATTTCCCCACCGGAGAACATCAACGATTTGATTGCAAGCGGCCTGACCGGCAAACCGGAAGACATTTGGACGAGGTATCAAGCCTACCTGCCCCCTCATCTGACTCAGGAAGAAGTAAAGATCGCGTATGACTCGTTCATAGTGATGCTTGAGGAGCTCCTCAACTAATGTCAACCGCAACCAAGGGGGGTACTCGCCCCCATTTTGTCACTGATATAGCAGACACGGCGCACGTTGATACCAGTTTTATCAAGTTTTCCGATCTGACGCGCCATGATGTTGTCGTGATCCATACCGGCGAACAGGCGGCCCGTGACGCCGAGCAGCGCAAAGTGTGGCAGCGTGCCCATAATCTGGCAATCGAGGCTGACAACCCCATTGACGCAGAACTTGAGCCGGAACAGGCCTTGAGCGTCTATCCACGTCAGCTTGATGAACCAGTGAAGCTTTGGACGATGGCTGATAAAGACTCAACTAATCGGATAATCGTTCACCAGATTGGCCCGCTCGCCACCGAGAAGGCAAAGCGGCTGGTGATCGAACTGATAAGACAGGCACCCAATACAGTGATATATCGCGGTATCCAAGGTCAGAACGCCGAGCCGTGGCAGTTGGTGGATATTGTGAAGCTGGAGCAGAGCATAGCCGCTGAGTCAGCTGCTGAAATTGTACCGTCTCACCAGGAGGATAATATCGAGGCAGTTGAGGGCCATATGCTAACAGAAGGGTTCGAAATCCGAGGGGAGCATCTCTGTACGTTGATAACTATGGGGCGTGGTGATAACGCGCATCAAGAATGGGTATCTATCTCAAGCCCGATCCATGTGCGTGCTGAGACGTCTGACGAGCACGGGCTTGGTTGTGGTCGGTGGCTGGAGTGGAAAGATCGTGCCGGGCGGGTTCGCCACTGGGCTATGCCTGTCCGTTTACTGGTGTCACGCAACGGTGACGAGGTGTTTGCTACCCTTCTGGATGCTGGCTTGCCGTTCGTAAAGCTGGAACACAAGCGCAAATTAGCTGACTACCTAATGACCTGCCAATCCGACAAACAAATCATCTGCGTGGAGCGTACCGGTTGGTATGGCCACACCTATGTGCTGCCGAGTTGTGCTATTGGGCCGGATGCCGAGGGAGTGATCCTTCAATCTACCGGGTACGTGTCGAACGATTTTACCGAGCGTGGCACTCTGGCTGAATGGCAACAAAAGGTTGCAGCGCGAGCCATTGGCAATAGCCGTCTGTGTTTTGCCCTGTCACTAGCTCTTGCTGCGCCACTGCTGTCACTGGTAGGTATGGAGGGTGGTGGCTTCCACCTCAAAGGTGAGAGTACAGACGGCAAGACGACCATAATGCAGGCTGCAGCCAGCGTCTATGGTGGTAAGAGTTTCTGTCACACTTGGCGAGCCACGGGGAACGCCATTGAAGGGATCGCTTGTCGGCGCAATGATGCTTTGCTCTGTTTGGATGAGATCGGCGAACTGGACGGAAAAGAAGCGGGTGAAGTTGCCTACATGCTGGCGAACGGCCAGGGCAAGGGTCGGGCACAACAGAGTGGTGAGCTAAGAGAGCGTAAGACGTGGCGCTTGCTGTTCCTGAGCACCGGTGAGCTGTCGCTAGAAGATCATGTAGCTAGTAGCGGAAAACGCACTCAAGCAGGTATGGAGGTTCGCGTCATCCAGATCCCGAGCGACACCGGCCAATACGGCGCGTTTGAGCAGTTACATGGCATGGACAGCGGGCGCACCTTTGCCGATACGCTCAAGGCCAACGCCGACCAGCACCACGGTACAGCCTTTCGCGCTCTTCTCGAGGCGCTGGCCGGCAATATGGACGTTTACTGCGAACAGCTCACGGGTGAGATCAAGCGCTTTGCTGACGAATGGACCCCGAAGGGTGCCGGAAATCAGGTTGGCCGAGCTATCAACCGGTTCGCGCTGGTGGCCGCTGCCGGTGAGCTGGCAACAAAGCTGGGGGTAACAGGCTGGCCGGAGGGAGAAGCGATCAAGGCAATCCGTGTCTGCCTCAAAGCATGGCTTGCCGAGCGTGGCCACCTTGGCAATCAAGAGGACGCAGCAACTCTGTACCAGATCCGCCAATTCTTTACCCTGAATCAGAGCCGCTTTGCCGATTGGCACATGCCCAACGTATTACCCCAAAACATGGTTGGCTATCGCAAGACTGAAGGTATCGGTGAAGAATCAGAGGTGGTTTTCTATGTACTGCCGGAGGGGTGGAAAGAGATCACCAAGGGGCGCGATCCCAGAAAAGCCGCTAAGCTGGCAAAGGATAAAGGTTGGATCACCAAGAGCGATAAGGACAAGACCCAAGCCACAATCAAGGTCCCCGGCTCCCGTAAGGCGATAAAGGTGTTTGTCCTTGATTATGGCGTAATCGCCACCAGCGACGACGACACAACGGCCAATTAGGTGCACAGCAGCGGAGAAAGAGAGGAGTCGTTGGCCCCATCACACGACCTTTTCCTCACTCAATTGCCTGAACATGCCTGAAAGGAAAGTATTAGCGCCTGTCAGATAAAGTCATTCACATATTCAAGCCTATCGCGTATACGGAAGAAGCATAGGTAAATGGGGTAACAAGGTAACCATGCCCTGTAGACCTTATGGCACAAGGATTTCTTGGTTACCGCTGAAAATATAGCTAGAGGTAACCAAGGTAATTCGAGAGGTTATTTTAAGTATCTGGTTACCTTTGATGGCTAGTTACCGCTGATATCCGCACAAATCAAACGAGAGGTAACAGCACTCAACCCTGTGATGATAAGGGCTATAGCAGTAGCTGTTACCTATTTACCTCGGTCACCTTTGTTTTGAAGCACAATAGATAAAATCGGGGGAAACTGAGTCTTGAATAGCGAAAACCTGTGAGTATACGTTGCTGCCGCCATTTACTGAGCAAATAGTCTTCTCTGGCGACTCTGTTTGTCGTTCACCTGTGGCATGCATGCTGACTTGTAACCGATTTTTCCTGGAAAGATGACACACAAATACCGACAAGCGGAAAGTGACCGCGATAGAACCACCAGCTAATCGAACTGCCATTGATACAGAAGGGAGTTATAAATAAGTGACTAGCAAGATTAAAACTGACTGGACGTTTCACCGCGCTAATTATGCAGCCAACTACCCTAGCCTATCGGTTGCAGGTTATGCCAGACAGTTCGATCTGAACCCAAATACAGCAAAAGCTCGATTAAGGGGAGCACTGAATGATCCAGCAAATGAACGCGTCAACCTTACCGAGTACAACCCGATAATTGGTGAGCGGCTTGCCGGAAAAACCAAAGGCAAGAAAATGGATCGATCCATTGCCATGTCTATGGATCGGATCACTCCAGATACCCCACGTCATTCAGTTGCCTATGAGAAACAAAAAAATAATGAAAAATCAGATGGATATAAAAATTTTTTTCAGGGTAGTGAGAGCGTAGAAGAGCTCCGGTCGGAGAAAAAAACGAAAATCCTAAAAACAGATCGATCCAAAATAGATCGGTCTGGCGAGAGGCGAAGGGTAGTCGAGGAGTTTACTCTACCCACACTGGGTAAGAGCTGGGCTAAATATAATGCTGGTGGCTATACGTCCATGTTCAACATACCACCAGAGATACAGATGATGGCCGAAGCACCGTCCAATGGCATCGGCAACTTACTGGTTCTGGCCAAAAGCCGCTACTACCTAATGTGGAAACTGCAAGGCGATATGGTCGAGAAGATTGAAGCACTGTATGCAGAGGGCGGAACACATTACATGGGGGACGGTGAACCTATGCCCAAAGAGATGGCTTTGTCACAAGCTCTATTCGGCCCTAGCCAAAGGATGACAGAGCTAGAATCTGTCATTACCCGAATGGAAGTACAGTCGGCCAGTGAACAAACCAAGACACTACAAGCCGATTTCCAGAAGGCTGCATTTACATTGCGAAAAGAAGGGAACCTATCTGCCATCGAGACGGCTAACTTGATTGAAGCTAACGGGTTCGAGGTTCCCAAGGCGCTATTACTCGAGGTAAAGCGAGAGGTTGCCCTGATAGAGCAGGTATACGACGACAATGAAGGAGGCATCACAGAAGAAGAGTTGGAAGCAGCATCACAAACTTATCGGTTGAAGATGGAATATCAAGAAAAAATCTGGCTATCCGCACGTAGAAAACAGCTGGAAAAGATGTTTGTAGAGGAAGCTATCAAGCAGGACGAAATACAGATAAGCGAGGACGATTTCATTGCTCAAATGGGCACACTGGACGCCCACAGGAGCGGCGGCGATATGGATGAAGGGCACAACCCCTTGACCAACGAAGATCCAGTAAAAGAGAGCTGGTAGTAGCAAGCCCGGCGTTGTTGCCTAAACCAGCCAGCAACCATGACTCTGAAAAATTTCCAATTTTTGCCCCCTTTCAGATGACTTCGTTTGTCATACATTGCCGCTATCCAGTACATCCACTGGAGATGACAAGGAGATCTATGATGAACAACAAAAAAAAGCCAATGACCAAAGAAGCTGTATCTCGTATCCATAGTGCTGAAGCTACAAGTAACGGAGGTGGGGTGAGTAAAGATAGCTTCACCGCTCGTGCACAAAAAGTAGTCGCAGCCCCCCCGGCAAAACCGGCAAAAAACAAGTAAGGAAACAACATGTCTAAAAAGGATGATGACGATAATCGTTCATGCCAATTAAACCCCGAACACGATGCTTACTGGCAAAGTCGGGGCTACGATGAACGCCCTGATGACGAAGATAATGAATGATTTTTTCAGGGAGCCTATGGTTCCCTGTTGTTTATAGCCTCATTATAAAAGTAATGATAATAGCTAAAACATGTAACTACATCATGATCCCGTTCTGGATCACCCGTTACATGAATCCATCCAGATAATATATCTGCCACCCACCACACCGGCTCACAATAGTGAAGAACTTCCTCGACATCAAAATCTTCTGTCTTGGATAACTCTTCAAGTGCCCCACGTAGCCATTCTCTAACCGTTTTAAATTTTAGATTTCTTTTTTTTGCATAAAACTGACGCAAACCAGTTTCGATAGAATCTTCATTGCAGCCCGCATACTTGGCAAAAGCCTGATAGCCTATTGATTTTGATGAAAAACGTTCCAGAAGAGGTTCAAACAATCCAAACCTATGAGGCATCCACTTATCAAGTGGGGAAGTGGGCATCAGCTTAATAAATATTGATTTTTTGTTTTCCATCGGCATATTGCTGTTAAAATCAGCATCAAAGGCTGCAAATACTTTAATAAACATATATATATTTAAATAGTGCAACACCTTAACAAGAGCCGCATTATCTTCAAGCGCTATGTTTACATCGACACTATTGATAACCGATTCAACACCCAGCTCAGTCAAACTAAAAAAGACCCAACCATTCTCAATTATTTTCTGCAATCGCTCTTGGCCATCGAGGCCATCTAAGCTATCTAATAACTCCTGTAACTTACCAAGCAGATGATTAGCTTGTGCACATGCCTGCGGATAAAATCCGTTAATTTCTAATCCTTTAAACAAAGTAGGCCATTTAACTCGAGCAGAAAGCTGAACTCTTAGAATGGGTTCAGATGGTTCTTTCAGATATTCAGGTTTAGCTCCACGAGAAACAAGATGATTTTCTAATCTATGGAAAAAATTTTTAGCTTGAGGGGTAATCTTTACCGGCGCGTTTAATGAGAAATATTTCTTAAGTGTTTTTGCACATGGTGCATGCAACTTTTCTCCATTAAAAAATGGTGAACTGTATACGGTATGCCAAAAATCCCCTACTGAAGGATAACCAAGCCATTCGATATACTGTTCTGGGTCATAAAGAAACATTTAATACCCCCACCGGTTAAACGCCAGCGGCATTTTGTTCAGCTTCTCTCGGTGCTCTCTCCAATTTGGCAAGTGCAAATCCATCAGGGAGATAAATCGCTGGTTATGCTTGCGCTCAAGCAAATGGACCAGCTCGTGGACCACAATAAACTCCAGGCATTCGGGGGGCTTCTTGACTAATTCAAGGTTAATCCAGATGCGGGCCGTATCCGTTTTGCAGCTGCCCCACATGGTCTTCATTCGTTTGATACCGACAAAAGAAGGGGCAACCTTGAGAGTCGCCTGCCACTTGGCGATAAGTACCGGAAGACGCTGGCGTAGAAGTTGACGATACCACTCTAGCAACAATGCCTCGCGACGGGCTGCATCATAATGAGCGGGCACTCGCATGCGGATCCAGCCACCCTGCAACTTGACACTATGGTCGCCATCGGTCTGAATCACATCCAGCCGGTAACCTCGTCCCCATAAATAATGGGTTTCGCCACTGCACATCTTGCGCTCGCTCTGACGCGGCTGGGCAACAAACGCAGCCTGCTGCTGTCGAATCCAAGCAAGTCTTCGCACCACTGCAACTCGAATTGCGGTATCTGACAAAGATGCAGGCGCGGATACACGCACCCGTCCATCAGGAGGCAATACATTGATATGCAGGTTTTTGATGCCCTTGCGCTGCAACTCGAACGTCAGCTCACCGAAGGTAACCAACGCCATCAATGGTACTCCGGCTGGGCTTTTACCAGGTTCATCACATCCGCGACGGTCACATCGTACCCTTTGATCTCTTCAGCAATAGCAAAGGCAACCTCTCGCTCTTTGAAGCGATCACCGAGCCAGTCCGCTTTTTTGGTATATCTGACGGCAGTATCGATCTTGGTCACCAGCACTTCATCGCAGCCCAAATTGTCATAGAGCGCACGCTTGGCTGAAGTATCGACACTCGCTGGATAGGTTTCTGCCCCCCCGCTGGCTGGACGTTTCACCTTTATGGCCAGCTCGCGCACCTTTTCCAGATACTCTTGGTAGGAAATAGCCTGAGAGCGACGCAGCTCAATCAGCTCATCGAGCAGCACCGACATCTTTTCGTAGTACTTGGGGTTAACCGGATTCTCGTCGACGATGGTCCGTCGCACGTTGTTTTCAATCGCCTCAGCCATGGCCTCGGGGGCTTTACGCAGTCCCTCAGGCGCCCCCTCAAGCCCTTCAGCTCCCCGCTCGATGATCAACTCCAACAGTCCCAGCTCTTCAAAGTCCATCAGGGTTTCACTGGGGTCGGCATCGATATAGAGATCCAGCATCTGGCGCATCGCCGGTTCAAACTGCTTCATCTCGACCAGATCGCCGCTGGCAATCTTGATGAGATCACGCACTTTGACATAGTGCTCAACCTCAGTACGGATGGCATTGGTCTGACTGGCACTATACCCCGCCTCTTCCAGCTCACTTGCCAGACTGGTAAAGGCTCTGATCAACTTGGCGACACACAGGTAAAGTGTCAGGCGCAGCGCCTCCTTCTCGATCAGTTCGTCCTCATCGGCCCCCACCTCGCAGCAGAAATAGTGCTGGTAATCCGCCTCGGCCCTGGGTGCCTTGACCGGTTCACACAGCGCCCGCACCGCCTCCAGCGCGTTGTCGAGATCCTGCCTGCCCTGTGTCAGGCGATCCTTGAGCAGCCCGGCGACATCCTCCTTGTCATAACCGTCGAAGGCCTCCGCTGTGTAGTCTTTGACCGTCTTCTCCAGAGAGCGGAACAGATCCTTGTAATCGACGATATAGCCATACTCCTTATCCTCGCCATCGAGCCGATTCACCCGGCAGATAGCCTGGAACAAGTTGTGATCGGCCATCTTTTTGTCGATGTAGAGATAGGTGGCAGAAGGCGCATCAAAACCGGTCAGCAGTTTATCCACCACTATCAGCAGCCGCATCTGGCCAGGCTCCTTGATAAAGCGCTGCTTGACCTCCTTCTCAAATTTCTCGACTTGCGTGGCCGCTTCCTTTTCGCTTTTATCGAAATACTCCGCCAGCATCTTGCGATAGACCTTGTACTTGGCGAGCGCCTCGGTCTGCCCCGCGCCGGTCTCTTCCCCCTTGATCATGCTGGCATTCGGTTGATAGCTGGTCACGATGGCACACTTGCCACCAAATCCATGGGAGCTGAACATCTCGTAGCATTTGCAAGCCTGATAGACACTCGCGCAGACCAGCATGGCATTGCCACGGCCATCGGCCAGCCGGGGTTTTTGATCAAAATCGAGCAGAATATCCCCCACGATCTGCTCCAGCCGCGAGCGACTCGACAGCAGCTTCTGCATCGAGGCCCACTTCTCCTTGAGCTGCTGGCGAGCGAGGCGCGACAGCGCCTTGGTCTTGGTCTCGAACCACTCGTCCACCTTTTTCTGGGATTTGACCTTCTGATCGATGTCCCGCGCCTCATATCGCAGATCCAGTACCACGCCATCCGAGACGGCCTCATCAAACTTGTAGGTGTGGATGTAGGGGCCAAACACCTCCACCGATTTCTTCTTGTCCCGTTTCATCAGTGGCGTGCCGGTGAAGCCGATAAATAGCGCCTCGGGCAAAATACTCTTCATCGCACCATGCAACTTGTCAGACTGGGTACGGTGGCACTCATCGACAAAGACAAACAGCTTGCCCTTGGGGTAAAAATCGTTGGGCAGGCTCTGCTTCATCTCGGCGATAAAGTCATCATCACCCGCCCCCTTTTTCCCTTCGATATGACGGCCAAATTTGTGTATCAAGGAGCAGATCAGCCAAGGGGCTGTCTGATTCAGGACAGCCACCAAGTCTGCCCCGCTCTTGGTGCGCAGGATCTTCTCCTCTACCCCGGCGAACACCTTCTCGATCTGCTCGTCGAGCTCGGTGCGGTCGGTGATGATCAGCACCCGGCTGTCTTGCACATTCTCGCGGATCCACTTGGCCAGCCACACCATGGTCAGGCTTTTGCCGCTGCCCTGGGTATGCCAGATGATCCCCCCCTCGCGGCGCTGGATAAATGCCTTGGCGGCCTGGATGCCGAAATACTGGTTATGGCGGCAGGTCTTCTTCACCCCTGCATCGAACACGATAAAGTCGTGGATGACCTCAAGAAAACGCGCCTTGCTGCACAACTGGCTCAGATGCAGATCCAACTTGTTGGTCGGCTCGACAGCTAATGGCGAGCCTGTTTCCTTCCACTCCAGATAGTATTTCTCGGGGGTCTCGATGGTGCCGTAACGCACCCCCTGGGTGTCGTTACCGGCCATTATCAGTTGCATCGTGCTGAAGAAATTGCGGATAAAGTCCTGTTGTTGATTATCGAGGTTCTGGCGGATCCCTTCTGCCACAGAGACGGTGGAACGCTTGAGCTCGATGACCCCGAGCGCGATCCCGTTGATATAGAGCACCAGATCCGGCCGCTTCTTGTTTTCCCCAGCAATCGTTACCTCTTCAGCGATGGCGAAATCGTTGGCCTCGGGCTCCTGCCAGTCCACCAGCCAGATAGTCTGGTTTTGCTCGCCCGCCCCCTCTTTCTCCTTCACACCGTAGCGCAGCAGGCCGTAGAGCTCCTTGTTGGCATCGTAGAGGTGACGCCCACCTCCCAGGCTTGCCGCCTGTTCCAACTGACGCAATACCCGAGGGAGCAGCACAGCTGCTACCCCGCGTTTCTCCAGCCAGGCCGTCAGCAGCGTGGGCTCAACATTACGATTGTTGGGTCGGGTTTGCCAGTCACCCAGATAGCGATAGCCCAGTGTCTCGCTAAAAAAACGGACGACTCGCTGCTGGGTAGCTCGTTCACGTTGGCCAACCGTACTCATGGATGCTCCCTCATCTTGACAGCCTCTGCAGCCAGCACGGCCAGCATCTGCTCTTGGTGTTCTGCGATCTCTGTTTCCTGCCAACGACCTTTCGTTTTCATCAACCTGATCATGGCGAGCAACTTGAGGCTATCAATCTGGTTGTTGGCAAGGCTCGCTTCAAAGTGCTCCTGCTTCTGTTGCGGCTGGAAGTTACTCAGGCGTGAGTTCTTGCTGTGGCTGATAAGGCAAAGGTTGCCAAACGAATGAAGTGCACTCTGCTCAACCGGTTTATAGCCATCCATCGGATGCTGGGGTGAGAAGTGCTCCACCGAGCTGCGGAACGTGAACTCAAAGGGGCCAGCAACTTTGTCGCTATTCCGATCTTGTACCCACAGCAGGTAGTCGAGGAAGTTGAAGACAAAGTTGTTCTCGATATGACCGAAGCGAAGTTTGGATGTAATCACCTTGTGCCAGCTCTCATCCACATTGATGGCGGGCAACAGGGCGTTATCAAGGTAGAGCATCTGGTAATAGGAAGCCCCTTCACCAGGCGCCAAAAAGCGCTGGAAGACAAAGCGGCGAGCCTGACTTTCCAGATAGGACAGATAAGCCCCGGCCTCCACTGGTTGATCAGGATGACAATTGTCGAACAGATATCTCAGTGCACCATTCAGCCAATGTTTGTAAACCAGGGTCGGGGTCGAGACATGAAACGCAGACAGCAACATCAGGATCCGCCGGTTAACACCAGAGAAACCATTCTCATTTTCATCCTTATCAAAGGTATTGATGTAACTGACGCTCTTTTCCGAATACCAGTGCAGCCGCTTCAGACTCCAACCATCCTTGCCATCGGCAAACTCACGCTTGATGATGAACTGATCAAAAAGATACTTGCTCTTTAACAGGCCATAGATAAAACGCTGAACTGCCGCGACTGGATCCGGTTGCCTTATCACTCGCAGCTCAAACTGATCAACCAGTTGTTTATCATCAAGCGGCACCCCCTCCGTATCACCCGGGTCGCGGCTAACGAGTCGCAGCACATGGAGCAAGAAGTTGGAGAAGTTGATGACGCTGTTAAAGCGCTCGGAGCCTGCGCTCTCCTCCTCCACCGTCTGCTCACCATCGAGCTTGTCATCCTGCAAAATGGCCAACAAGGTGCGCCCCTGGCTACCGGCTGCTGCACGGCTTTTATCGGCAGCGTCGGCCGTGTTAGGGGACCCTAGCAGATCAAGCAGATGGGCAAAATCACGGGGCACAAACTGGCCCCAGTCGCTCTCACCAAACAGACGGTGGCGCTCTTGCGGGGTAAAGCCGTACTGGATATAGCGCTCCATATTGGCGCAGGCATCCCATACCCGGGTCAGGATATGAATACTTTGGCGACGATGCTCTTCCTCGGGTATCTGGTTCAGCGTCTCCATCAGCCGCGCTTTGATCACTTCATGCTTTTCCAGCTGCTCACCGCGATTGTTCATCGCCTCGAAGAAGTGATTAAGATCGGTATCCTTGGGTACCTCAATACGAGAGATCTGCACATGCGTGAAGAGGTAGTCACAAAAGGCTGTCAGTTTAGCCCCCACCAAACCAAGATCCGCCATTGCCTTGCCAATCAGTTCAAAACCGTTCACCAGACCTTCATTGAAGGCACTCCCCCGCAAATCGTGGGGAGCCACCCCCTGCCATAAGCGCTCGAAGGTATGGCTCGATATCGGGCGACTCTCAAAAGCGAGGTTGATAGCACGATACCAGCTCATATTCACTGCATCTTTCGCGTGGTGTTTGAGCCAATTGGCCAGCAGAGAGAGGGTAGTAAAGCGCTGCTGGCCATCGATTACCTCGAAACTGCCATCGTCCCGGGCAAACACCACCAGGGTGCCGATATAGTAGGTTTGCTGTCCCTTGGCACCGACCGATTTTTGCTGATAATCCAGCACATCCTGCAGCAGTTGGGTGATCTCTCCCTCGCCCCAGGCATAGTTGCGCTGGTACATGGGCACCAGATAGCGGGCGCTGTCTTCGAGCAGTGCACGGATGAAAAAGGGGCAAACGCCTGCATCACTCATAATATTTCATCTCCCGAAACAGCCCGACCAGTTCATCTTCGGCGCCGTTGCGATTGTTCTTGTTCTCTCGACTGCTCATGCTCGGCAAAGGGAAACCATGCAGGTCTCCCGGCAAACGGGCATCTCGAATAGCACGGATCAGATTGTGCTCCAGCACGTAGTTATCCATGGTCGCCAGTTGCACCACCTGCTGGCGAATACGGCAACGATAGGCCCAGATAAAGCACTTCTCGATGGCCAGTGACAGCCCCTGGCTGCCAAACTTGTCGATATAGAAGATCAGGGCGCAGTCGAACATGGCCCGCACATAACGATCCCCGGTGCGGTGGCGGCGCTCGTAGCTGCTCAGAGTCGAGAGCACCTTGCTGGCCATCGGTGTCAGCGTTTCGCCGAGCAGGGTGGCAGATTGCGTCTTGCCGGAATCAGACTCCTCGGCCACGATGGCGGCCACCCGCGTCTGGTAGTACTCGGCCATCTCGAAAAAGCGCCGGCCATTGATGATCATCTGGTCGAGATGAAAGGGAAACGTCATGCGCTGGCCGTCAATCTTGCGCTGGTACTGGCTGTTGTACTCATCGACAAAGTGGTGGGCGATACGCAGCGACTCCACGTAAGGGAAGTGCCCCACCCGGTCGAGGTTGACCCCCTTGAAGAGATCCACCTCCCCCTTGCCAAAGTAGCGGGCCGACTTGCCCTCGGCCCACTGACGTACCCGATAGAGATAGAGGGCGAATAGATTGGCCAGCTCGTCGCTTGGCAGGCGCTCCCAATGGGCGACCGCCTCGGCCTTGAGGTTGGCCTCATGACCGGCAAACTCGCGCAGGTGAAATGCCTTGAGCAGATCGTGAGGAGCCAGATCGCGCCCCCGGGCATTTTGCGAATCGAAGAACTGGAACGCCTCCGAGATATCCTGCAGCACAAAACAGACCACCTGACAGCGGTTGAGCAGAAAGTCGATTTGTTGCTCGTCAAACTCAGGGCGTGCCACCAGCCGACGCAACTCCAGAGAGTTGCGTCTGAGGTTGTACTCCGAATCCCGGCTGGGGAAACGCTGGCGCTGCATAAATTCATCGACAGGCCCCCGCAGGTCCTGCAATTGCTTGCGCAGATCCTGACGTTGAAACCGGATACTCTTCTCTTTGCCGCTGCGAGTTTCGCCATCCAGCACCTCGATCAGCGCCTTGACGGTCAACATCAGGGTCAGGGTACGTTGCTGGCCATCGACGATATCAAGCATCTCGCCCAGCTTGCTATCGGTGTGCTGATGAAACACCACCGAACCCAGCCGGTATGCGCTCTTGTCCTGATGGTTCGCCAGATCGGTGAAGAGATCCGAGATATTCTTGGCACCCCAGCGATAAGGTCGCTGATAGCTTGGGATGGCCAGTTGGGGAATGGCCAGCAACTGGCGTACCGACTGCACCTGATTATTGATGCACTCCATCATGCCTCCTTCGGTAGCAGCAGGCGGATATGGCCGGTCAACAACTGCTGCATCATCCCCTGTTTCAGGGCGCGGGCCTTCTCCAGCTTCTGGGTCAATGCCTGCAGCTCGTTATCCATATCGGATAAAATAGTGGCGATGGCGGTTTGTTCTTTTATCAAAGGCATTATGATTTTAATCTTTGATAGAACAGAGGCATTTAATGATGGCAAAGCAGTTGTACTAACAAAGTCACCAAATCGAATGCTCTGTAAAAAATGATAAACAAAGTTCACATCGCATTTCGCTATATTTAGCTCTAATGCAGCCATGTTGTTATCAATGCAACTTGGCATTGATAATATTTTCTTTCGTTCTAAAAAAACAGCAGCCCCCACCTTGGCAAAAACAATACACCCCGAGGGAAAAACAAAGCTACCGATCCTAGATTGATCCTCTTTAGAAATCCAATTGTTACTTGCCGACATGTAAACATCATTACCTTCATTATTCATGTCAGAAACTTTATAAAATGGATACTCCCCGTTTAATTTCCCTTGTTCTATAACTGGAAAACCATTACCGCCTCGAAATTTGCCCAAATCGCCAGCACACACCACGTCCCAATCCTCCGGAATTTGTCCCAGCTCGCTGGATTTATAACTTTTGGGTGCCCCATCGGGGCCCCGGGCGAACTGCGGCAGGCGGGTACGACCGGTCAGCAGTTGCTGCATGCTGGCGGTCTTGATGGCCTGCTTCTTGGCGATCAACTGCTCCAAGCTAACAATCAGAGCATCACTATCGGAGAGTACTGTCGTAATTGCTAATTGCTCTTCCGTTGGAGGAATTGCGCATTGTATTCTTTCAAGAGAGGCTTTATTTAATTTAAATCGCCCAGCTCCCTGACGAGTTAGATAAATAGAAATATCTAGATTTCTGAAAAACCAGTAAAACCACTTTGCAGAACCAACATTCCCCTTAATCAGGTGTGCATGATTGTTAACGTTGAACTTCCCACTAACCAGTTGGGTCTGATTAACTGAGTCAAACTTTAAGAAATGGTCCCCATCCTCACCAATCAGAGCGAATTCACCCTCAACTCGATATTCATTAATATAGCCTTGTATCTTCGTTGGACCATAGTATGGATAAGAACCACTCATGCCATCACGAACTTTAGAACTAATTGGCAATCTTAGATTGTTACAAACAGTAAATGAATCGCCCACAAGCATAACTTCCCAATCCTTGGGAATTACCCCCACCTCGGTCTGCTTATAGCCCGCTGGAATGATCTGCTTGGCCACTATCTCGCTCGCTTTACCCTGCATCATCTGCTCCGCCATTATGCCCACTCCAGCCCCATGGCTTTGAGATGAGCAGCCACCTTGGCCTCCAGCTCGCTGAGGTTTTTGGTGAGTTGTGGCAGGGAACTGCTATAGCGCTCCTCCAGCTCCTTGACTCGGGTAGCCAGTTGCTGGGTGACCCGCTCAATCTCGGCTTCCAGCGCCGTACGCAGGCTTGCCTGCCACTTATCTTCCACCAGCAGGGTTTGAATCTCGTTATCCTGCAGCTTGGGGTAGTGAGCAAAGACCGCTTTATCGAGGGTGTCGCTGGCCTCCTTGTGGGCCTTCTTGGCGCGGGTCTCGGCGTCGAACAACTGCTGCACCTGCTTGAGCACAGCCAGCTCCTCCTTGTCGGTGGCGACCTTGATGCGGGCCTTGACGCTGGCAGCGGTCACCTTCTCCTTATCGTTCATGGCATCGACCAGTCCGCCCTCTTCCCCGCTCTGCTCCTCGATAAAACTCTCCAATGCCTGGCTGGCCTCATCAAGCGCGGCTTGCAGGGTATCGAGCTCTTTTTGTTCATTGGCAAAGAAGCGGACCACCAGCAAGGCGGGCGGGATAAGCTCGGCCTTGTACTTGGCCTTGCCAATCACCAGATCCGGGCTCTCTTTGATCTTCTCGCCCTTGTCGGCAATCAGCTCGCGCAGCACTCGACCCGCTGGCCAGCCATCCTGGGAGAGCACATAGAGATCGTCTTGCAGCTGACTCTGCCAGTAGTCCATCAGCAGTTGATAGATGGCGTAGGGGTCGAGCAGCTCGCCGGTCGTCTCGGCGGCGGCCCGGTAGCGCTCAAGCAGCGCGTCGCTCACCTCGTCGATCAGCGCCTTGGGCGAGTCACCCTTGGCAAACTCGCCGAACTGGCACTCGCTAAACCACTGGGCAAACGGCGCCAATGCCGCCTGTTTGAAGCGGGCAAACTCCTCACAGGCCAGTATGGTGCCTTTGACCTTGGCGGCGGCTACCCGCGCCTCACTGTAGCCGGGTCGCAGCGGTGCAAACAGGGTCGCCTTGAGGGTCGGGAATACCCGCCAGTAGGGGCCGAGTGCAGCGATATCGCGCTCGGGGATGCCCCCTTGCAGGTGACCGGCCAGATCGTGCAGATCTTCCCCTTCGCTGCCATCGATATAGCGCGGGATATTGAGGTTGTAGTCGTTGCGGGCGATCTCGCCAAGCGGTACCCAGCGGCTGTAACCCTCCAGGGTCAGGCCACGGGTGAAGGTGTCGACAATCTTGTGGATGTCCTGCTCGCGCAGCCGGTTCTTGTTGCCATCTTTGATAAAGCCTTTGCTGGCATCGATCATAAACAGCCCTTGCTCATGGTCAGCCAATACATTGAAGGCGCGGGTGTGGGCGCTCTCTTTGTCGATGACGATGATGCAGGCGGGAATACCGGTGCCGTAGAAGAGGTTGGCGGGCAGACCGATGATCCCCTTGATATAGCCTTGTTTCAGCAGGTTCTCGCGAATACGCGCCTCGGCATTGCCGCGAAACAGCACGCCGTGGGGCAGGATCACGGCACCCTTTCCGGTGCTCTTCAGGCTCTTGATGATGTGCAGCAAGAAGGCGTAATCGCCATTTTTTTCGGGCGGCACGCCCCAGACAAAGCGGCCGAACTCGTCGTGTTCGGCATCGAGGCCACTGGTCCAGTTCTTGTTGGAGAAGGGCGGGTTGGCCACTGCGAAGTCGAAGGTCTTGAGCTGGTTGTTGCCCTCCTTCCATTGGGGCGCGGCCAGGGTGTTACCCTTCCAGATTGCTGCGGTGGGATTGTCGTGCAGGATCATGTTCATCCGCGCCAGCGCACTGGTGGCGTTGTCCATCTCCTGCCCATAAATAGTCAGCCCCTTGGGGCCGGCCTCGTCGCTCGCCTTGAGCAGCAAGGAGCCAGAACCACAGGTGGGGTCGTAGACGGTGGCATCTTGCGGGGTCTGACGGCTGATGCCAATCACCTTGGCCAGAATGCGCGACACCTCGGCCGGGGTGTAGAACTGTCCCTTGGACTTGCCCGACTCGGTGGCGAAGTGACGCATCAGGTATTCATAAGCATCACCCAGCAGGTCATCCCCTTCGGTGCGGTTGGCCGACAGATCCAACCCCTCGAAGATAGCCACCAGCTTGGAGAGGCGGTCGATCATCTCCTTGCCCTTGCCGAGTTTGTCTTCGTCGTTGAAGTCGGCAATGGTGATCACCCCTTGCAGATCGTTGGCGGTCGCCAGCGCACTGATGATGGTGTTGATCCTCTCGCCTATCTCCTTGCTGCCCTTGAGCGCCACCATGTCGTCAAAACTCGCCCCAGCTGGTACCTCGATCATGGCGTACGGGTTGCCCTTGGCCTTGTCGGAGACGTATTTCACAAACAGCAGGGTCAGCACATAGTCCTTGTACTGGGAGGCATCCATCCCGCCGCGCAGCTCATCGCAGCCAGCCCAGAGGGAGGAGTAGAGTTCGTTCTTCTTGATAGCCATGAGTCAGGTATTCCGATAAGAGTCAGTTTGCGCCAAAGGCGCATGGAAAACGAAAAGAGGCAGAGATTCACAACCTTGCCGGTTACGGCGCCAGAAATTGCCGACGAGTTTACCCACTTGGCCCCGTTGCAACCATGCCTGATATCACATCAGAGGCTGATGCACCGACCGTTTGCTGCAAAAGCCATCACTTGCCTTCAAGCAAGGCTGGTGGTGTGCTCTTGCTGTGATATTTGAGTGGTTACCGTGTCTAAGTTCAGCAAAGGGTGGTGTTGGAAGCACCCATGTTACTGAGATTCTCCCCACACCAATCAACCCACTCGCCGGTTTGGAAGTTGCTAGCGCGATGCAAACAGCCGAATTGGTTGCGCATCGAATATCTCCTTTGATATGACCAAGCTGACTATACCGAGCCAGTGATATCGCTTCGATACTGGGGTTTTGCATATGTCGCGTTTTCAGGCTGACGGGCGGAAAATGTGACTACTTGCTCAGTGTGCCACCCCAAGTAAAACACCCGCTATTTGTTTCAAGGGTGCCGTCGACCCATAAGACGCCCAAGAAATTCACAGCAAAGGGATTTGAACCGGCATCCTGCCTTCCCTTCTTCGGTGGTTACAGATCTGCTATTTCAATACCGCGAATTCGGGGGGGTGACTTGTCCACTGGTAACACCAACAGCAACACCGGCCAGAGTAAACACCAAATAAAACTATAACTAATCAATAACTTACATCGCCAATTCAGACTCCCCCAGCCCAAACGTTTGGAAAAGGCCACTTCGCAAGAAGTGGCCTTTTTTTATCTTGTGTGCCTTAGCGAACCGACAGCCGTCTGTCTGCCCTTCATAGTCTCCGTATTTGCAGAAACCTCGATTGCAAGAGAGCTCGTCCCTGACCAATTCATGATGCCTTGGCAGGTCAATCATGAGCCTTCATGCCTCTTCAATCAGCCGCAACAATGGAGCAAGCATGCGAATGCCAAACCGGGTACGCCGTGAATTGATACCTGATGATGGCCAATCATCGAAGGCAGCCCGATGAGTCGCTGGCATGCCAGGCTGTTTGGGCATCAAGCGCCCTGGCAAAATGACGTGCCCATCCGGGAAGAGCTGTTCGGTATCGAGCGGTTGGAGCTCCATGCCATGACGTTGGCAGCTGCGCAAGCTGTCACGACCCAACCCATTGCGGTGCAACCACTACATCGTCGTCTGAAAGAGAATGAAGCGGTCTTGCTCACCGCCTACCAGGCCAGCGCGGCCGAGCTGGAGCAGGGGCGCGAACTGACTCATGCGGCTGAGTGGTTCCTCGATAATTACCATCTGGTCGAAACCCAGATCCAGGAGATCCGCAGCAGTCTTCCCCCCGCTTATTACCGCCAACTGCCAAAGCTGGCAGAGGGGCCGCTGGCCGGCTACCCCAGGGTCTTCGGGATTGCCTGGGCTTTCGTTGCACACAACGACAGTCATTTCGATCCCGAGCTCCTGAGCCGTTTCATCCTGGCTTATCAGCGGGTGCAACCCCTGACCATCGGCGAGCTGTGGGCCGTCTCCATCACCCTCAGAATCGTCCTTATCGAGAACCTGCGCCGTCTGGCCGAGCAGATCACGCTCGCGCGGCGCATCAGGGCCGATGCGGACGCGCTCTGTTCACGGCTCCTTGTCTCTGGCTCTGCCTTGTCCGCACTCAATGAAGAGATTGCCATGCGTGCCGACGGCCCCCTCTCCGAGCTCTTCGCCGCCCAGCTGGCCAAACAATTGCGGGATCAGGATCCACTGACCACCCCCGCCCTCGGCTGGCTCGAAGAGCGACTCACTGCGCAAGGATCCTCGGTGGAAAAGGTGGTGAGACATGCACAACAACGACAGGGAGCCTCTAACGTCACGATCCGCAATATCATCACCAGCATGCGCCTTATCTCGGACATCGACTGGAGCGATCTGTTTGAAGAGATGAGCCTGGTTGACCAGCAGCTACGGGCGAACAGTGACTTTGCCAGCATGGATTTCGCCACCCGCAATCTCTATCGCTGTGCCATTGAGCAATTGGCCCGGTTTTCCCCCCATGACGAGTTGGCCGTCACGGCCAGCGTCTTGGCCGCCACTGCGCAGGCTACCCCGGACGACATCCAGCGAAGAGCACAGGATCCCGGTTATCACCTGATTGCCGAAGGCCGGCCCGCACTGGAAAAAGCGCTGGATTTTCGCCCGCCAGCAGGGCTTCGCCTGCACCGCATCCACGCCAGACTCGGCATTGTGGGCTATATCGGCATCATCGCCCTGCTGACGATCGCCTTGCTGGCACTCACCTATGGCCTCCTCACTGGGCCAGAGCGCGACGCCCTCTGGCTCATCCCCTTCATCCTGTTCGCATGCCTGCCCGCACAGGGAGCGGCCATCGCCTTGATCAACAGCTTCCTCGGCAGTTATCTGGTGCCAAAGCCCTTACCCGCCATGGATCTCCACCACGGCGTGCCCTCCTCGTTGCGTACCCTGGTGGTCATTCCCACCCTGTTAACTTCTCATGCCGACCTGAGGGCTCAGGTCGCCCAACTGGAGGTGCATCATCTGTCAGGGATCGGTGGCGACCTCACTTTTGCGCTGCTCAGTGATGGCATGGATGCCAGCCAGGAGATCATGCCCGATGACGACGCCCTGCTGGCCGACGTCCGTCAGGTCATTGCCGAGTTGAACCACAAATATGGCCCCGGGCCTGCTGGCGATCGTTTCCTGTTGCTCCATCGCCATCGCCGCTTCAACCCCGGCGAAAGCTGCTGGATGGGGTGGGAGCGCAAGCGGGGCAAGCTCCATGAACTGAACCGCTTGCTGCGCGGCGCCACCGATACCAGCTTCATGGCGCTCGATGGGCAACCGCCCACAGTCCCGGGTTCGGTGCGCTATGTGATCACCCTGGATGCGGACACCCGCCTGCCTCGGGATACCGCCAGCCGACTGATTGCCAAGATGGCTCACCCACTCAACCAGGCTTGCCTGGATGCGGATCACCAACGCGTCACCCAGGGCTACGGTATTCTCCAGCCACGGGTCACCCCCTCGCTGCCAATGGAACAGGATGGCTCCTATTACCAGTGGATCTACTCAGGGCCCGGTGGCATGGACCCTTACGCCGCCGCCTCCTCGGACATCTATCAAGACCTGTTTGGCGAAGGTTCTTTCACCGGGAAAGGCATCTACGACGTCGATGCCTTCGGTGCCGCCCTGGAGGCGCGCGTGCCGGAGAACAGCCACCTGAGCCATGATCTGTTCGAGGGGATCTTCGCACGGGCGGGCCTGGCAACCGATATCGAGGTCGTCGAGGAGTTCCCCTCCCGCTATGACGTCAGTATCAAGCGCCAGCACCGCTGGACAAGAGGCGACTGGCAACTGCTGAGCTGGATCTGCCATATCCGACGCGGGTCGGATGCCCTGCCCCTCGTCGGACGCTGGAAGCTGTTTGATAACCTCTGTCGTTCGCTGTTGCCCCCCAGCACCTTCTTGGCGCTGCTCGCGGCCTGGCAACTGCCACTGGATACCGGCATCAGGGCGACGCTGCTGCTCCTTGCCGGGCTGGCGCTGCCGATCTTCTTGCCGCTGCTCTTCGATCTGCTTCCCCGCAGGCGAGACATTTTATGGCGCCATCACCTGGCCAAGATAGGCAACAACCTGCAACGTGCCGCCATGCAGTTGCTGCTCAGCCTGGTCTTTCTGGTCGATCAGGCCTGGCGCATGCTGGATGCCATAGTCCGCACCCTGTTCCGGTTGTCTTTCTCCCATCGTCACCTGTTGGAGTGGACCACGGCGGCGCAAACTGCCGGATCACCACGCCTCGCCTGCGTGGGGTTTTATCGGCTGATGGCGGCGGCTGTGGTGCTGGGGATGGGGGCGAGCGCCATGACCCTGCTCAGTACCCCCACCGCCTGGCCCCTGGTGCTTCCCTTTGGGGGACTCTGGCTGCTGGCACCGCTGGCCGCGTACTGGACGAGTCGGCCCTCCTGTCAGGCCAAGACGCTCACTTGCAGTGCGAAGGAGGCCGTGGCACTGCGGCTGATAGCACGCCAGACCTGGCGCTATTTCGAGACCTTCGTCACTGACCTTGACAACCAGCTGCCACCGGACAACGTGCAGGAAAGCCCCGAACAGGTCATTGCCCATCGCACCTCTCCCACCAACATGGGGCTCTATTTGCTCGCCACCCTGGCGGCCAACGACTTCGGCTGGGCCGGGCTCGGTGCCACCCTCAAGCGACTGGAAACCACCCTGGCAGTGATGCAGCGCTTGCCTCGCTTCAAGGGCCACTTTTTCAACTGGTATGACACCCGAAGCCTGCTGACCCTGGAGCCCGCCTATGTCTCTTCGGTTGACAGTGGCAACCTGGCAGGCCATCTGCTGGTCGTCGCAACCGCCTGCGAACACTGGCAACAACAACCCGGCTCCGGCGCCGCCCGAAGCGGCTTGCAGGATACCTGCCTGCTGGCCGAGCAGGCCCTGCACGCCTATCTCGCCCAGCCCTACACCATACAGTCCAACATGCCACAGCAAGCGATCACCGCCTATCTAAGCGAGATCCACCACCAGCTATTCGGCCAGCAGCCGATGGCGCAGCTGCTGCCCATACTCGCCAAGCTGACGGCGCAAACCGCCAGCATGGCGCACCATTTTTGCCGCAGCGGAGATCAACACGCTGGCGCTGAACTCACCTTCTGGCTGGATGCGTTGAGGCTGGCGGTGACTGAGCATGCGGAGGATCAGCGGTCGTTCCCCCAACTTCCGCCATCATTGCGACTGCGGTTGCAGGCCATCGCCAACGCGGCACGCGCGCTGGCCATGGGGATGGACTTCGCCTTCTTGCTCAATTCACAACGCAAGCTGCTCTCCATCGGTTACTCCCTGACCGATAACCGGCTCGATGCCAGTTGCTACGATCTGCTCGCCTCCGAGGCCAGGCTCGCCAGCCTGTTTGCCATCGCCAAGGGCGATGTCGTCACCCGTCACTGGTTTCGTCTGGGCCGAGCTGTCACCCCGGTGGGGCAGGCCACCGTGCTGATCTCCTGGTCCGGTTCCATGTTCGAATACCTGATGCCCTCGCTGGTCATGCGGACCCCCATCGGCTCACAACTGGAGCAAACCAACCGCCTGATCGTCGCGCTGCAGATCCGCTATGGCCGTGCGCTTGGCATTCCATGGGGCATTTCCGAGTCGGCTTACAACGCCAGGGACCTGGAGTTCACCTATCAATACTCCAACTTTGGCATTCCTCGCTTGGCCCTCAAGCGTGGGCTGGCGGAAGATCGCGTGATCGCCCCCTACGCCACCGCGCTGGCGGCCATGGTCAACCCCGGCGCAGCACTGAAGAATTTCGAGCGGCTGGCCATGCTGGGAGGGGCTGGACGTTACGGCTTTTACGAGGCGCTGGACTTCACCCGGGCGCGGTTGCCCGACAACCAGCAGGTCGCCATCGTGCAGAACTTCATGGCCCATCATCAGGGGATGACGGTCGTGGCCATTGCCAACGCGCTGCAAGAGGGACGAATGCGCACCCGCTTTCATCAAGAACCCATCATTCAAGCCTGTGAGCTGCTGTTACAGGAGCGGATACCGCAGGACATGACCATCATCCGGACGCGTGGCGCAGAGATAAAAGCATCCCAGACCCAGAGCCGCCAGGACGTCAGCGCGGTACGGCGGTTGTTGTCCTCGGTCCATGGCGCCCCGGTGACTCACCTGCTCTCCAATGGCCGTTACTCTGTCATGCTCACCAGTGCGGGATCCGGCTACAGCCGTTGGCGCGACATCGCCATCACCCGTTGGCAGGCGGACAGCACCCGTGACCACCTGGGCTACTTCCTGTTCCTGCACGATGCCCAAAGTGGCGAGACCTGGTCTCCTTGCTCGCAGCCTCTGGGACGCACCACCAACGAGGAGGAGGTCGTGTTTGCCGAGGATCGCGCCCATTTCCTTCATCAGAACGGCCGTCTGACCACCACCATGGAGGTGCTGGTGTCGGGTGAGGGAGATGGCGAGGTACGGCGTGTCTCGCTGACCAACCGTGGCCGCCATCGCCGCGATATCGAGCTCACCTCCTATGCCGAAATAGTGCTGACCACACCGGAAGCCGATCGGGCCCATCCCGCCTTTGCCAAGCTCTTTGTGGTCACCGAATACCTGCCGGAAACAAGGGCGCTGATCGCTACCCGGCGCCCCAGATCCCCTGAGGAGACCGAGGTGTGGGCGGCACATTTCATCATCGTCGAGGGCCAATCCGTGGGGGCTCTCCAATACGAATCCGATCGCGCCCGATTCATCGGTCGCGGCCGGACCCTTGCCTCGGCGCAAGCCTTGCAGCGGGGGGCCCTGCTGTCAGATACCACGGGCACTGTGCTCGACCCCATCTTCTCGCTGCGCCAGCTGGTGCAGGTCCTGCCGGGCGGCAGTACCCATGTGGCCTTCTGGACCCTGGTTGCCTCATCGCGATCGGCGCTGCTCGACCTCATCGATCAGCACCACAATCGCTATGCCTTTGAACGCGCCAAGACGCTGGCCTGGACCCAGGCACAGGTACAACTGAACCACCTGAATATTCAGGCGTCCGATGCCGCCAATTTCCAACGGCTGGCCGCCCCTTTGCTCTACGCCGATCCCCGTTTTCGCGCCGCCTCCAGCGCCATCCTGCAGGGGCTGGCACCGCAGTCCGTGCTCTGGCAACAGTCCATCTCGGGGGATTTGCCCATACTGCTGCTGCGTATCGACGATATCGAGGACCTGGCTCAGGTACGCGAGCTGCTGCTCGCCCATGAATATCTGCGCATGAAGCGGCTGGCCGTCGATCTGGTGATCATCAATGAGCACGCCTCCACCTATGTGCAGGATCTGCAAAACAGCATCGAGACGGCCGTGCGCAGCAGCCAGTCTCGACCGCGCTTCCATGCGGAACTGGCGCAAGGATCTGTGTACACGGTGCGAACCGATCTGATGAGTCCCGAGGTGCGCGATCTGTTGTTCGCGGCGGCGCGTGTCGTGCTGACGGCACGCCGGGGATCGCTGCAACAACAGCTGGCCCGCCTGCCCGACTCTCCGCCGTTCCCGCCCCCCGGGCCTGTCGTCAGGCCACGGCACGCCGCGCCATTCAAGCATCCACATCATCCAGAGCTGGAGTTTTTCAATGGGCTGGGCGGCTTTGCCAAAGAGGGTCGCGAGTATGTCACCCTGCTCACCGATGAGCAGATGACCCCGGCGCCCTGGATCAATGTGGTGGCCAATCCCCACTTTGGTTTCCAGGCCTCCGCCGAAGGCAGTGGTTACACCTGGAGCGACAACAGCAAAGAGAACCAACTGACGGCCTGGTCCAATGATCCCGTGACGGATCCCGGCGGTGAAGTCATTTACCTGCGCGATGAAGATACGCTTGAGCTATGGAGCGTCACCGCCCAGCCCATTCGCGATAGTGGCAGCTATATCGCCCGTCATGGGTTTGGTTATTGCCGCTTCGAACATCAGGCCCATGGGATCCACAGCGAACTGCTGCAATATGTCCCCGTCGCGGATCCCGTCAAGATTTCTCGCCTGACGTTGCACAACCTCACCCGAACCCCACGTCGGCTAATGGTCACCGGTTATGTGGAATGGATTCTAGGCGCATCCCGCCCCCTGACCGCCCCCTATATCACCACTAGGATGGATGCCCAGACCGGTGCCATGCTGGCACACAATCCCTGGAGTACCGCTTTCCCCAACCAGGTCGCATTCTTCGATCTCGGCGGCCAGCAAACCAGCTGGACCGCCGATCGCAGGGAGTTTCTCGGCAACCACGGACAGCTGTCTGCACCCGCCGCGCTGACAAGGCGCCACCGGCTATCCTGCCGAACGGGTGCGGGAATGGATCCCTGCGCCGCCTTGCAGACCGAGATCCTGCTTGCGCCAGGTCAGCGCCTGGAGCTTGTCATCCTGCTCGGCGAAGGGCGCTCGGCCGAACAGGCCAGTGCCCTTGTCACCCGCTATCGTCAGGATCTCGATGTTGTGCAAGACGAGGTGGCCAGCCAATGGCAGGCACTGCTTGGGGCCATCCAGGTCAAGACCCCTGACAGAGCCATGGATATCATGCTCAATGGCTGGCTGTTGTATCAGACACTCGCTTGCCGAGTCTGGGCGCGCTCGGCGTTTTATCAGGCCGGGGGAGCCTATGGTTTTCGCGATCAACTGCAAGATGGAATGGCACTCAGCTTTGCCCAGCCCCAGGCCACCAGACAACATTTGCTGCGCGCCGCGGCGCGCCAGTTTATTGAAGGTGATGTCCAGCACTGGTGGCTTCCTCATTCCGGACAAGGGGTGCGCACCCGGATCTCTGATGACAGGATTTGGTTGGCCTTCGCGACGGGCACCTACATTCTAGACACGGCCGATGACGCCATTCTCGATGAGATCATTCCGTTTATTGAAGGTCCGCAACTGGGCCTGAACGAACAGGATGCCTTCTTCCTGCCAGCCATTTCCGACGAATCGGCCTCCCTGTTTGAACATTGCGCTCGCGGACTGGATCAAGCCATAGAGCTGACGGGCAGCAATGGTCTGCCCCCCATCGGCTCGGGGGACTGGAACGATGGCATGAATCTGGTCGGCAGCGAAGGCAAGGGAGAGAGCGTCTGGCTGGGCTGGTTGCTGCTGCGCACCATCATGCTGTTCGCCCCCTTGGCCCGCTCCCGTCAGGACCCGCGCGCCGAGCGCTGGGAGGCCCACGCCCAGCGGGTGGGGGTCGCGTTGGAACGTAAAGCCTGGGATGGCGCCTGGTATCGTCGTGCGACCTTCGATGACGGCACCTGGCTGGGCTCAAAAGACAGCTCTGAGTGCCAGATAGACTCTATCGCACAGTCCTGGGCCATCCTGTCCGGTGTTGCCGATCCCACCCGTGCCATGACGGCGATGCAATCCCTGGAGAAATACCTGATCCGCTACGATGAGGCGCTAGTGCTGCTCTTTAGCCCTCCCTTCGATAAGCTGACTCAAAACCCGGGCTATATTCGCGGCTACCCGCCTGGATTGCGTGAAAATGGTGGCCAATACACCCATGCCGCGACCTGGGCCATCCTTGCCTTTTCAAGGCTCGGGGAGTGCAACAAGGCTCATAACCTGTTCGCACTGCTCAACCCTATCAATCATGCCAAGAATGCCGCTGACGTTGAGCGCTACAAGGTGGAACCCTATGTCATGGCGGCAGATATCTACTCTGTCGCGCCGCACATTGGTCGCGGTGGCTGGACCTGGTACACGGGGGCTGCAGGCTGGATGTATCAGGCAGGCATTGAGGGCATATTGGGGATACATCGTGAGGGGCATTTTTTACGCATCGACCCTCACTTGCCCAGACATTGGCCAGGATTTCACGCCGAGATAACGATGGAGACCACCCGCTACAGCATAGAGGTAGACATTGGGGAGCCGTCGGAGAGACAAACCGGCACCATTCGACTGGATGGGGTCGCGCTCCCCCCAAGTGATCGCCCCTTACGAGTACCACTGGATGGTGGCCACCATCAGCTTCACATCACGATGGGATGCCATGCCCCTGCGTGCGAGGCTGTGGAGTTGTAATTCGCATCACAGGGGGGAGCATGCCATATGCGTGTCTCGCGTCGACTTGCTGCAATCGGGATGGCGTCAAGGCCTGGGTTTTTTGGGTAGATAGGGTAACAGGCGGTCTGTCTCCGCCTTCACCACGGCATAACATTCGCAGCAGAGCTGCTCAAGCTTGGGTCTGTCCAGCACGGTAATATGACCACGGCTGTACTCGATGACACCCAGCTTCTGCAGCTTGCCTGCCGCATCCGTCACCCCTTCCCGGCGAACCCCCAACATGTTGGAAATCAGCTCCTGGGTCATTGAGAGCTGATCGCCGGACAGCCTGTCCAGTGACAACAGCAACCAACGGCAGAGCTGCTGATCGATGGTATGGTGACGATTGCATACCGCCGTCTGGGCCATTTGAGTCAGCAGCGCCTGGGTGTAACGCAACACCAGATGCAACATGTCCCCATGCAGGTTGAACTCGGTTTTCAGCAAGTTCCCCTTGAGACGGTAGGCATGGCCTGCGCTCTGCACCAGGGCCCGGCTCGTCGTGCTCTCACCCCCCATAAACAACGCCACCCCGATGAGTCCTTCATTGCCGACCACGGAGATCTCCGCCGAGGCGCCATCTTGCATCACGTACAGTAATGAGACGATGCAATCAATGGGAAAGTAGACATAACGCAAGGTATCACCAGATTCGTACAACACCTTACCCAGTGGCAACTCGCTATATTCAAGATGCGGCAACAAACGCTGAAAGACCTCTGCAGGCAAGGCCGCCAGTAAGTGATTCTGCAGTGGGTGATGTGCTGACATACCTTTTCCTATGTTATTTTTTCACCCAACAAGGATATACAAAAATCTACGGGGTGGATAAAAACCAACCACAGTGGTGCCAATGAAGTCTCTTTGATATCGGTTATCTGCGTTGACCTTCTGTTTGCAGGGCAAAAATACTCGTGCCTATGTGCTACAACGAACCGACATCACAACGTCGATACATCAGACTCGAGGGATATTCACCGCAGATGCAATGGCATGAGCCGTGAATTATATGATGTGACAAGAGGAGCCCTGACCCCAGGCTAAGATAATATGATGCCAAATATCATCGCGGGACCGGACAAGTTGTTCTTATATCACTTAATCGCATTGTGGGTAGCAGGCACACCCCTTTAAACCACCCGTATCCGTTTGGTATTGGCCAACGCCGAATATACGTAGCCTGATACCACAGATATATCATATTGAATATGGAGAACGATCATGATCACATCTGACAAGAGTAGAAGTACCGCTGGCACGAAAGGCGCCCCTCAGCCAGAAATCCCCCCCCCTGCTAACGGGACACACCCGGCTGTCGAGCAGATGACCCAAAGTACCCATAAGGTAGTCGACAAGCTCGCCGATGCGGTAAACTCGGCAACGACCACCTTCAACGACAAAAATAAGGACTTACAAGAAGCAAAGGACTCGTATTTCAAAAAAGTACGAACTCAAATCAAGAACAATCCCATGAGTTATGTGATGTTGGCAGTGTTGCTCGGATTTCTGGTGGCCTGGATATTTTTTTAATCCTATAGCGCTCCAAGAACCGTTTTTGGCACAACCCAAGAAAAAGCATAAAACAAAGTTAAAACATGTTCATATATATCAATTTATTTTCGACTGTTAATAAGGAATCATGGCACCACAGATAATACACAGCAGTAAAACACATCGACTGGACGCTGTGTTTTACTGCTGTAGATAACATAAACCATCTCTATTATTTAAGATGCAGATTGTTCTTCACTGACGTCACACCTTCGACACCACTAGCTACGACACCGGCTTTTGAAATATTGGCCTCTTTACTGACGAAACCACTGAGCTGCACTACGCCTTTGAAGGTTTCTACACTGATTTCAGCTGACTTGAGGTCTGGATCGGCAAAAATAGCAGACATGACCTTGGTGGTGACTACGGAGTCATCAATATACTCCCCGGTTCCTTCTTTATTGGCCGTTGACGCACAACCAACCGCCGCGGCTGATAGCAATGCTATTGCTGCAAAGTTTCTGGCAATACTGTTTAGGTTTTTCATGATAAGCATGACTCCAACTTGACGGTAGGGTGCCAATCAACAAGATAACAAGGACAGCATTCTGTCTATGCAGTGGCACTCCCAATAGGCAGTGATTGATATATGAGGAACATTGGGTCAACTATTGACCCCCGACCCTATCTATACTGGTAACACACCTAAACTACCCTTGCTTGCCTATCCCGTCTGTACGCTGCCGAACAAAGTAGGTCATTGTTCGCCGGGATGGGATTAACGGCATCAGTTTCACAGGAATGGGATAATCCGTCTTCTCGATACAGGCTCGCACCACGGCTCGCAGCCACTCCTGCGGGCAACGCGGCCCCGTCGTTTGCCCATCTCCACCAACAACAGAATGCGCTGGCGAAACAACTCGCCGCGATCAGACCACCGAAGAACAAGGAGAATGATATGAGTGAAAACATGCTGTGGTTTCTCATCGTGGGGTTGGTGGCCGGTTGGCTGGCGGGAGTACTGGTCAAAGGGGGCGGCTTCGGACTGATTGGCGATCTCGTCGTGGGTGTGCTCGGTGCATTTGTTGGCGGCTGGCTGTTTAGCACCTTTGGTGTTGCCATGGGCGGTGGTCTGTTCGGCAGCATCCTGGTGGCGACGATAGGGGCCGTCGTGCTGCTCCTGATCGTGCGTATCATCAGACGCGTGTAGGGGCATCCGAGCTTTTTATCCGGAATCCGGACAATGTGCAGGGATGAGGTTCTGAATGGCGGTTCGGCACGCGGCTCGCGTCACACCTGGCGATGACCTATTCCCCGACGCACAGGGATGAGCACTGGCATGGCGCCCCATCGCGAACGCTTTGGAGCACATTCACCTCTTGAGGAGCGGTGATGGCACCCACGCTCGACAGTCTTGACCACGTCCACATTCATGTCGCCAATCGTGCGCAGTCGGAAGCCTGGTACGCACGGGTGCTGGGGTTGCAGCGTCTGCCAGAGTGTGAACCCTGGCTGTCGGCGCAGGGCCCGCTGACCCTGGGCAATGCGACAGCTACCGTCCACCTCGCGCTGTTCGAGCGTCCCGTCGAAAAGTGCCATTCCGTCGTCGCCCTTCGCACCACGGCCGCGGCGTTTCTTGCCTGGCGTGCTCATCTGTCTGCCATCCTCGGCCATGACGTTAAGGCCGTCGATCACCATCTCGCCTGGTCACTCTACTTCAGCGATCCCGACGGAAATCCGTTCGAAATAACGTCCTATGAGCACCAGCAAATAGCAGGGGCGCTGGGCGCAGCAGGCGCCGATCCTCTCCAGCGAGAGGAGGTCACCCAGCCGGGCGCAGCTCCTGATGTCAAACCTTAGCCGCCAAGAAGGAAGCCCCCATGCGCAATGCAGTCTGGTACTCCCGTTTTGCGAAAGCCGCCGCGCATTTTTGCGGCAGACCCAGAGTGTTTTCACTCGCGGTGGGGGTCATCCTGGTGTGGGTGGTCACCGGCCCGTTGTTCGGCTTCAGTGACACCTGGCAACTCGTGATCAACACCGGTACGACGATCATCACCTTCCTGATGGTCTTCCTCATCCAGAATACCCAGAACCGCGACACCGAAGCCATCCAGATCAAGTTGGATGAACTCATTCGGGCAACCCAAGGCGCGCACAACGCGCTCCTCGATCTCGAGGAGCTGGAAGAGGAGAACCTGGACGCGTTCAAGGTGAAGTACCAGGCACTGGCCGCTGCCGCCCGATCGGAACTGACGCTGGGTAACAAAGACACGGGATCACCCGAACCATAAAAGAGCATCCCTCTCATCGTTGCTATTGCCAACGCCTCTGTGGTCCAGTGTGTCGGTGTTTGTCAACGCGGGCCTGCCTTGATGACGTTGTCTGTGGCTGCCGCAACCTTGCCCCAGTCGGGAACTGACTTCTGCGCGGCAGAGCGTCGATGAGTGGCTCGCCCAACACAAGGGGCAGATACAGCTGAAATAAGGTGAGCAGGGTTGGCCCCTGTTCCCATAAAAAGTGGAGCACATCGCAGGCAAGACAGCGTTACCTATCTCCGCCACAAGGGGCGGTAGCCAAGTAGCAAGGCACAAGTTCTCGTGTTAGCAGGAACCTGCGCCTTGGAACGCGACATCTTTCTGAACCCGACGCCCAAAGGCGCAAGTTTGTGTACTCACTTGAATTTCGACTGGGCGTCGGCCAAACCGGCCTTCAGATCGCCCCACATCTTGTCGGCGGTGATCTTGATCTGCTCCCAGGATTCACCGCTCGCCCTGCCGAGTTCTTCCATCTTTTCGGTGGCGGCGCATTGCTTGACGCGCAAGGACTGGATCTCTTCCGCCCGCTTGACTCTCATATCAGCGGTGATGTTTTCCATTTTGGCTTCCAGCAGATTGATCTGGCTGCTCCACTCCTTGAGCTGCGCGTTCATTTTTTCTCTATATGCCTTGTACACTTCCATGATGTTCTCCTTGGATGCAGGTGAGGATATTATTGGGTCGGGGTGACCACCAGCTTGTTAACGACATTCTCGACGCCGTCTACCGCCATCGCTAACGCATTGGCCTTTTCGCTGTTGGCTTGTGAGTCGACCGTACCGGTCAACGTGACCACACCGCCGACGGTGTCGACACTGATCTTCATCGATTTCAGACCGGGTTCGCCGAGGAGCCCGGTTTTGACCCTGGCGGTCACTTCGGTGTCATCCCAGGATTGGGCGTTTTTGGCGCTTTGTTCCGATATCTTGCCTTCATATTCGTCAACGGTTTCGTCGACTTTCTTGCCGGTATCGCTGACCGCGTCGTCTATTTTCTTGCCGGCCTGTTCGGCCGTCCCCGGTTTGTCACATCCGCTCATCCCGAACGCGAGCAGCAGCGAGATGGCGAGAATAGTGTTGCTGTGTTTCATCTGTTTATTTCTCCGGTGCCAGGTTGCCTGGATTAGGTTGCCTAGATTTTGCCGAGCAGAACAAGGATAAGCATGATGATCAGCACCAGTCCGATGAGGCCGCTAGGGGTGTAACCCCAGCTCCGGCTGTGCGGCCAGCTTGGAATAGCACCGATCAATAGCAGAACAAGCACGATCAGTAGAATGGTTCCCATGGTCATTTCCTTCGCCTAAGCGTTGCATATGGGGTGATATACACGACCCATTTCATGGTGATAGTGCAACGAGTCCACCGACCGGGTCTGTTCGCCACCACACAGACCGGGGATACGTTTTTCTACCGAGTCAGGAAGAGGCTCGAAAAAGTCCCTCCCATGAGGTCACAATATCCTCTTGGTACCATGAACGAGAACCAGCGTGAGTCATCAACTGACTTTTGCTAACGGCGAGTTCAACGGCAAACGCCGCCAGACCCGCAAAGAAATACTCCTGTCTCGACTGGAGCAATGGCTCCCCTGGCCCAGGATGCTGGCCGTCATCGAGCCCATCTATCCCTGTGAAGTCCTCTTCTCTTGCCTGCCTTTACTCTTGCCGCGCTTTGGTGCCTCTCCGGTCTGCTGGCTCGTCTCTGGCGCCGGCTGCCAGTTGCCCGCCGCGTCGGCACAAAAATTGGCCAGACGCTGCAAGACCTGCTGTACGGCGCTATTGGCCGCCATCACACCGCCGTAGGGATTATCCTCGACCGCCACCACCGCTTCGTCGAATTCGCGCCAGGCCAGCACCTGGCGGCTGTCGCTATCGACCAAGTAGGCACGCAGGGTGAAGCGGGCACGGCTGGGCGAATGGTCGAACTCATGCTGCAAGCGGATGATGTCGACATCGAGGCGCAGGGAACTAGCTGCAACGCTGGGGGCCAGGACGACGGCGTGGAAGGCACCGGTGCCTTCGAGCGCGGCGACGATGCGCGGGGCTATCATCCTGGCCGGCGTATCGATCCATTCACTGTGCGCAAAATACGCCAGCCGGTAGGGCTCGCGGACGTAGATGATGTGTTGGCTGTCGAAACCGGGCGCTGCACGCGGCGGATTGACGACAAGCGTCGGCGCCCTGTTCGATCGGACCGCCGGCGAGGCGGTCACCGGTGGGACAGGCCCGACGCCGGAAAGCGAATAGAAGGCCGGTGGTGGCTCCTCGGTCCCGCCCAGCATGCTGCAGGCGCCGAGCAGGGCCAGCAACAGGGCGGCGACGGCGAGCCGGGACAGGGGGAATTGCACTTGGCGGATCATGGCTTTGGGCTCCTTTCGGATGATTCTCCAGGGCCATCCGGCACAGGTGTGCGGCCAAACAGCAGCCCCGAGGGATTGCGCTCGGTCTGTTCGCTAAGACGACGCAGCGAGCTGCTCAGCACGCTGAGTTCGCCGAGCAGGCGTTCCAGCTGGGGCAGGCTTTCCGCCGTGAAGCGGTTGATGTCGCTACCGACCGCGTTGATGGTCTTGCCAGCGCTGGCGCTGGTGCCGGCGAGTTCAGTGCCCATTTTATCGACGGCGTCGGCCGCTCGGCCGATACGCGCGATCAGCGGCTCGAGTTCGGAGCTCGCGCGCGCGCTATTTTTCATCGTCTGGGCGGCATCGATGAGGCCGGCATCGATGCTCTCGGTGCGGGCGGCCAGGGTGTGCGCCACCTGGGCGAGGTCGGCCAGGGTGCTCTTGAAGGCCGCCTGGTTTTCCGGACCGAGTAAGGTATTGAGGTTGTTCGAGGTGCTGTCCAGTTTGGCCAGCACGTTGGTCAGGACGTTCTCGAGGCGCGCGGCGAGCGAGGGCTTGGTGCGGATCACCGGATAGGCGTAACCGGCGGTAGCCTGCAACAGGGGCTGATCGTCGGCGCCGCCGCTCAATTCGACGTAGGCGATGCCGGTCAGCCCCTGCGTCTTGAGGACGGCCACTGTGTCCTGCTTGATCGGCGTGCCGTGATCGAGGGCGAAGAGCAGATTGACCCACTCGGGATTGGTCGGGTCGAGCTGGATCTGCCGCACCTTGCCGACATCGACGCCATTGTATTTGACCGGCGCATCGAGGTTGAGGCCGGCGACCGACTCCTCCGAGATCGCGAGATAGAGATCGTATGTCTTCTGGAAGGCGCCGCCCGAGGCAAGCCAGAGTATGACGGCGATCAGCATGGCGCCGAGGATGACGACGAAGCTGCCGACCAGGGTGTAATTGACTTTCGTTTCCATCATATGGCCCCGCTCTGTTGCTGGGCGGCCCGCCCGCGAGGACCGTCGAAGAATGTCCGGATTGCTGGCAGATCTATCTCCGCCAGCTCGGCCATGGAGCCGACCCCCAGCACCTTGCCGTCGCCGAGCACGGCGACACGGTCGGCCACCTGCCACAGCAGATCGAGATCGTGGGTGATGAGGACTATGGTCAGGCCGAACAGGTCGCGCAGTTTGCGGATCAGCTGATCGATCTCGCCGGCGCTTTCGGGATCGAGGCCGGCGGTCGGCTCGTCGAGAAAGAGCAGCTCAGGATCGAGGGCCAGGGCGCGAGCGAGTGCGACGCGTTTCATCATGCCGCCGCTCAGCTCGGCCGGATACTGAGCGCCGGCGGCGGGCTCCAGGCCGCTCAGCGCCAGTTTCCAGTCGGCGATCTCGTCGATCAACCCGTCGACCAGCGCGGTGTGCTCGCGCAGCGGCAGGCCAACGTTTTCCCTGGCGGTCAGCGAGCCGAACAGGCCGCCGCTCTGGAACATGACGCCCCAGCGCTGGCGCAGGGCGAGCGCTGCGGTGTCGTCGATGTTGGCCAGATCGACACCGAGCACCTGGATCGAGCCCGATTCGGGTTGCTGGAGCAGGATGATCTCCCGCAGCAGGGTCGATTTGCCCGAGCCCGAACCGCCGATCAGTGCGAAGATCTCGCCGCGGCCGACGACCAGATCGATCCCGGCATGCACGACATGCTCGCCGAAGCGAGTCGTCAGCTGGCTGATGGCGATGGCCGGGATGAGGCTGCCGGTCTGGTCGTTCATCTCAGAGATCCAGGGCACTGAAGGCGACCGAGAACAGGGCGTCGGCCACGATCACCAGAAAGATGGCGTGGACGACGCTGCGCGTCGTCTGCCGCCCGACGCTGTCTGCCCCGCCCCGGGTGCGAAATCCCTGAAAACAGCCGATGGTCACTATGATGGCGGCAAAGACCGGCGCCTTGCCGATGCCGAGCATCAGGTCAGTGACGCTGACCGTCTTGACGAAGCGATCGAGGAATTCGGCGGCGCCGACGGCCAACTGGACGCGCGCCATCAGCATGCCACCCAGGACGCCGAGCAGGTCGGCGAAGATAGTGAGCAGCGGGAGCGCGACCAGCAGGGCAAGCACCTTGGGCAGGACCAGCATGTCGAGCGGCGGGATGCCGATGGTGCGCATGGCATCGATCTCCTCGGTCACCGCCATGGTCCCGATCTGCGCCGCGTAGGCCGAGCCCGAGCGGCCGGCGACTATGATGGCGGTGATCAGCGGCGCGAACTCTCGCAGCATCGAGAGGCCGATCAGATCGGCGACGAAGATGTTGGCGCCGTATTGGCGCAGCTGATTGGCCCCCTGATAGGCGACGACGATGCCGAGCAGGAAGGAGAGCAGGCCGACTATGGGCAGCGCATCGAAGCCGGCGCTACGAATGTTGTAGAGGATGGGACGCCAGCGAATGCGCGTCGGGTGAGCCAGCCAGCCGCCCAGGGCAAGCGTGCATTCGCCGATGAAGGCGAGCAGGGCGCAGCCTTGTGCCAGGGCGCTGGCCGTGCCGCGGCCGAGGCTGTCGAGATGGGAAAGAACAGGGGCGGGAGCCGGGGTGGGCGGTTGGCCGGCTTCCAGATCCTGGTCGAGGACATCGAGCAGTCTGGCGAACTCGGGGCGCAACTGGCGCAGCTCGACACCGGCCGAGTCGCCACGCAGCCGGTGCAGCAGTTTTTGCACGACCCAGGCACCGACCATGTCGAAGGACTCGATGCCCGAAGCGTCGATGATCCAGGCCGAACCCGCCGGAGCCGACAGCGCATCGAGCTCGCCGGTGAGCCGGCCAATGCCGCGCGCCGTCCACGCACCCGATAACGCCAACGCCTGCGGTGTCGTCAGGGTGATGGCAGCCGGCGTTACCACAGTCAGGATCATGGCCCGCCCGCCTGTTGATAGCTTGAGTGACCCGAACAGGCGACGCGCCAACGCGCCACCATCGATGGAGTGACTCGCCTGAGCAAAGGACCCGCCGACGCGCCACGGTCAGCGGGCCTACTGCACGAGATAGCTGTGGGTAGCAGCGCTTGCCTATTGGTCGACCTCGACCCTGATATCATGTTTGACAGAGGTCACCCCCTCGACGGCCTCGGCAATCGAGACGGCCTTGTCCACCGCCGCCTGATCCGCCGCGCCACCGCTCAGGACAACCGCCCCGGCCTGGTCGGTATCGACATGGATATTGACCAGGCTGGAGATCTGCTCGGCGGCCAGTTCAGCCTTGATCTGGGTGGTGATCATCGAATCCTCGACATATTCCATTGTCGTCGATGTCGTGGCATCGGCACCGTAGGAAGTCTCGGCAGCTTGGCCAGCTACCGGCAGCAGCAACAGACCGGCTACGAGCAAAGGGGTTCTGAGTGTGTGGTTCATGATGGGTCCTTCCCTGAGGGTGAAAAAAGCGCGCGCCCGGCAGCATCAATGCAATCCGCTCGCGGTGACGAAGGTTTAACACGGGGTTGCGGGAAGTTCTGTTCGACATCGTACATAACCCGGGGCGATTCAGATCCACGCCTCAATCGCACACAGTCTTTGGCTCTGGCATACCTGTTAGGCAAATCTTGGCCAAGCACCGCAAGCAGCGCGCACTCTTTGGAGCTGGCATTGTTGTTGGGCGAGTCTTGGCAAAGCACTGCCTGACACTGAGGTCCATTGCAGCGCATTCTAAGCTCACCTCGGGATGCGCTTTTTCCCTGCCATTATCCCCCAGGGGGTCATCCCGCAGGGTACTTTAACCTAATTGGCTACGTAAGCTGGGTGTGCAAGTACGGATGGTATTCTGGACTGGATAGCCAATGCTGCTATGACTGACAGGCATTCTTGAACATGCCTTGGTCAGGAGGGAAGCACGGCGCGAGCGGGAAGTGCCTAGATTAGGGATGGCTATTCAAGGAAGCGGCCTTGATAACGGTAGCACCAGCAGTAACATCAAACGATTTCAATCATCAATAAAAACACATCATATCAATTATTTACCAGCTTAATTCAGCCTCCCCCAACACGTTTGGAAAGGCCACTTCGCAAGAAGTGGCTTTTTTTATCACGGTCTCCGCAGCAGAACCTGCCGTCAGGGCACCAAGGTTGGTGTTCGTGCCCTGCAGGGCACCGGGAGGCTAGTCGCCAGCCACCAGCATCAATGTCCGCCAGGGGCCGGTGATATCGCAGTGGCCCGTCTCGTCCGTATTCTGCCAGCCCAGTCGATGATAAAACGCCAGCGCCGTGGTGTTGCGGGTGGCCACCTTGAGGGATGCCGGTTTTGCAAAGCCTGCCGTTCCCTCGGCCAGCAAGGCCCGCCCCACCCCCTGCCCGTGCCAGTCTGCCGACACGTACAGATGGTGCACGAAGCTGTCCTCGCCCCAGATTGAGACGAAACCACAGGGGGTGCCACCCTGCTCGGCCACCCAGATCTGCTCGCCCCGGGTCTGTTCGGCAAAATCACTCAACAAGAACAGGGAGGGCTCGACCCAATGAAAAGCCTGTCGCCGCCCTTTGAGAAACAGCTGTGCCAGCACGGGTGCATCCGCCTCTCGCATCCTTCTAATCATGCCTGCATCCTTGATTCACGTGACCATGAACTCCCACTTTCGATGGATCCTGTCACCATGTCAAATGGGCAAAGTAGACCCTCCTGAATACCTAATGCTGTGACAGATGACTGCCAATTTAATCGCCTCAGGGGCTATACTGCCTGAGCCCCGTCCATGACTGGTTTGAGGTTCACTGATTTATGGATAACAAACAGATAGAAGGCAGCATTCTGGTTCCGGCCCACATCGATGATGTCTGGCGGGCCTGGACCACCGAGAGCGGGTTGTGCAGTTTCCTGGCACCGGAGTGCCTGATGGTGCCAGAGCCCAACGGCCCTTTCGAAATCTATTTCAGGCCCGATGCCCCGCTGGGAGAGCGTGGCAGTGAAGGCTGTCGGGTGATGGCGGTCATGCCCCATGACTTGTTCAGCTTCAGCTGGAATTTCCCTCCCCAGTTCCACCATATCCGCCAGCAAAAGACCCAGGTCAGCCTGCGCTTCGTGCCGGAGGGTCAGGGTACCCGGCTCTATTTCTTGCAGACCGGCTGGGCCAAGGATCCGGACTGGGATCAGGGCTATGCCTACTTCCGGGAAGAGTGGCTGGAGCTGAGCCTGCCCAGGCTGCAATACCGTTTCACCCACGGCCCCATCGACTGGAACAATCCGCCGGACAAGCTGCAACTGAAATCCCTGGCTCAATAACCGAGCTCGTCGGCTACCCACATGCAGGGTGGCCATCAGGAGCAACGGCCGCACCCGTGATGTACCAGCCCGGGCGCCTGAAACGGCGCCGTGCCGATATCGGGCCGCCATACAGGACAATGCCGTTCACCCGAAAGTGAACGGCATTGTCTCATCAGCATGTTGGGACGGATTGCCCTGGCCCTACTCTTCTTCCATCTCGTCAAACAGGGGGTGATAGAGCACCTCACCCTGCATGCCGCTGAGGCCACCCTGTTGCAGCTCCATCGCCATGAAGCAGTCGGCGGGCACCTCGTAGATGCAGTGCAGGCCAAAGTCGCTGGCCGGGCGGAAGCCGAACCGGGCGTAGTAGGCCGGATCGCCGAGCACCACCACCGCCTTCCAATCCATCTCCAGCGCCGTATCGAGCCCCTCTCGCACCAGATCAGAGCCGATGCCCTGCCCCTGCCAGTCGGGATGCACGGCCACCGGCGCCAGCCCGAGCCAGGGACCGTCCTGCCCGTTAATGGTGATCGGGCTCAGCATCAGGTGCCCCATGAACTCGTACTCTTCCTCTTCGACCATGGTGACCACGGCGGCGCCGCACTCGCGCAGGCGATTGACCAGCTCGGCCTCGTCGCTACGGCCAAAGGCGGCACTCACCAGCTCATAGACTGGCAGCATGTCGCCGGGGCGCTCGGTTCTCAACATAGGGCATTACTCCTCGTACAGCAGGGCGACCATTATTTCACAGAAGTTGGGCCCGACTTGAATTCCTTTATTCGAAAATGGGAGGGCGGACTCAGGAAAACGAATGGCATGGACGACAGATCCAATCAAAACAGGCCGCTATTGCCGCTCACCGAGCCGCCGCCGCAGGTAATCGAGCCCCGATTCCCCCCGATCCTTGAGCAAGGCGCCGCCACAGTGGGACTCTTGCCAGGGATCCCGGCGCGCCAGCCAGGCAAAGGGATGACGCCGGATCACCAGCTCGACCCCCGCTATCCTGGCCCGCTCGCTCCCCAGGTCGGCATTGTCCATAAACAGGGCCAGCTCCAGCGCGCCGCCGTCTTCTCCCCGGGCCCAGGCACTGTGCAGTATGACCACCGCCACCTGCGGGTCCGCGAGCAGCGGCGCCAACCTCGCCAGAACCTGCTCGGGCAGCGCCAGGCTGCGGTCCAGCCGCCAGTGGCTCAACTCACCGGGATAGCGATCCGTCCCCGTGCTGCGGCCGCCATAGTGCATGCCAAGCTTGGCCATCACCCGGCCTGAGGCGAGGTTGTCCGGCATATGGCGGGCCGTCAGCGCAGGCAACTTCGCCGCCTCGAACGCGAATGACCTGACCAGGGCCGCCGCCCGGGTGGCGAGCCCCCGGTTCTGCCAGGGCAGCCCCACCCACCAGGCGAGCTCGCCGTTCCAGTGCAGGGAGATGACCCCGATCAGGGGGGCCGGCTCATCCGCTGGATCCAGCGTCAGGGCCCAGGTCCAGCCCAAGCCCAGCGCTGCTTTTCGCCCACTCAGGGCGAGCCAGTCACGGGCCGCCTCGGGTGGATAGGGGTGAGGCATATTGAGGGTGTAGCGGGCCAGCGCCTCGTCAGAGCAGTAACGGGCTATGTCGGCCTCATCTTCCGGCCGCAATGGCCGCAGCACCAGGGCACCGGGGCCTTCAGGCTCACGCAGCTCGGGGATGACCAGCCGCCGGGCGAGTAGCTGCCTCAGCACAGCGGCCAGATCGTCGCCGGCATTGAGCGCGAGATCCGCCCCCACGGGGCCCAGGGTGAGCAGACCGCTCTCCTTGGCCAGGATCAGCAGGGCGGATGAGGCGCTGATGAGGATCCGCTGGCTTGGATCCGCCCCCATGCAGGGCGCCTCGTCCCCGTCCAGCCAGGCGGCGAGCAAGGCGCTGGCCGAGAGGGTTCCGTCGGGTGGGCAAGCGGCCCAGGGGGCCGCCTCCCCCTCGGGATAGTGCGCGGCCCGCTTGCTCTGCAGCAGTTGCCAGCGGTGCCCCTGCCCTCGCCACGCCTGCAGCGCGCCCTGCCAGTGGGGTTGCCAGAGCCCCCCCTCGATCAACAACTCCATCACTCCCCCTGTGAGCCGCGCACCGGCGATGACCTGCCGTCACGCGAACCAGATCCTGGTCCCAGGCGGCGCGCCATCCTCCACCGTCGGGACATCCTTTCAAACAGGCAGCACAAGCTGCTGATAATTCACTGTTAACCCCCATGTTTAACACGGTTAAACGGCATACCCCATGAAAAAATGCCATATGCCAGGCTTGATGAACGTCACATTAATGGGGTCCCGCCCTTCCTATCATGCCCCCATCGTGCACCGGCCAGCGCCGGTCATGAATGACAACGCATAACAAGAGAACACACTATGCAGCAATCCAACCCCTTCAAAACGGTGTTAGTCAGTACCCTGGCGACCGCCCTGCTGATCTTCGTGGCCCAATACCTGATCGGGAAACAGGAGATCAGGATAGGCATCGCCATCATCCCCATATTGCCCATGCTGTTCGCCGTCATCATCGGCATGATCGTCTCCGCCAAGCCCGTCAAGGATCGTATCCCGGGCTGGAAGCGCCTCTTCAGCGACAAGGAAGAGGGCTTCTGCGGCAAGATGGTGGGCTTCAGCCTGCTGATCCTGGGTACCCAGTACGCCGGCATGATCATTCCCAACCTGAAAATGATCCTGAGCGTCGGGGTGCCGCTGTTCCTGCAGGAGATAGGCAACCTGCTGCCCATCCTCATCGCCATCCCGCTGGCGGTGAAGTTCGGCTTCGGTCGCCGCGCCATCGGGGCCTGCTCCTCCATCAGCCGTGAGCCATCGGTCGCGGTGATCCAGGGCAAATTCGGCACCGGCTCCCAGGAGTACATAGGCGTGCTCGCCATCTACCTGTGCGGCTCCGTCATCGGCACTCTCTGGTTCAGCGTGCTCGGCAGCATAGCGCCGCTCACCGGGCTGCATCCGCTGGCCCTGGCCGCCGGCTCTGGCGTCGGCTCCGGCTCCATGCTGAGTGCCGCCTCCGGCGCCCTCATCAACGGCCTCGACGAGGCGATGGCCCAGCAGGTGCTGAGTATCGCCGCCGCCTCGAATCTGCTCTCGTCGGCGCTGGGTGCCCTCTCCCTCACCTACCTGGGGCTGCCCCTCGCCGAAAAGATCTATGCCCTGACTGACAAAGGAGAGAAAGCATGAAAAGCATCGTGATGGATATGCGGTTCGTCTTTCTGGCGATCCTGCTGGCCATGTTTACCCAGACCCTGACCACCGGCACCCCGCTCTGGCTGATGGGTGACAGCTTCATCGCCATGTCCCTGGTGGTGTTCGCCTCCCTGGTGGCCAAGCGCTACCTGCCCTCCTCCCTGCCGGCCTTTGCCTATGCCACCATCATCGGCATCCTTATCTGCCTGCCACAGACCCCGGTGCGCGGCCTCTTCATCGACGCGGTGGCGAAGATCTCCTTCCTCTCCTGCTGCGTGCCGCTGCTGGCCTTCGCCGGCCTCTCCGTGGGCGGTCAGCTCGAGGAGCTCAAGAAGATGTCCTGGAAGGTGATCCTCATCTTCATGATCGTCTCCACCTGTTGCTTCTTCGGCGCCTCGCTGGTTGCCCAACTCGGCTTCTCCATTCAAGGGATCATCTGATGCACCACTACCACATCGAACCGGATCTGCTCGCCCTGCGTGACTTCAGCCGGGAGGTGCGCCACCACCTGCACCGCATCCCGGAATACTCGGGGGCCGAGTTCAAGACCTCGGCCTACTGCCGCGCCCTGATGGAAGAGTTCGGCTACAAGATCACCGACTACCCCGGCTTCACCGGTTTTCATGGCGACCTGAACGTCGACCCCAGCCTGCCCACCATCGCCTTTCGGGCCGACATGGACGGCCTGGAGATGCACGACATGAGCGAGGTGGCGTTCAAGTCCACCCACGAGGGGATGGCCCACAACTGCGGCCACGACTCCCACATGGCGATCGCCCTCACCACAGCCCGGTTCCTGGCCCAGCACAGGGAGCGGCTGCAATACAATGTGCGCATCATCTTCCAGATGGCCGAGGAGGACATGCGGGTACCGGGCGCCGGCAAGCTGGTGGAGCTCGGCTGCATGGAGGGGGTGGACGAGGTCTACGCCCTGCACAACGACGGCGCCATGGAGACGGGGACCATCAAGTTCAACCGCGGCGTCATGTCCTCCTGGGGCTCAGCCTGGACCCTGGAGGTGCACGGCATCTCCGCCCACGGCTCGACCCCCCACAAGGGGCTGGACGCCATCCGCGAGGCGGTGCGCATCATAGAGGACATGGACTACATCGTCGCCAAGCGCACCAGTCCGTTCAGCCCGGCGGTGTTTGGCTGCGGCATGATCAACGGCGGCACCATCCCCAATGCGGTGGCCGATCACGTGCAGGCCCGTGGCACCATCCGTGCCATGGACGCCGAGACCGATCAGATCCTGAAAAACAGCTTCAAGGACATGGTCGCCCAGAGCGAGCTGCGCGGCTTCAAGACCAGCATGAGCTACGCCGGCTACCCGGCGGTGGAGAACCACGGCGCCGCCTGCGCTCGGCTGCAACAGGCGGCTGCCAGCGTGCTGCCCGCCGAGGGCATCAATGCTCAGGGCCAGCCCATGACCGGCAGCGAGGACTTCAGCTACATGATCAACGCCACCCCGGACCGCAAGGGCGCCATGTTCTTCCTCGGCAGCGGCTGCCAGGCCAAGGGGATCTGCAACTACCTGCACGCCAACCCCTACTACCTGGACGACGACTGCCTGCTCATCGGCGCCCAGATATTTGTCAATCTGGCGACCCTGGCGGATTAAATACCGCCCTCGACAGCAGACGTCGGCCAAGCCAGGGAGATTAGACGCAATCCGCACCAAGCCCTCGACTAGCTGAATGACGACGCCCGCTGATCGGTATCTGGATCGTCTTCAATATGGCGACCCAGGCAGAGTAAAACCCTGCCACCTAACGAAAAGAGAGGCCAATGGCCTCTATTTTTTTATTCTGGGCAGTGGTTTTATCCACCGCATGAGCGTCTCTCTCACAGCCAGGGCAGGGTCGCCGGATTGGTCGCCTGCGGCTGGTTGAGGAGGGAGAGCTGTACCGTCTCCCGGCTCACGTGGGGGGCGAAGAGGTGAATGAAATCATACATGTAGTCCCGCAGATGGGCATGCCTGCGCAGGCAGACATGGGCCACGCTCGAGGCGATCAGGTGGTCGATGTTGAGACAGACCAGGCTTCCCTTGTCCCCCTCGTCAAAGGCCGAGGTAGCGATCACCCCCACCCCCATGCCGAGGCGCACATAGTGCTTGATGATGTCGGTGTCGGTCGCCGTCAGCACGATGCGAGGGCTGAGGCCATGGCGGCCGAACGCCTTGTCCATCTTGGAGCGGCCGGTGAAGCCGAACACATAGGTGATGAGGGGATAGCGGGCCAGATCCGCCATGGAGAGCGGCTGGCACGCGAGTAGCGGATGACCGTGGGGCACCACCACGCTGCGCCCCCAGCGGTAACAAGGCACGGCGGCCAGCTCGTCGAACAGGTGCATGGACTCGGTAGCGATGGCCATCTCCACGTCCCCGTTTTGCACCATCTGCGCGAGCTGGGCTGGGGCTCCCTGATGCAGGTGGAGGGTGACTTCGGGATAGCGGCGGGAGAAGGCGGTGATCGCCGCCGGCAGCTTGTAGCGCGCCATGGTGTGGGTGGTGGCGATGCGCAACACCCCACTGGTGGCAAGCTGCTCGCGTACCGACAGCTGACCTATCTGATCCACCTGGGCTACCACCCCCTTGGCCAGCTCCATCACCTGCACCCCCATGGAGGTCAGACCCACCAGGTTCTTGCCCTTGCGGGTGAACAGCGCCAGCCCCAGTTCGTCTTCCAGCATCTTCATCTGCTTGCTGAGGGTCGGCTGGGAGGTGTAGAGCTTCTCCGCCGTCGCCGAGATATTGAAGTTGTTCTTCACTATCTCGGTGAAGTTCTTGAGCCGGGCGATGTTCATCAGGGCGCCAGTCGCTCTATGTGCCAGCCTTCCCCTTCCCGGCTGTAATAGAAACGATCGTGCAGGCGATGCGCGCCCCCCTGCCAGAACTCCACGGTGTCGATGACGACGCGATAGCCGCCCCAGAAGCTCGGCAGCGGCACCTCGCCCTTGGCAAACTTCTGCTTGAGCTCGAGGAACTTGGCCTCCAGCACGCCGCGCGCCGAGATGCGGGACGACTGCTGGGAAACCCAGGCCGCGATCTGGCTGTCTTTGGGGCGGCTGTGGAAGTACTTCATCACCTCCAGGGTGCCGAGCTTCTCCACCCGACCGGTGACATGCACCTGCCGGTCCAGGGTGTGCCAGGGGAAGTGCAGGCTGATGCGGGGGTTGCCCTCGAGCTGGCCCGCCTTGCGGCTGCCCATGTTGGTGTAAAACACCATACCCAGGGCGTCGTAGTGCTTGAGCAACACGGTGCGCTGCCAGGGCTGGCCATCGGCGTCCACGGTCGCCACCACCATGGCGGTGGGATCGGTCAACTTGGCCTCGCAGGCCTGGGCCAGCCATTTCTCGAACAGCTCGAGGGGTTGGGCCGGCAGATCGGCCCGGTGCAATCCGCCCCTGGTGTACTCACGGCGCAGATCGGCTACATCCATCATCTTGATTTTCCTTCTCTCTTTGCCGCCAGCGCGGCTACGCATGCAGGCATTGTGCGACGAGCACGCCGGGGGTACAAGCCCGAATGCCCGCAAAACAGGGGACCCGAAAATGAATGAAGGGAGGCTCTGGCCTCCCTTCATCGTGGTCACCTCGAGGGCGGGCTTATTTCTCCAGCGGCGCCCCCCCGGGGCAGTGCGCCAGCATCCGCTGGTTGTACTCGGCGGCGTAGGCGCTGAGTTTGGCGTGCTCCTCTTTCTGCTCGGGCCGGATGACATCGCCCAGCCCATCGAGGTAGCGCACGCCGCAGCGAGCCTTGGCATCAGCCTGCGCCTCTGCCGGGATACCGGGGGCCACCTCCCCGCGCCCCGCCCGCACGATCAGCCGGTAATCCTGCCTGGCGAGGCTGTCGTCGAGCGCCTGCTCCAGGGTGCCGGCATCGGCCTGACAACCCGCGAGCAGCACCAGCGACAGGGCGTAGCCGAGCCTCATGCCCGCCTCCGCACCCAGCCCAGCAGGGCCAATGCCAGGGTCCCGAACCCGAGGGAGCCACCGCCACCACCACCGCCCTCTTCCACCCGCTGGGTCACCGACAGCTTGAGCGGGCTGATGGCGAAGAAGATATTGTCGCTGCAGGCGACCCTCAATCTGGCGGTGCCGTCGTTACCGGCCGGAATGGTGACGCTGGCCGAGCCAGAATTGGGCTGGCCGCTGGCGAGCGGGATCCAGCTCACCCCCTCGTCCCGGGTCATGGCCAAGTCCACCTTGCTGCAGTTGATGGGATCCGCGTTGGTGCCCGCCACTTCCCAGCCGATGCTCTGGTTGTGACCCGCCGCCAGGGGCGTGATGAGCGGGCTGGTCAGGCCGAACGCCTTGCCGGTATCGATCACCTGGATTTTCATGTCATCGCTGACAACCCCGCCCTTGCCATCGCGCACCGTGAGACGGAAGTTGAGATCCCGGTTGGTGGTGGGCCAGGCCTCCCCCTTCGCCAGAGTATTGGAGAGCAGGGAGGGCAGGCTTGGCAGCACACGTTCCGGCACCGCCGTCGGCGCCACGAAACGGAACAGCGGGCGGAAGCCATCGTCGACCATGCTGGCCGGACTGAAGGACTCGGTGCCCAGATCGATCTGCTCCCAGGTGTAACTCAGGGGATCCTGGTCCAGATCGGCCCCGGCGCCCTTGAGCACGAAGGGGGTATTGGCCGGGATCACATAGTCGCTGCCGGCGGCGGCCTGAGGGGCGTTGTTGACCAGGCTCAGGCGGGTGCCGCAGCTCGGCACGGCCGCCATGCGGGCCCGCATCTGCTCAATGGACTTGCTGTGGAAATAGGGCAGGCTGTTGGGCTGCAGGTTCTCGGCCCCGCAGATCCCGGCATAAGCCATGATGGAGCTGCCGCTGCCCGGCTCCCAGGCCTGGCCGGGGGAACGGTTGCCGCCACCACAACTGCCGGTGGTGCCGTTGAAGGTGTGCTCGGCGCCAAACTGGTGACCGATCTCGTGGGCCACATAGTCGATGAAGAAGGCATCCCCCACCGGGTTGGGGGAGCCCGTCATGCCGGCCGATTTCTCACTGCCCCCGCAGAGCGAGTCGAGCTGTGCCAAGCCACCGCCCCCGGTGTTGACCACGTGGCCGATGTCGAAGGGGCCGAGCTTGGGGCCGGCCTGGGTCTGGGCCCGCTGCTGCACGAGGACGTTGATATCGATGTCGTTGTCATCGTTCTGGAAGGGGTCGGCAGCAGTATCCGTATAGATAATGGTGTCGTTGCCGCTGGCGAGCTGGAACTCGGCGGCGACGTCACGCTGATACACCTCGTTGACCCGGTTGAGCAGGGTAGCGATGGCCCCCAGCCCCCCAACCACTGTGCCGCCGTGGTACTGGGTGTACTCCCCTGCCGCCGAGATGGCGATGACGTAGCGCTTGCGCTCGTTGCCATCCACCAGCACCTGCCGCGCCAGCGTCCTGGCCTGGCTACCTATGACGCTGTCCGCCTCCTCTTCCAGCCGGCTGTGGGCGTCCTGCTGGTAATAGATGGCGTAGCCTTCCCCATTGCGCAGTGGATCGACGAACACCATCTTGCCCTGATGGCTGAACATGGCGTGGAAGCCCTGCGGCCCCAGATCGAAACGCCCCGTCTCCACCGGCGATGCCGTATTATGCCCCTTGAAGGCCCGGATGTCGGGGTACTTGGCGGCCAGATCCGCAGGCAACAGATCATAGGGTTGCAGGCTGAAAGTCACCTCATCGCCGTCCGGCAAGGGCAGGGTCAGCCGCGATTCCCCCGCCAACAAGCCGGCGAAATAATCGGCAGGCACGGTGGCAACTCTGTATTGGCTGGCTCGCACCTCGTAGCCATCGGCGGCGGTGGCACGCGCCGCGACCGTGCTCCACTCCTTGGCGGCAAGGCTGCTGGAGGCCATCAGGCCGGCCACCATCAGGGCCAGCGGGGAAAATTTCATCACCTGCATCTTTTTTAATTCCTTTTTTGAATGCGTTCGCCCGAACTGCCCCGGCATCATTTTCCCGCCGCGCCGATAAGTCCAGCGCCATCCGCTGTACATTCCCCGTATGGGGACGGTTGCGCCAACGCGGTCTAACCCCTATCATTGCGCGGATTTGTCCGTTTCAGAACCCCCTGTGCAACGGGGCCGGTTCATCCTTTTTTGGCCAAGGTTAATCTCATGCTCAAGTCCCCACTGTTGCCCCGTTCCGGGGATCTGGTCGTTGCCATCGTTGACGATGTATTGGCTCAGGGTCTCACCCTGGACAGAGCCTATGCCCGTCACTTCTCCGGCATCGAACTCAAACCGCAAGAACAGGCAAGGATTGCCCTGGTCACCGGCGATCTGCTGCGCCGCCTCAGCCTCTACTGCTTCCTCACCGGCATTCAGGTGCGTCAGGCCGCCAAGAACGTCTGGCCGCTGCTGCACAGCTGGCACGCCTTCCACAAGATAACTCAGTCTAACCACCCCAGCCTGGATCGCTTCAATGAAGAGGCCTTCCGCCGCCGTCTCACCGAGGCCAAGAAGAACCCGGTGCTGATGGATGGTTGCCCGAGCTGGCTGGAGCAGCTGGGCAGCGAGCAGCTGGGCGAGGCCTGGCCTGCCGAGCGGGCCGCCCTGGCCTGGATGCCCAAGCGCTACCTGAGGGTCAACACCCTCAAGGGCACCCGGGAAGAGCTGCAGGCCGTGCTGGCCAAGGAGCATGTCTCCACCATTCCGGTCGAGGGGGTCGCCACCGCCCTGCAGGTCACCTCCGATGCCGCCCTGTTCCGCACCAAGGCCTTTGCCGATGGCTGGTTCGAGCAGCAGGATGCGGGCTCCCAGCTGGTCGCCGCCGCGTTGGAAGTCAGCCCCGGCATGCGCGTCATCGATGCCTGCGCCGGTGCCGGTGGCAAGACCCTGCACATCGCCGCCCTGATGAGCGGCAAGGGCCGCCTGCTGGCCATGGACATAGAAGAGTGGAAGCTGGAGAGCCTCAAGCAGCGTGCGCGCCGTGCCGGTGCCCACAACGTGGAGACTCGCGTCATCGAGAGCAGCAAGACCGTCAAGCGCCTGAAAGGCACCGCCGATCGGGTGCTGCTGGACGTGCCCTGCTCCGGCCTCGGCGTGCTCAAGCGCAATCCGGATGCCAAGTGGCGCGATACCGCCGAGCGGCTGCCGGTGCTGGTCGCCCTGCAAGAGGAGATCCTGCAGCGCTACAGCCAGATGGTGAAGGTCGGTGGCCTGCTGGTCTATGCAACCTGCTCCATCCTGCCCCAGGAGAACCGCCAGCAGGTGGACAAGTTCCTGGCCGCCAACGACAACTACCGGCTGCGTGACGACCATACCGTCAGCCCGGCCGAGACCGGCTTCGACGGTTTCTACATGGCGCGGATCGAACGCATCGGCTGATGCCGGTCTGCCGACAAAAAAGAGGGTGGCCAGGGCCACCCTCTTTCATTTTATCCGCGCGGCCATCAGGCCCGGCGCTCTCCTCAGACCCTGCGGTAGGGCAGATAGACAGGCTCCCACATGTGGCTCAGGATGTGTTGCTGCAGATCCTGGCCAATCAGCGGGTGTGAGGGGTCGCGGCGCACTATGTCCTTGAGCACGGCGGTCGCCACGTGTACCGAGATGCTGCGCAGCTCGCTGATCCGCGGGTAGACGGTGCCCCGGGCCAGATCCGCCTCATCCACGCATTCGGCCAGGGCGAAGGCGGCTGTGGTGAAGATCTCCGGGCTTATCTCGCGAAGCTGGCTGACGATGGCGGCCAGCCCCACCCCCGGGAAGATGAAGACGTTGTTGCCCTGCCCGATTCTGAACGTCTGGCCCTCATGGTGCACGTCCTTGAACGGGCTGCCGGTGGCGACTATGGCGCGGCCCTGGCTCCAGCGGAAGATGTCCTCCGGCAGCGCCTCGCAGTTGGCGGTGGGGTTGGAGAGGGGGAACACCATGGGGCGCTCGCAGTGGGCCAGCATCAGCTGGATGTGCTCCTCCTGGAAGGCGCCACCGGCGCCGCTGGTGCCGAGCAGCACGCTGATGGGCACGTGGCGCAGCACCTCGGTCAGCCCCGCCTTGCCCTGCAGATCCCATTGGGCCAGCAGCAGGCCCGGCTTGGCGTAGCGGCGCTTGTATTCATCCAGCCCCTCGCGGTTGTCGCACACCAGCCCCTGGGTATCCAGGATGTAGATGCGATCCCGCGCCGCCTGCGGGTCCAGCCCCTCGCGGATCATCCCGGCGCAGATCTGATCCGCCACCCCGACCCCGCCAGCCCCGGCGCCATAGACCAGGTAGTGCTGCTGGCCCAGGGTCTCGCCCTTGGACTTGACCGCCCCTATGATGCCCGCCAGCACCACGGCCCCTGTACCCTGGATGTCGTCGTTGAACGAGGGCAGCGTCTGCTGGTAGCGGGAGAGATTGTTGAAGGCGTTGGACTTGCTGAAGTCCTCCCACTGCAAGACGGCGTTGGGGAAGTGGCGCTTGACCCCGGCCACGAACTTGTCGATGAAGTCGTCGTACTCCTTGCCGCGAATACGCCTGTGGGGCTGACCCAGGTACATGGGGTCGTCCAGCAGCGCCTGGTTGTCGGTGCCCACATCCAGCGCTATGGGCAGACAGCAGGCGGGATGGATCCCGGCCCCCAGGGTATAGAGGGAGAGCTTGCCGATGGGGATGCCCATGCCCCCCACCCCCTGATCCCCGATGCCGAGGATCCCCTGGCTGTCGGTGACCACTATGATGCGCACCGCCTTGGCGTCCATGTGGCGGGCGAGGGAGCCCATGTCATCGACGTTCTTCGGGGTGATGTAGAGACCGCGCGGCTTCTGGAAGCGGTGGCTGAACTCCTGACAGGCCTTGCCCACGGTCGGGGTATAGATGTAGGGGGTCATCTCCTCCACGTGGCGCGACAGCAGGGCGTAGAACAGGGTCTCGTTGCGATCCTGCAAGGCCCGCAGGTTCTGGTACTTCTCGATGTCGCTGCAGGCGCTCAGGAAACCCTGATAGACCCGCTCCAGCTGGGCTTCGAAGGTCTGCACCTGGGGCGGCAGCAGGCCATCGAGCTCGAAATCGGCCCGCTCCTGTTCGGTGAAGGCGGTGCCCTTGTTGAGATTGCGATCGTTGAGCAGATCGGTGCCTGTCAGTGCAACGGGGCGAAAATCCTCTCCCTGTGCGTCTTTCCACAGCAGATATTGTCCGGTAGCCATAGTCATTCTCTTTGATTTACATGAAGTTGCCATTAGGCAGGAGAGCAAGACTCAGATTGCAGGGGATCATATGACGTTTGGGGATTCGGTTTTGTGAGCTTGGGCATACCCTGCGGCCAAAGCACTCGGCATGGGGCAGACATCGGGTTGCTCCGACGCCACTCTTGGCGCAAGATCGGTGGATTGTCGGTGCAGCGAACGCCTCCGCAGGGCTCAATCCCTGTCTGGATGGATGAACGCACTGCCCCCCCCTCTCGACCCTATGGAGCACCATGAGCATCCGCGATCCCCAGTCCCCCGCCTTTCCCGTCAGTGCCGTGATCCTGGCCGGTGGCCGCGCCACCCGCATGGGAGGCGACGACAAGGGCTGGGTGCCCCTGGCGGGCAGGCCCCTCGTCGAACACGTACTCGAGCGACTGCGTCACCAGGTGGACGAGGTGCTGATCAACGCCAACCGCAACCAGGCCCGCTACCGGGCGCTCGCCCCCGTGGTCGGTGACGACAATGCCGGCTTCCTCGGGCCGCTCGCCGGCATGCAGGCCGGGCTCAGTGCCGCCCGCCATGACTGGGTGCTGTTCGTGCCCTGCGACGGCCCCGGTTTGCCACGGGATCTGATGGCCCGCTTTCGCAGCGCCCTGAACGAGCAACCGACGTCCGAGCTGGTAGTGGCCCACGACGGCAGTCACCTGCAGCCCGTGGTCGCCCTGCTGCACAAATCCTTGCTCCCCTCGCTGCAACAGGCGCTGGCAGAGGGGGAGCGCAAGACAGCCGCCTGGTTTGCCCGCCACCGGATGGCGGTGGTGAGCGTTGCCGACCAGCCGGATGCCTTCATCAATCTCAATAGCCCGAGCGAGCTCGCCGACTACGAGGCACGGCTGCTGGCTGACGGCAACGGCGCGGCAAGGGAGCAAGCCTGATGACCCTCCATCTTCCCCTGCTCGGCTTCGTCGCCTGGAGCGGCACCGGCAAGACCACCCTGCTGGAGCGGCTCATCCCCCTGCTCAATCGGCGCGGCCTGCGGCTCGGGGTGCTCAAGCACACCCACCACCAGTTCGACATCGATCAGCCGGGCAAGGACAGCCATCGCCTGCGCAAGGCCGGCGCCGGCCAGGTGATGGCAGCCTCCAGCCTGCGCCACGCGCGTATCGTCGAGACCCCGGACGGCGAGACGCCCTTCGCCGATCTGTTGGCTGGCTTCGACTGGGAGCGCCTCGATCTGCTGCTGATCGAGGGCTTCAAGCACGAACATTTTCCCAAGATAGAGCTGCATCGCGGCGCCATCGGCCGGCCCCTGCTGTTCTCGGATGACCCGGATGTGATGGCCCTGATAAGCGACAGCCCCCAGCGCAGCACCCTGCCCTGCTTCGACTTCGAGGCGCTGGACGCCATCGCCGACTTCATCTGCCACTGGCTGGCCGAACGCAGCGCCGCCCAAGATGAGCGACCATCACAACCCGCCGTGGGGTCGGCGGAGCGCCAGCCCCTGCGCCTGATCGCCCGTGCCTTGGTGGCAATACCGGCGGCCATACCGATGGCAACACCGGGCCTGAAGGGGGACGACCTTGTGCTGCCCGGCCATCTCGAGCAGGATGCCAACGGCATCTTGCGGGTGCGCCCGACACATGCTCTTATCTCCTCAACCTCGCAGCAAGCCAACTGCCTGATCGAGCGGCCAGCCTGCGGGCGGGCCATGGCCCCAGGCGAGCGAGTCTGGATCCGCCTGCTGCCGGACTGACAGGGCCCCTGCGGCGGGCACATACCCTATTCACCCGAGATGAGACGATCCCTTGCGCCTGAATGCTCCCCTCTCCCGATTCGATCTGCTGATCTATGGCCGCTATCGCCTGGTGCATGGCCTGCGCATCGCCCTGGCCTTCACCCTCACCTTCCTGCTGACCCGGGAGCTCAAGCTGCCGGAGAGCACCTGGCCGCTCATCACCCTGGTGGTGGTGATGGGGCCCATCTCGTTCTGGGGCAACGTGCTGTCACGGGCCCTGCAACGGGTGGTCGGCACCATCTTCGGTGCGGCCTGCGGCGTGGTGGCGCTCTATCTTGAGCTCTACTCCCTGCCGCTGATGCTTGTCTGGAGCTGCGCCATCATGTTCCTGTGCGGCTACCTGGCCCTCGGCAAGCATCCCTATGTGGGATTGCTCATCGGCATCACTCTGGGCGTCATCATGGGGGGGGCGCCGGGGGACATAGAGACGGCGCTGTGGCGCAGCGGCGACGTGATCCTGGGTTCCTTGCTGGCGCTGATGTTCTGCAGCATCTACCCCCAGCGGGCCTACACCCACTGGCGATTGCAGATGCACGACACCCTGCTGATGGCCCATCGCCTCTATCACACTCACCTCTCCCCCAATGTGCTCGAGCGCCCCAAGCTGACCCGCAATCACGCTCACCTGCTCGCCAAGATGGTCAGCCTGCGCCCCCTGCTAGCCCCCGCCGTCAAGGAGACCCGCCTCAACGCCCCCCTGTTCGAGGCCATCCAGACCACGATGCGCAACACCCTCTGTACCCTGGAGATGTTGGCGAGCACCTATTGGAACGATCGCCAAAGCCACTTCCTGATGCAGAGCACCCCGGAGTTGCGGGCCTGCCAGCAGGCGACCGAGGCGCTGATCACCCAGCTCGCCCTCATGCTCAAGAGCGGCGATCAGCAGGAGGCCGAACGCGCCCTCGCCAACCTGCACGAGGCGGCGACCCGGGTTCGCGCCCAGGTACGGCTCAGCACCGAGGGCGATGCCACCGTCAGCGGCTATTTGTGGCTCAACGTGCAGCTCACCGAGCAGCTCACCCAGCTGAGCCGCCTGCTCGGGCTGGTGCTGCAGCCCTACGGCAAGTCCTCGGCCCGCAAATAGAAGAAGCCCCGCCAGGGCGGGGCTTCGTCAGCTGACAGGGTGATCACTCAACCCGTCAATTCAAGGCCAGGCGGGGATCAGGCGAAACCACGCTGCTCCCGGCTCAGCTCGGCCAGCTGCTGCTCGGTCAGGGTCGAGACCAGCTTGCCATCGAGATAGATATCCAGCTGCTTGCCCCGCTTCTCACCGCGCATCATGCTGTTGCGGCCGTCGAGGTAGTGGATCTCCATCTGGGCGCTGTGCTCATCCGGATAATGGATCTCCACCTCGCGAACCCCTTGCGGCAGCATGGCGAGCGGCACCTTGTTGAGGGCCGGGTCCAGGTGCTGGTTGACCTTGATCACCGTATCGGCCTTCTGATCCACCAGCGCCGGTGCCTTGCCGGTGATGGGGTTCTTGCCGGACCAGAACTCGATGGTGTTGAACACGAACAAGTCCGCCGTCGCCGCCACGGCATAGACGGGGGAGAGCAGCATGAAGACGCCGGCGCGACCGTAGCGGTTGTCCACCGCGCTGAGGTTGCCCTTGGTCAACATGGCGGAGATCCCCATCTGCCCCATGCAACCGCCGAGGCCCAGGCTCGCCACCATCCCCAGCAGCAGCGCCGCGGCCCTGCTTTTCTGTCCAACTGCCATCGTTCTCTACCCGCTCAATGAAAATGAGCCGGCAGACTAAACAAGGCGGTAGGGGGAGACAATTCGCAATCCGGAGGCGATTCAGCCGGCGTTCAGCTTGGGCAACTGACCGCGCGTGCAAGAAACATTCTTGTCAGATGCCGTCGCAGGGGCCGGTGCTGGGCGAATCGCCCGGATCAGCTGGCAAGATTGAAGACCGTCTGTGATACCGACAAAACGCCCGGATCAGCTGGAGAGGTTGGATACCGTCTCCGAGACCCGGTTCGCCTCCTGCCGGATCTCGGCCATCAGCCGATCCACACCGGCGATCTGCTGCTTGCCGAGCTCGGCGCTGCCCGCCACCCCGGCCATGTCGTCGGTCACCCTGGCGGTCAGCTCGCGGTTCTTCTGCACCACCTTGGCGATTTCGCCGGTAGACAGAGACGTGCGGGCCGCCAGCTGGCGCACCTCGTCGGCCACCACCGCGAAGCCCCGCCCCTGCTCCCCCGCCCGCGCCGCCTCGATGGCCGCGTTGAGCGCCAGCAGGTTGGTCTGATCGGCGATGGCGCTGATGGTGGAGACGATGGCCTCGATGTGCCTGGACTGCTCGTTGAGCTGGCCGATGAGGGTGATGGCCTGATCCACCTGGGCGGCGATGAGGGAGGAGGTATCGACCACGGCGCGCAGCAACTCGGCCCCCTGCTCGGCGCTGGTCAAAGTCTCCTGCGCCGTGCTGTGGGCGAGCCGCGCCGCCTCCCGGGTGGCATGGCTCTGATGGATGCGCGCCGTGATGTCGCTGGCAAACTTGACGACCCTGACCACCCTGCCACCCTCGTCCCGGATCGGGTTGTAGGTCGCCTCCAGCCAGATGGCCTCCCCCCGGCTGTTGTGGCGCATGAAGAGACCGGACTTGAACTGGCCACGGGCCAGCTCCGCCCAGAAGTGCGGCTGCTCACGCAAGAAGGCGTCGTCGCAGAAGATCCTGTGATGCTTGCCCTGCAACTGGCCGAGGCTGTACCCCATGCAGGCGAGGAAGTTGCCATTGGCGGTGATGATGTCGCCGCTCGGGGTGAACTCTATCATCGCCTGGGATCTGTCCAGCGCCTGGGCCAGCGCCTCCTGACGTTGCAGGCGCTGGTGCCGGGCCGTCACGTCGGTGGCCAACTTGACCACCCGGGTCACCCCGCCCTGCCGCGTCACCGGGAAATAGCTGGCCTCCAGCCAGCGCGTCTCGCCCCGCTGGTCGACCCGCTCGACCATGCCGGACTGGGCCTGCCCCTGCCGAAGCCGGGCCCAGAACTGCTGGTAGTCGGCCGAGCGGGACAGCTCCGGACGACAGAACAAGCCGTGATGCCGCCCCTGCAGCTCGGCCGCCCCATACCCCATCAGCGACAGGAACGCCTCGTTAGCCTCCAGGATCTCCCCCTCCGGAGTGAAGATGATGGTCGCGATGCCCTGCTGGATGGCCTCGACGAAGCCCCGCTGCTCGCCGAGTTGACTCTGGCACGCCAGCAGCTGCGCCTTAAGTTTGTGATTGAACATGATACTCCTGCCTACCTTTGAACTGACGAACCGGGCCAACCTCACCCGCCCACTGCCGGACTGTATCGGCCGATCGGGAGCCGATATGAGTGGTCAGATGAGGTTGCCTCGCACAGGGCGCGCAGCGATGACGCCGCCAGGCGGCGCCAGTATCCGGCATGCTCGATGCCGGAGCGTCCAGGGTCAGGGGCAGGCGTTCAGAGCGCGGGGCACCACTCCAGATAGGCCGTATTGGCCACGAAACCGCGCCGCTCATAGAGGGCGCGGCCCTCGTCGCTGGCATGCAGCCACAGCTTGCCCAGTTGCTGCTCGCGGGCATAAACCAGCATGGCATCGAGCAGGGCGCCGGCCATGCCCCGCCTGCGCCAGGCCGGCAGGGTAACGATATTGAGCACATAGCCTTCCCGCCCGCTCAGATTGCCGGGATAGGGCGGGCGCACGAAGAGCGCCAGGGTCCCACACGCCACCAGCGCGCCCTCGGTCTCCACCACCCAGGAGCGGGTACTGCCCTCTCCCATTGCCCGGGTGAAATAGTCCCGGGTCGCCTGCCAGAGCGCGGGATCCCCACCCGGTGTGTCGAGTTCCCCCACCTCGCAGAATAACCTCATGCGCAGCGCCACCAGGGCAGGAATATCGGCGATATTGGCCTCACGAACCAGCATGTTTCTCTCCTCGAAACCATGGCCGGGCAGATGGCCAGACCCGGAAGATTACCGCACCGGCGCGCAAGGGTCTCCCCATGCCGGCGCCTTCCCCGCCATTGCAAGGCGCCGGCGAGTCGATCACAATCCGTGCATCCTTCCCGTGCGCCTCGCACGCCCAACCACAGAAGATCCCCATGAGCCAAGCCATCCATCACCTGACCGCCGCCATGCAACACGCCATGGAGAACCGCCCCGTGGTGGGCGGCTTCCCCCACCTCGCCGAGGTGCTGCGCGCCGCCGGGGTGACCCACAACCGCTGGACGCTGCCTTCCTGCCAGAGTCTCTACCTCACCACCCAGGGTAATGTGGTGATGCAGGGCACGCCGCTGGTGAGCGGCATCGACGAGGTGCCGAGCTTCAACCAGGAGGCTCTGATCCGCGCCCTGCGCACCGATCAGGCGGGCCAGAGCAGCTTCGAGCAGTTCCTGAGCGCCGCCTGGCAAGCTGGCGTCGTCACCTACGAGGTCGATTTCAACGCCCGTACCGTGAGCTACGTCGGCGCCTTGGGTGAGTGCTATGTGGAAGCCTATCCGGCGGTGACCCTGTCCTGATCCTAAGGGTCTCCTGGCGGTCGCCCTGACCAAAGGGGCTAAAGAAGCCAAGGTGGCCGAAGTTGCCAAAGTTGGGCTCTAGCCATAGGCCCGGCGAGCCTTCGTGAGACAAGTCGCGGTCGTCGAGCCAAAAGAAGGGGGCCATCAGGCCCCCGCTTTCCACGCACGCTTTGCCAAGCGATGGCATCAGGTCGTCTTGACGCACTTTTGCACGAAGCTGTTCTTGGCCGCCCCAGCCAGCTTCTTGTCGGCCGCCGCTTTCTCGCACTGGGCTGCCTTGTCGGCGGCTGCATCCGTCTTCACGCATTTCTGGATAAAGCTGTTCTTGGCAGCCCCCGCCAGCTTCTTGTCGGCGGCGGCTTTCTCACACTGGGCTGCCTTGCCGTTGGCCGAGGCATCCTTGACGCACTTGCCCACGAAGCTGGTCTTGGCGGCCCCCGCCAGCTTTTTGGCCGCAGCCTGGGCCTCGCACTCCTGCTGCGCGCCAGAGGTTGCGCCCTGGGCCACCCCCATTCCCATGCCCATTACCGTCACACACAGACTCAACACCATCAGGATCCGCTTCATATGACCAACTCCCTTCGTTCTATCCATTGTGGTTAGCCCCCACTCACGCGGGCCAAACGAGGCACCCTCGCCTCGCTGCACTATAGTCCCCTTGCTTGATGACAACCAAAGTGCCGCCGTGCTCGCAAGGCCTATGCCTGCCCCGCCCTGCTAAATAGAGGAAATACAAGATTGGTGAGCTGGCGCAAAAAATTCAGCGCTTCCCAGCGGTTACGTCAAGTTTTGACTGGTGAGACTAGATTCGATTGGCTTAACATAGCCATCCGGTGCCTATTCATCTGTGATGGCCTGCTTCCCTCGCTGGTTAATGGAGCATATTGGAAGCTGTAATCCACGGGCGGTAGCGTACTTGCCATTCATAGTTCTTGGTCAATAGGTATGGTTCAATGCAGAATGCTGTATCAGACTTATTTTTATAAATATCATTATTATGGTAAGTAGACTTTACGTATTACCTCTTAAGATAAATTGGACTTTTTACATACATCAACGCACCCATGATCAAGCTCTAGGATTGACAGTGGACTAGTTCAGCTAAAATATATTATTTAGGAATGCCATACCACCTCACTTCCTAATAATTGATTTCCATGTGTATGTTTAAAATAATCATCTTGAACATAATTATTTTTCATCACGTCCCACAAAAGAATATATCATGAAACTAATTTACTTTTATTTGGGTAGTTGTTCAAATATCAAGTTTGACTTGGAAATAAACTTCTCAGAAACAAAAAAGATATCTTTGATAAATAAAAATGAACTTAAAATTGTAGATTTGAAAGAGAAATTTATAAACTCTTTTTATGGAGAAAATATTTTAAATATAAGTGCTATTGTTGGTAAAAATGGAACTGGAAAGTCTACCATATTAAATCTGCTTGGATTGAGACGCCTAGATTTATTAGAGCATTACTCTGATAGTGAATGGATTGCAATTTACGAACATAACGAAAAATATTTTTTAGAGGGCATGAACGCACATAAAATAATAACAAACCTCCAGTTGAATCATAAAAAATTCATTGCTTACGCCATTAACCGAGCAGATGAAAAACTAACCATAATGGATCACATTCAAAACCACAATATGATTCAAGATAAATTTATAATCACACACAAACCAAGTATAGAAAACAAACTACGCACAAACCAATCTACTAATGATGATAGAAACTATGGTTTTAAACGTAATTATATAAAACTAAATGCAGCTAACTTCTATCGCTTTATAACAACAACAAACAGAGAATTTTTTTCCAATTTAGAGCATAAGTTTATATCTATAACCACAAGTAATATTAAGACCAGTGATAGTGATCCCCAGATTCAGTTTTATCAGGAATTTAATAAATACTCAGACGACGACTTCTTTACTAGAAAAAAAAAGAAGATAAGTGTCCCTTCACAATTATTTTTTATAGACTTATTAGAAAACTACATTATTTACATAACAAAATATATATTTAACAAAAACCAACTAACTTCGTATATTAGCATAATTAACAAGCATGTTTACATTGATGATTTATTAGATTTCAACAAAATTAAAAATCACTTAGCCATGTTGATAGATAAAATTAAAGACAACTTACGTAGAAACAATGATGAGTTAATAAGTTATCTAGGCCACATAGAATGGGATTATATTCTTTCGTTCCTAACCAGCCCCCATGCAAATATAACCATAAACCGCAGGTCAGTAAGTGTAGTATATTCATGTCAATTAAATATAAATGTGTTTGAAGGGGCTGTCCTCGACTTTATATCTAAAGTTACAAGTATGAATTTACCTCTGAAATTAATTCAGCCAGATATGAGCTCCGGTGAAAGAGATCTAATTGAAAAACTAGCTGGAATTAACAGCTCAATTGAATTGTCTCTTTCAGAAAACAATAATACGGAGGGTTTCATTATTATACTTGATGAGTATGATGAACACTTACACCCAGAATGGTCTAGGTGTTTCCTTGATCAACTTATCTCTTTTTTGACAAAAGAATATAGCCGTTATCATTTTCAAATTATTTTATCTAGTCACTCGCCTTATATTATAAGTGATTTGGCAAGGCAAAATATAATCAAAATAGATTATGACAATATAAGTAAAACATTCTCTAGTTCGAAGTCTAAATTTGGCTTCGCGAGTAACTTATACGATATTATAAGTGATTCTTTTTTCTTGACGCAACCAATAGGAGCTTTTGCCGTAAAAAAAATAGATTCAATGATAAAAGACATAAATGCAATATCTCCACATGACGATATCGAGAATTATAATAACCTCGCAAATATGATTGCTATGATTGATGATTCATTCATAATGAAAAACCTAATGAAAAATCTCACTAAAAAGTTTGACTATGATAAAAAGCAACAAATTGAAGATATTGATAAGCAGATAAAAGATTTAGAAAACAGAAAAAAGAAAATATTAGGTGAGTTATTGTGATTGAAATTAACAAAGATGATGTATTTAATGAAGCTTACATCGCAACCCATGAGAAAAATGTTCTGAATTACATTGATAACAAAGGGGTGGTAAATATAAGGTTTTATAATTACTCCTTAAAAACAAATGACCAAGAAACTAAAAATCTAATAAGACATATAGCGTTCAATCCCTTTTCCAATTTTAATTCCGCATCAGTAAACCATCAGAAATTTCTGCATGATTACAATCAACTATCAGACTTCCTTTTATATAGCAAAAAGTATTTCTCCATATTTAAACAATTATATTCAGAAAAAAAAGACACAATAAGTTACAGAAGTTATTTACTAAATGAAAGGACGCGCATAGTCAATCTTTTTAAAAACAACAAAATATTAACCTCGATGGGTATTAATATACAAGAAAATATAAAGTCAGAAGAGAAATACAATATAATATATAATATAATAAAGAACTCGTTCGCAAAAGAAAACTTAAGTATCGTTAACCTATTTAACTATAATGAATTCATGGAGGGAACGCCAAATATAAGAAATGAGATACTTTCCAACATGAAAATAAGCGTTTGCCCATATTGTAACAGGCAATATATTGACACATATATCCATGAAGGAAAAGTAAGGTCAATTGCTCATATAGATCACTTTTATCCAAAGTCCGTTTATCCTTTATACGCCTTGAGTTTGCTCAACTTTGTACCGGCTTGTGCGCATTGTAATTGCCTTATAAAAAGGGATCATCTTTTTCCGTGGAGGAAAATATATTCAGATAACCCAGACAATAGCAAATATTTCAACTTGCACTTTACAACCTCGAAAGGTACTCTAGGTGACGCATCTGACTTTCAAATAAAATTAACACCAAAAAATATAGATGATAAATGCAATAGCATTTTTTTCCGACATCATGATATTTATCAAAATCATGTCACGGACATTTCCACAATATTAAAGAAAAGGCGACTATATACCGATGCATATAGAGTGTCGATAGAGCAATGCATGTCTTCCAAAATAAGCGAAGATGAATTTAAGGAAATTTTATTTGGAGTGTCTAGTATAAAAGACCATGCAAACAGTTTATTATCTAAGCTAAAGGAAGATATTCTTGATGATATACTTAAATCCTAGTGATATGCGAAAATAAAAACCAGTCCCTCATGGTGCTACACCTTCGCTGTACAGATCTAGTTATCACCCGACTCCGGCCTCAAACCGGTGTCTTATTTACGCTACTTTAGTGCGCACTTCCTTCGGTATCAATTTCAGACCCTTCTTGAACATGCTGTAGGGGGTCTGTCCTTCCATCATCCTGCCCTGATGTGGCCGCTGGGTGTTGTAGTGCTCCAGGTAGCTATCCAGGTCTGTCTGCATCTGCTCCACTGGTTCATACCAAGTTGTTGTTCCCTTGACACAAAAGGCCACTAGGGCGCCGAGGTAGCGCTGGGAGATGGGGGCGTCGCAAGAGCACGCAGGGGATGCTGGCTCATCTTCACTCCTTATATGGGACGGCTTGCCCTGTAACGGATAGAAAAATCCCCCGAGGTCGGGGGATTGACTTTCAACTTAACCAAGCAGAAAGGCTCTTAACCTTGCAAACTCCGCTGGCAAATTAACGGAGAGCAGCGGCAGCTCGGCGTGCTTGGCAAGCGGGCCGGGCAGCGGCACATCCAACCCCAGGATCTCGTCTACCGACTCCTTGAACTTGGCCGGGTGGGCGGTGCAGAGGAAGACCCCTACTTCGTCCTCGGCGAGCTGCTCGTTCAGCAGATCCCAGGCGATGGCGCCGTGGGGCTCGCACAGGTAATCGAGCTGGTGCAGGCGCTGCAACGCATCGCGAGTCTCGGCATCGCTGCGCATGCCAGAGCCCAGGGTCTCCAGCGCCCAGCCTTCACGGCGGCACAGCTCTTCCACGCGCGGCCAGTTGTTGGGGCGGCTCACATCCATGGCGTTGGACAGGGTCGCGACCGTCTGGTGCGGCTCCCAGCTGCCGGTTTTCAAGTAGCGCGGCACTGTGTCGTTGGCGTTGGTGGCGGCGATAAAGCGCTTCACCGGCAGCCCCAGCGCCTTGGCAATCAGACCCGCGGTGAGGTTGCCGAAGTTGCCGGACGGCACGCTGATGACCGCTTTGGCGCGGTCAGCTTTGGGCAGCTGGGCCACCGCCTCGAAGTAGTAGCAAACCTGGGCCAGCAGGCGGCTGATGTTGATGGAGTTGGCGGAGTTCAGGCCGATGGCGGTCTTGAGCCCTTCGTCATCGAAGGCATCTTTGACCAGCGCCTGACAGGCATCGAAGTCGCCGTCGATGGCGATGGTGCGGATATTGCCGCCGAGGGTGCAGAACAGCGCCTCCTGCAAGGGGCTGATCTTGCCCTTGGGATAGAGGATCACCACTTCTATCCCCTCCAGGCCATAGAAGGCGTGGGCCACGGCGGCGCCTGTGTCGCCGGAGGTGGCGGTAAGTATGGTGATCTTGTCGTTGGTGCGGAAGGTCGCCAGACACTGGGCCATAAAGCGGCCACCGAAGTCCTTGAACGCCAGGGTCGGACCGTGGAACAGCTCGAGGGCATAGGTGCCGTCTTTGAGCTTCACCAGAGGCGCCGGGAAGGTGAAGGCGGCATCGATCAGCTCGCTGACCTTGGCAGCCGGCACTTCGTCCCCCAGCAGGTGGCTGATGATGCGAGCGGAGCGCTCGGCCAGCGGCAAGTCCAGCAGGGCATCGACATCGGCCAGGGGCGCGATGGTTTCGGGGAAGAAGAGCCCCTGCTCGCGGCCCAGACCCTGGCGCACCGCCTGGGCGAAGCTCACCTGTTCACTCTTGTCCTTGATATTGTAAAGATTCATAGCTCGCTTCCTGTTACCCGTGCCCCGGCCATGTCCAGTTTGCAGACCCGGGCAAATCCATCTTCGTTCTGCACGAAATGTGCATCCATCCAATCCTTCATGCGCTCGGCCTGGGCCAGATCCTTCATCACCACGAAGACGCTGGGGCCTGAGCCCGAGATGCCGGTGGCCAGGGCCCCGTTCTGGGCGGCCTGCGCCCGCACCTCGTTGAAACCTTCGATCAGCGCCGCGCGGTAGGGTTCGGCAATCACGTCTTTGAGCACGCTGGCCGCCAATCCCTCCTGCCCTGTGTAGCTGGCGTGCACAAACGCAGCCAGTCGACGGCCATAGGTGAGGCAATCCTGACGACGATACTGGGCCGGCAGTATGGCGCGGGCAGCGGCGGTGGAGACCACAGTGCCCGGGTAGCAGACCACCCAATACCACTCGTCAAACACCGGAATGCCCTGGCTGATGACGCCGTGCTCTTCCAGCACCAGCTGCATACCGCCGAGATAGCAGGGGGCGACGTTGTCGTAGTGGACCGAGCCGGAGATCTTGCCTTCCATCTCCCCCATCAGCAGCAGCATGTCGTGTTCATTGAGGGGGGCGCCGTGGAAGGCGTTGAGCCCTTCCAGTGCCGCCACCACGCTGCAGGCGCTGGACCCCAGGCCCGAGCCGACCGGCAGGTTCTTCTCCAGCACCATCGCCAGCGGCTTGAGGGTCAGGCCGCGCTTCTCCAGGGCCTCCCCATAGGCAAGCCAGCAGTCATAGAGGATGTTCTTCTTGGGATCATCCGGCAGTTTGTGGGCGTAGCGGCCCACGGAGGAGAGGGCGAACGCCACATCGGCAGCCTTTACCTGGACGCGATCCCCGAGCAGGGAGCCATCCACGGGGGCGAGCGCCGCCCCCAGTACATCGAATCCCACGCTCAGATTGGCGCTGGAGGCCGGGGCATAGGCGACCACGCTGCCGCCCTGCGCCATGGCATCTTGTTCAAAATCGGGGTTCATCGCTGAACTCATGTTACAGCTCCTGCTTCCAGTTCTGGGTGCGCAGCACGTCGGCGAAGACACCGGCGGCAGTCACTTCGGTTCCTGCGCCATAGCCGCGCAGCACCAGGGGGATGGGCTGGTAATAGGTGGAGAAGAAGGCGAGCGCGTTCTCCCCGTCTTTCACCTTGAACAGGGGCTCGTCGGCACCGACCGCCTTGATGGCGACCTTGCACTTGCCTCCTTCGATGGAGCCCACGTAGCGCAGCACCTTGCCCTCGCTCTGAGCCAGGGCGAACTGATCGCGGAACCAGCCATCGGCCTCGGGCAGACGAGCCATAAAAGACTCCACATCGCCACTCACATCGAAGCCAGGGGGCAGCGCCTGCTCCACTTCCACATCGGAAAGCTCCAGCGCCATGCCGGCCTCGCGGGCCAGGATCAGCAGCTTGCGAGCCACGTCCATGCCGTTGAGATCGTCGCGAGGATCCGGTTCGGTAAAGCCGTTGCCACGGGCAATCTTGGTCGCCTCGGAGAAGGCCATCCCCTCGTCCAGCTTGCCGAAGATGAAGGAGAGCGACCCGGACAGGACGCCGTCGAAGGCACGCAGCTTGTCACCGGCCTTGATCAGGTTCTGCAAATTCTCGATGACCGGCAGGCCAGCGCCCACGTTGGTCTCGTACAGGAACTTGCGGCGTGTCTGGCGGGCGGTGCGGCGCAGCGCCTTGTAGTAATCCAGCGACCCTGTGTTGGCCTTCTTGTTCGGGGTGACCACGTGGAAACCGGCGGCCAGGAAGTCCGCATACTGGACGGCGACCGCCTCGCTCGAGGTGCAATCGACGATCACAGGGTTGATGAGGTGGCTCTCTTCCACCAGCTTCTTCACCGCTTCCAGGCTGAAGCTGTCACGGGCTTCCACCAGCTGCTCACGCCAGTTGGCGAGGCTCAGGCCATCCTTGTTGACCGCCATCTGGCGGCTGTTGGCGATGCCGACCACCCGCAGGCCGGTGCCCTGTTCGGCGAGCACCGGCTGCTGGCGGGCAATCTGATCCACCAGGGCCGCGCCGACGCCGCCGACACCGACCACGAAGAGATCGATGAACTGCTGGCTGCCGAAGAAGTTCTGATGGCACGCCTTGATGGCTTCCGCCACCTTGCGATCCCGCACCACGGCGGAGATGGAGCGCTCGCTCGAGCCCTGGGCGATGGCGACGATGTTGATGGAGGCCTGCGCCAGGGAGGTGAAGAAGCGCGCCGCCATCCCCTTGCTGGTGCGCATGCCGTCACCGATGAGGGAGATGATGGCGAGATCTGTCATGATCTCGAGCGGGTCCAGCAGCTGGTTCTTGAACTCCAGCTCGAACTCGCGCTCCAGCACCTTGCGGGTCTTGTCGCTGTCATAGCTGTGGATACAGAAGCTGACGCTGTACTCGGAAGATGACTGGGTGATCAGCACTATGCTGACCCCGGCGCGGGAGACGGCGGAGAAGATGCGACCGGCCATGCCCACCATGCCCTTCATGCCGGGGCCGGAGACGTTGAACATGCACATGCCGGAGAGATCCGAGATGGCCTTCACTTTCAGATCATCATCCCCCTGATCGACCCCGATCAGGGTGCCAGGCCCCTGAGGGTTGAAGCTGTTCTTGATGAGGCAGGGAATGTGGAACTGGGCCACGGGGGCGATGGTTTTCGGGTGCAGCACCTTGGCACCGAAATAGGAGAGCTCCATCGCCTCTTTATAGGAGAGGGTTTTGAGCAGATAGGCATCCGGCACCAGGCGCGGGTCGCAGTTGTAGCAACCTTCCACGTCTGTCCAGATCTCGCAGCACTCGGCGTCCACGCAGGCGGCCAAGACGGCGGCGCTGTAATCCGAACCGTTACGGCCCAGCAGCACAGTTTCGCCCTTGTCGCTGCCACCGGTGAAGCCCGGCATCAGGTAGAGACAATCGGTGCGCAAGCCTTTGGCGGCAAAGCGCAGGCGGGAGGCCTCGATGTCCACATGGGCTTCGAGGTAGCCGCCGTCGGTCACCAGCAACTGCTCCGGCACTATGAGATCCAGTTCGAGGCCGCGTACCCGCAGCAGCTCGTGCATGAAGGCGATGGAGAGGTTCTCCCCCCGGCTCAGGATGCGGGCCTGGACGTTGTCCGGGCAGAGACCCAGCAGGCGGATGCCCTGCATCAGGCGCTCGACCTGATCCAGCTCATTGGTGAGACGAGACTGCAGCGCCTTGTCATCCAGCGCCGGGTAGGCCGCCTTCAAGCCCGCCAGCAGACGGGAGAAGATGCCGTTGATCTCGAACAGGGTGGCGCTGGCATCCATGCCGCGACTGGTCTGCTCCACCAGGGCGACCAGGTGGTTGGTCACCTTGGCCGGTGCCGACAGCACCAGGGCAACCTGGGATTGGCCGTGGGTGTTCACCGCGATATCGGCGACCCGTAAGAAACGCTCTGCGTCGGCCAGTGACGACCCGCCAAATTTCAACACTCTCATCGCTTTCTCTCCCTGTAAATCTATGAAATTCAATCTAAAAACCAATCCAACAAAAAGGCCCGTACTGGGTGGGTACGGGCCTTTTAAGATTTCTGTGCTTGTTCGTCAGCGCATCAACCGGCCCCAGTGCCACCTGTGGTGGTACCGGTAATAATGGTGGTGGTGATGATGTTGGTGAATAGCTGCATGACGAACACTCTTGAACGAAACTGGTTGTTAGCAATACCTTGCCGGACCTTGGGCTGTCAACCTAAACCTCTTTGCTACTCACGCCCAAATCGGCGCGCAAGGTCTTTGCAGAGCAGATGCAGCATATTCAGATCCCGCTGCGGCAGCATGGGCACTCGGTCCATCACCCATTGATGCAGTTTTTCATCCTGATAAACTCCGAGTTCACCAAGTAATTCTGCTGTTTTTGATTTGAGTACGCGAACCTGCCCGGCACCATCAAAATTTTCTGCTACCGCCTGAGGCTCGTCCAGCAGCGGACTCATCTCGTAGGCATACAGCATGATCGCCTGCCCCAGATTCAAAGAGGGATAACTCACCTTGAGGGGCAGGTAGCTGATGAGATCCACCTGGGCAAGCTGCTCGTTGGAGAGACCCGACTCCTCGCAACCAAAGACGATGGCCACCTTCCCAAGGGAAGGCTTGGCGCGGATCTGATCGCGGATCTCGGCCGGGGTGAGGTAGTGCTGATAGCGGCCACGCTGGCGGGCCGTGGTGGCGACCACCAGATCCATGTCGGCCAGGGCCTCAGGCAAGGTATCAAAGGCCTCAGCCTCGGTCAGGATCTCCTGCGCCCCGTGGGCGACCCAACTCGCCTCTTCCTCTTCGTGTACCCGGCTGGCCACCAGGCGCATGGCATCGAAGCCCATGGTTTTCATGGCGCGGGCGGCCGCCCCGACGTTGGCCGCCCGGGCTGGTGCCACCAGGACAAAATAGAGTTTCATTGGGTTTCCTCTTGGGCAGGGCCGACCTCTCTCATCAAGGGTAAAGCATCGGCAAAACAGGGGCGCAATCTACCGTTTATCCTCGAAAATTGCCACTTGAACAGACGTTTGAATGTTGCCATAGTGACCCAATAGGTGGCCAACTTGCCGTCAATGATCCGCAAAGATACCGCGATGGAACTGCGGTGTGCGGATCGGGAACGAGCCGGCAGACAGGCCACCACCGCCGTGCTATCGGGCCGGCTCATCACAAGGAAGAGAGAGATGCAGCAGCCATTGGAACAGGCCGTCGCCGAGACGATCTTGCAGCGCTTCGAGTCGTTTTACAGCCGGTTTCTCGAAATCACCCAGGGCAGCAAGAGCCGCTTCGAGCACGGCGACTGGCTGGGGGTGCAGCTCGCCGGGCGCGAGCGCATCCGCCTCTACGATCATCATGTCGGCGCCACCACGGCCCTGATCAAGCAGATGATGGGGGAGCAGTTGCCGAGCCAGGCGCTGCTCAAGCAGGTGAAGGGAGCCTTCAGCGATCTGCTTCCCCGCTGTGACAACTTCGAGGTGGCGGAGTCCTTCTTCAACTCCGTCTACCGCCGCATCTTCCGCCATCGCAACATCCGCGACGAGAACCTCTACATACACCCGTTCCGCAGCCGGGGGGATCACCCCGATCTGAGCGCACTGCTGCGGGTCTATCGCACCGATCTCGCCCATCTGCCGCAGACCCTGAGCCAACTGCTGGGGGATTACAGCTTCACCCTGCCCTTTGAGGACAAACAGCGGGACATCGTCGACATCCACCGTCATCTGGCCGAGAACGGCCCGGGCATTCTGCACGAGGAGCCGTTCGCCATCGAGCTGCTCAAGGAGGTGTTCTACCGCAACAAGGGGGCCTATCTGGTGGGGCTCATTCGGGTGAAAGGCGAGGTGCATCCCTTCATCCTGCCCCTGCTCAGCACGGGCCAGAGCATCTATGTGGACACCGTCATCTTCGAGCCGGAGCTGGCCTCCATCGTATTCGGCTTCGCCCGCGCCTACTTCATGGTCTATGCCCCGGTGCCGGCGCTGTTCGTGCTGTTCCTGCGCCAGATCATGCCCCGCAAGCCCGATTACGAGATCTACAACGCCATCGGCTGCCAGAAGCACGGCAAGACAGAGCTCTATCGCCACTACCAGCAGCACCTGGCCCAGAGCCGGGAGCAGTTCGTCATCGCCCCCGGCATCAAGGGGATGGTGATGAGCGTGTTCACCCTCCCCTCCTACGATGTGGTGTTCAAGGTGATCAAAGACGAGTTCACCCCTCCCAAGGATGTGAGCCACGAGCAGGTGAAGGCGAAATACCGGCTGGTGAAACAGCACGACAGGGTGGGCCGCATGGCCGATACCCAGGAGTTCACCAACTTCGAGTTTCCGCTGGACCGCATCTCACCGGAGCTGCTCACCGAACTGAAAGCGGTGGCCCCCTCGGCGCTCACCATCACCAGTGACAAGCTGGTGATCAAGCACCTTTACACCGAGCGCAAGATGATCCCGCTCAACCTCTACCTGGACAGGGCGGACGAGCAGCAGACCCGGCTCGCCCTGGAGGAGTACGGTAACGCCATCAAGCAACTGGCGGCGGCCAACATCTTCCCCGGCGACATGCTGTTCAAGAACTTCGGCGTGACCCGCCACGGTCGGGTGGTGTTCTACGACTACGACGAGATCTGCTACATGACGGAGTGCAACTTCCGCCAGATCCCGCCGCCGCGCTATCCCGAGGACGAGTGGAGCGCCGAGCCCTGGTACTCGGTCGCCCCCAACGACATCTTCCCCGAGGAATTCGCCACCTTCCTGCTGCAAAAGCCCCAGGTGCGAACGATCATGATGCAGGTGCACAAGGAGCTGTTCGATGCCAGCTACTGGAAGATGCTGCAGGGCAACATCAAGGAGGGGGTGTTCGAGGATGTCTATCCCTACAGACGCAAGAAACGCTTCCGGTTTCAGCGGGGGGGATGAGTCATCTCATCCCGATGACCATCAAAAAAGGGACGCCATGGCGTCCCTTTCTAATACCGATGCGAGCGTCCGATTGCGACAGACGCTGACGGCAGTGCCGGTTATTTCACGGCATCGAAGGTGAGCAGCGTCGCCTTGTTGGCATCGCTCAGCACCAGTTGCTGGCCCTTGATCTGGAAGGCCGCGACCTTCTCCAGGGTCTGCAGATAACTCATCTCCTTACCGGCCAAGTCCCCCATACACATCATGCGGGTCGCCCCCAGCGGGCCCAGCACCAGGACACCGTCACCTTGCTGGGTGATGGCGCCAAAGTAGCGGTTGCAGCCGCCCTTGCCGGCCACCTTGTCACCGGCGACCTGCAGGGTGAAGGCGTCGCCGCTTGCCCCTTGCAGTTGCCAGTTCGATGCCTGCAGCTCTGCCATATTGGAACCCGTTGCCATGGCGCAGCCTCCCAGGGCCAGGGCGGCCAGCAGGGTCAGTTTCTTGTTCATGCGTTCATCTCCCGATGGAAAAAAGCGTGAAGACGCGGAATGAGGGGCCTGTGTACCACGAGCGTGGCGCCAATTAAAACTCTTTTATTGTGAGCGAGGTTGCCTTTACTCCCCGCAGTCCTGTGCCATGCTTGTAGTCCTGTTCGGACCCAGGGAGGGGAAACGAATGGTCAAGTCTCTGATTATTGTGCTCACATCCAGCCTTGCGCTTTCGGCCCAGGCAGCCGACTGGAGCTTTCTCCAGAACGAATCAGACAGCCAGCTCTACGTGAAAAGCTATTCCGGCGTACTGCTCGGTACTCAGACCCACCACAGCGACAACTTCGATCTCTGGCTCATCAACACCGGCTACCAATATCCGGTCGAGGATAATGTCAGCCTCTACATGGAGGCAGGGCCCGCCATCGGCGCCCGCAGCGAACAGGCTGGCTTCAATATCAGCTCAGGGGTGCGCTACCAGCTCTCCCCCTCGCTCAACATCGGCAGCCAGCTCAAACAACTGGAAACCAGCAAGCCCAGCACCCTGGTGGAGCTCAACAGCAGCCTGTTATTGACCCCTCAGCTCGCCCTCACCGCCAACTACGGTGTCAGCGCCTTCAGTGCCGAGCAATTTCTCATCCTGGGGGTGGGCCTCAACTTCTGATCCTTCAGAGGAGCCGGGCGCCGCTCACCAGCACGCCATTGAGATCGGCGTAGACATAGTCGCCCGGCGCTATGGTCATCCCGGCAAAAGAGACCACGACATCCAGCTCACCCCGCCCCAGCTTCTCGGTCTTGACTGGACAGGCCGCCAGCGCCTTGACGCCTAACGCCAACGTCGCCAGGGTACCCAGATCCCGCACCGCGCCGTGGATGAGGATCCCTTCCCATCCCTGCTCCACCGCCTTGATGGCCAGCTGATCTCCCAGCAGCGCCCGGCGCAGGGAACCACCGCCGTCGATCACCATCACCTTGCCCTGACCGGGACGGGTAACCAGTTCACGCACCAGGCTGTTGTCTTCAAAACAGGAGAGGGTGACCGCCTCGCCGTAAAACAGCGACTTGCCGCCATAGTCGTGAAACAGGGGCTGCGCCACCTGCAGGGCATCACCGTGTTGGTCGCAAAGATCGGGCAGTAAATCCAGCATATTCAGCATCCTTCCGTGGAATGAGTAAGTCCGCTCATTCTTTCATCAAGCCGCTATGCTGACAATCCAGAGAGAGGCAGCGCTGACGACCCAGGCTCGAACATGGGCTGCATTCTGGGCCTTGACCATGGCACAGGCAGGCCTGGATGGTGGTACCGAGGGGCAATAAGACACAGTTTTCTGTAGTTTTCCCACAAATCCATGTCAACCACATGTTACATCCCATTACATTTCATGGGGGCGAAAAAGCGGGCTAGCCCAAGTATCATGCAGCGAACTCAGGGATTGACTTATATCAAACCTGAGTTAAAAAGTTGCTATCTGACGGCAAAGAGTGTTGTTATGCGCCTGTTAACTGATAAAATGCAGCCACTTTTGTAATGGATGACTTTTCAGGCTTTGCTCGCTCAGACTTGATGAGTGCCTATGCATGGCACAGGGATGTTTGCCAACGCTGATACCACATTCGCGATGATTCGACCTGATTTTCATATCCAGGATGACGTAATAAATTTTCAGGACCGGTCGGATAACGCCAAAGAGTGTTAAAATTTCGAAAATTAACTGATAAGAATCTGGGAATACTCAATGCAAACACCGCACATTCTGATCGTCGAAGACGAACTGGTCACTCGCAATACGCTCAAAAGCATCTTTGAGGCCGAAGGCTATATAGTGCTTGAAGCCAACAATGGCGACGAGATGCACCAGGCCCTGACCACTCATACCATCAATCTGGTGATCATGGACATCAACCTGCCGGGCAAGAATGGCCTGCTGCTGGCACGCGAGCTGCGTGAAGATGACAACATCGCCCTGATGTTCCTGACCGGTCGTGACAACGAGGTGGACAAGATCCTGGGTCTGGAGATCGGCGCCGATGATTACATCACCAAGCCGTTCAACCCCCGCGAGCTGACCATCCGTGCCCGCAACCTGCTGAGCCGCACCATGAACGTGACGGCGGGCGGTGAAGAGAAGAAGCTGGTCGAACGTTACCTGTTCAACGGCTGGGCGCTGGACATCAACAGCCGCGCACTGGTCAGCCCGGCGGGCGACATGTTCAAACTGCCGCGCTCCGAATTCCGTGCCATGCTGCACTTCTGCGAAAACCCGGGCCAGATCCAGACCCGCGCCGAGCTGCTCAAGAAGATGACCGGCCGTGAGCTCAAGCCTCACGATCGCACCGTGGATGTCACCATCCGCCGTATCCGCAAGCACTTCGAGAGCGTGGGTGACACCCCGGAGATCATCGCCACCATCCATGGCGAAGGCTACCGCTTCTGCGGCGAGCTGGAGCAGGAATAATCCCTGTTCGTCAGATCCCTGTGTGGTAAGAAGAGGCGCCGTTGGCGCCTCTTCTGTTTCCGGCGATCGAGGCAAGCGAAGCTGGCCCATCCAATGAGCCGGAAAACAAAAAGCCCACTCGATTGAGTGGGCTTTTTGCATGAAATCTGGAGCGGGCAGCGGGAATCGAACCCGCATCATCAGCTTGGAAGGCTGAGGTAATAGCCATTATACGATGCCCGCAAGGCTCAGAAACTGCTGTCGATATTCGGGGATAGATCTGCGTCTGGGGTAGCGTGCTAGGCAGAGGCAATAACGAGACGGGTCGTCTACCGGATATCGGAATGTGGAGCGGGTGATGGGAATCGAACCCACGTATGCAGCTTGGGAAGCTACCGTTCTACCATTGAACTACACCCGCGTCAGTGGCCTCTACTATATGCATTTTGCCGGTGAGCGCAATCACCGCCAGGGTGTTTTTTGCCGTAAATCAAGCTGTTCGACCAACTAATGAGCATGGAGGTCGTTTTTCAAGCAAACAGTCTCAGGCTCCCGGCACGGCAAGGTTGCCAAGCACAGGGGGCGACGATAGTCTTGCGCCACTCGTTTGAGGAGGGTGGTAATGGACAAGAATACGCAGAAACATCTCTATGGCTGGTTGCGCAAGCAGTCGAGCCATGGCCGACGCTGGATCGGTCTCTCCATCGGCCTTGGCATGGGCCAGGGCATCATGATGGTGGCCCAGGCCTGGCTGCTGGCGACCCTGCTCCACGGCTTCATCATCGAGGGAACGACCCCCGAGCAATCCATTCCCCTCTTCATTAGCCTGCTGCTGGTGACGCTGACCAAGGCCGGGCTCGCCTATGGCCGCGAGGTCGCCAGCTTCAAGGCGGGCAGCGCGGTGCGCCAGGCTATCCGTGAGCTGGTGCTCACCCGCCTCGGTCGCCTGGGTCCGGCTTACATCCAGCGCCGCCCCGCTGGCAGTTGGGCCAGCCTGCTGCTGGAACAGATCGAAGACATGCAGGAGTTCTTCTCCCGCTACCTGCCGCAGATGGCCGTTGCCGTCTTCATCCCCCTGGTGATCCTGGTGGCCGTGTTCCCGGTCAACTGGGCCGCCGGCATCATCTTGCTCGGCACGGCGCCCCTGATCCCGCTGTTCATGATCCTGGTGGGGGTCGGCGCCGCCGATGCGAACCGCCGCAACTTCCAGTCGCTGGCACGCCTCTCCGGCCACTTCCTCGACCGCCTGAAGGGATTACGCACCCTGCAACTCTTCCTGCGCACCCAGGCCGAGGGCGAGGCCATCCGCGATGCCTCGGAAGACTTCAGGGAGCGCACCATGGAGGTGCTGCGCCTCGCCTTCTTGAGTACCGCCGTGCTGGAGTTCTTCGCCGCCATCGCGGTGGCACTGGTGGCGGTCTATTTCGGTTTCTCCTACATAGATCACCTGAACTTTGGCAACTATGGCGTCAAGGTCACGCTCTTTACCGGCCTGTTCGTGCTCTTCCTCGCCCCCGAGTTCTATGCCCCGCTGCGGGAGCTTGGCGCCCACTATCACGCCAAGGCACAGGCCATCGGCGCCGCCGAGCAGTTGCTGGAGTTCCTGGAGGCCGAGGTCAGCGAACCGGCTTCCGGCAATGCTCCCTTCCATGCAGATAACCCCATCCGGGTGGAAGCCCGTGGGCTTGAGGTGCTGAGCGCCGAGGGCAAGGTGCTGGTCGGCCCACTCGACTTCCAGCTGACAGCCGGTTCGCGTACGGCCCTGGTCGGCATCAGCGGAGCGGGCAAGAGCTCGCTGGTCAACGCCCTGCTCGGCTTCGCCCCCTATCGCGGTGAACTGAAAGTCGATGGCCAGGAACTCGCCGAGCTGGACATGAGCCAGTGGCGCCTGCAACTGGGCTGGCTATCCCAGAACCCGCAGCTGTTCCACGCCTCCTTGCGCGACAACCTGCTGCTGGCCAAACCCTCAGCGAGCGACGCCGAGCTGGAAGCGGCGCTGAAACGGGCCCAGGCCTGGGAGTTTGCCAGGGAGAAGGGCTTTGACTATCGAGTCGGTGATCAGGCGGGCGGCCTCTCGGTCGGTCAGGCCCAGCGTCTCGCCCTGGCCCGCACCCTGCTCAAGTCGACCCAGTTGATGGTGCTGGATGAACCTACCGCCAGCCTGGATCGCCACTCGGAACGCGCCATCATGAGCACGCTCGAGCAGGCAGCGGCAGGCCAGACCCTGCTGATGATCACCCACCGCCTCGATCAGCTCACCAAGATGGACAATATCCTGGTGCTGGAACGCGGTTTGTTGGTGGAGCAAGGCAGCTTCCAGCAACTCAGTGAGGCCAAGGGGCCCTTTGCCCGCCTCTTGTCACAACACCTCTCCCAAGGGGACTCTCTCGATGCGTGATCTACTGCCGTTTTTGCGCCTCTATCGCCAGCACTGGCTCAGCCTCTCCCTCGGCCTGCTGCTGGCGCTGGTGACCCTGGTGGCGGGCATGGGGCTGTTGTCCCTCTCCGGCTGGTTCCTCTCCGCCGCCGCGGTGGCCGGACTGGCCGCCGCCACCCGCGACACTTTCAACTACATGACCCCGGCCGGTGGGGTGCGCTTCTTCTCCATCATCCGCACCGCCAGCCGCTGGGGCGAGCGAGTGGTGAGCCACGACGCCACCTTCCGGGTACTGACCCGGCTGCGGGTCTGGTTCTGGCAAAAACTCTCGCCGCTCTCCGCCGGCACCCTGGCCGGGTTCCGCCAGGCGGATCTGCTCAACCGGCTGGTGACCGACATAGACGCCATGGATCACGTCTACCTGCGCCTCATCACCCCCATAGGGGCGGCCCTGCTGAGCTGCGCCGGGCTGGTGTTCTTCCTCTCCTTCTTCGACAGCCAGCTGGCACTGACCCTGGGCGCCATACTGCTGCTCGGCATGATTGCCCTGCCGCTGGTGTTCTACTTCGCCGGTCGCAAGCCGGGCCAGGCCTTGATCGCCGAGAAATCCAGCCTGCGCACCCGGCTGGTGGACTATCTGGACGGCCAGGCCGAGTTGCAGATGTTTGCCGCCGCTCCCAAGGCGCTCGATGAGTTGCAACAGGCCGAGCAGGCCCTGATCCGCGCCCAGGCCCGCATGGCCAGGGTGAGCGGGTTGGCCAATGCCAGCGTCCAGCTGCTGAGTGGTTGGACCCTGACCCTGATGCTGTGGCTGGCCGGCCACGGGGTCGGCGGCGCGTTGCCGGATCCCATCACGGCGCTCATGGTGTTCGCCACCCTGGCGAGCTTCGAGGCATTGCTGCCACTGGCGGGGGCCTTCCAGCACCTCTCCACCAGCCTCACCTCGGCCCGTCGTCTCAACGAGATCCTGCAGGAGGCCAAGGCCCCCGACTGGGGTGACGAGCAGCAGCCTGCCCACGATGGCTCCCTGCGGATCACCGATCTCCACTTCGCCTACCCCGGCAACCCTCAGCCCGTGCTGCGGGGTTGCAGCCTGCGACTGCAGGCCGGTGAGAAGCTGGCGCTGCTGGGCCAGACCGGCTGTGGCAAGTCCACCCTGATGGGGCTGCTGACCCGGGAGTGGAACCCGCAGGCGGGGGAGATCCTGCTGGGTGGCAAACCCTTGACCTCGTACAGCGAGGCGGCACTGCGCACCTCCTTCTCGGTAGTGAGCCAGCGGGTGCACCTGTTTGCCGCTACCCTGCGGGACAACCTCAAGCTGGCCGCGCCAGAGGCCGACGATGCACGGCTCATCAAGGTGCTGGAGCAGGTGGGCCTCGGCACTTTGTTGGAAGATGACTCTGGGCTGGAAGATGATGCCGGGCTGGACGCCTGGCTCGGGGATGGCGGTCGTCCGCTCTCCGGTGGCGAGCGCCGCCGTATCGGCATCGCCCGCGCCCTGCTGCACGACGCCCCGCTCTGGCTGCTGGACGAGCCGACCGAGGGGCTCGACAGCCAGACCGAGCGGGAGATCATGGCGCTGCTGTTCAGGCTCGGCGCCGAGCGCACCCTGCTGCTCATCTCCCACCGGCTGATCGGGCTGGAGCAGATGGACAGGATAGCCCTGATGGAAGAAGGACAGATCCGTCTGTGCGCGCCCCACGCCGAGCTGCTGGCCGATGACTACTATCGCAGCCTGCATCAGCGGTTGGCGCCGATCTGATCCCCGTGCCAGAAAAAGCACGAAAGAAGGGGGAAGCCGCCTGTGCGCCCCCTCCTCCCCGAGCTGCTGGCCGATGACGACTATCGCAGCCTGCATCAGCGGTTGGCGCCGATCTGATTCCCGTGCCAGAAAAAGCACGAAAGAAGGGGGAAGCCGCCTGTGCGCCCCCTCCTCCCCGAGCTGCTGGCCGATGACGACTACCGCAGCCTGCATCAGCGGCTCACACCAGCCTGAACGCTATGAACCCAAGAGGGGGCATTCATGCCCCCTCACTCTTTTGTCTCTTTTGAAAAAATGCCGGTCCGATGACGACGAACGTCGCCAGCCCCCAAAGACCAGCACAGGCCCGATCCCCGTCACACCCCGTCTTGCTGGCTAAAAATGGGGCTGGTCCCGGGCAGCAACTGGCCCCTATAATGACCCCCTCACCGTTCAACAAGATGCCGACATGAAACGCCTGACCCTATTGCTGCTGCCCCTTTTTACCTCAGGTTGCGCCTACTTCTCCTTCAACAGCAATCTGGACAAGGAAAACTTCGACGACTACTTCAAGCCGGGCGGCGTCCGGATCTATGAACAGAGCCAGCTTGCCGACCTCAACTACCTCTACCTCGGCACCGTCGAGGGGGAATCCTGCCAGAGCGACGCCAATCAGGCGGTGCCCAACGCAGGGGAGGCGCGCACCCTGGCCCGTCGCCGCGTGGCCGACATGGGCGGCAACGGCGTCAGCTTCGACAAGTGCGCCGAATTCAGCGACGTGCCGGGCTGCCTGAAGCAGGTGATCTGCTACGGCCAGGCGCTGAAAGTGGCCGAAGAGAAGTAACCAGAAATGGCGCTGGCCATAGTCCGGCTCGGCAGCCCCCGCCTGCCCGATGAGGGCTTGCGCATTGGCACCGTCCGTCGCCCGCCCCGTGGCGTGCCCAAGAGCGAATTCGCTAACCAGGATTGGTACGACGTCTGGTTCCCCAACCTGGCCCCCAGCCCCGAGACCATGAAGCTGGGCCAGGGCGCCGAGACCCCCGCTCAGTGGGCCACCTTCTGCAAGCAGTACAAGGCAGAGATGGCGACCCCGGCCGCGAGGCACGATCTCGCGCTGCTGGCCGCCCTCTCCCACCACAGCAACCTGTCGGTGGGTTGCTATTGCGAGCAGGAGTCCCGCTGTCATCGCAGCATCTTGAAAGAGCTGCTGGTCGGCTGCGGCGCCAGCCTGCGCTAAATCTCGTGGTTTCATTGCGATAAAGGGCGTCCCGTGGGACGCCCTTTATCGCATGACATAGACCAACCACAGCCTATGGCAGAGCGCTGACCCGCAGGCGCTGACGCAGGGCCTCCTCCTGCTGCGCCGTCATCCCCGTCACCGCCCCCTGCCCTCCCTCTGCCAGCCACTGGGCGAGATCGGCCACCGTCTCCTCCAGCGGCCGGAAGTTGAGCCCCTGCACTATGGCCGCCTCGGCGCTGATCCGGCCGTAACCTGCATACTCCGCCAGCTCGCTCGGCAGCAGGGTGGGGTAGCTCTGCCAGGACTCTACCCCGGCCCCCAGCAGTGCGGGCCAGGGCTGCCACTCGGGCTGGATAGGCACCGCCGGGGCCAGCCGCGCGGCGAGGCGCTCCACCCAGTCCCCTAGCGCTATGCCTGGTTTGAGCAGGTTGAACACCCCTCCCAACCGCTGCTCGGCGGCCCGCAGCACGAACTCGGCGCAGTCCCGCACGTCCAGATATTGCAGCCTGTCCTGCCCCGCCCCCGGCAGCAGCCAGGGGCCGCCGCGCTCTACCCGCTTCACCCACCAGGCCAATCTTCCGGTGTGATCATGGGGGCCACAGAGCACCCCGGGGCGCAGTATGCACAACCGCTCCCCCCAGCGGGCCAGGTATTCTTGCTCGCACAGTACCTTGAGGGGGCCGTAGTCATCCGGCATCTCCCCTGCGGGGATCCGGTGCAGCGGCGCCGACTCGTCCATTCCCGGTTGGGCGAAGTCGCGATAGACGCTGATAGTAGAAATGAAGATCAGCCGCTCGCAGCGCCCGAGCAGGGCCGCGGAGAGGCTGGCCGCCTGCTCGGGTCGATAGCAGCAGGTGTCGATGACCAGATCCCAGTGCAATCCCTTCCCCAGCAGCGCGCTCAAATCCTGGCTTCTGTCCCCTCGCAGCGCGGTCAGCTCGCGCCAGTCCGGATGCTGGCGGTGGCCGCGATTGAACAGCGTCACCTCGTGGCCCCAATCCAGCGCCAGCGCGGTGAGATGGCGCCCCAAAAAGCCGGTGCCGCCGATAACAAGCAGTTTCATCCCTGTCCCCCTATGCGGCGCGATCGCTTGCCTTGAATGAGGTGCGAGTGCCATGCCGACATGACTCTCGCCCCAGCCTACGCAAGTCGACGCCGTGGCACAGCCGCCATAGTGCCGGGATGAGACAGGGATCACGGCAGGGCGATGCAGATGAGCGGAGCGAGGTGGAGCCTGCGTTTTGGGGCCGCTTGTGCTAAATTGCCGGGGTTTTTAGTCACGAGTCCGCCATGAAGTTCGAAATCGACACCCTCGGGATCATCCACTCTCCCTACAAGGAGAAGTTTGCCATCCCCCGCCAGCCCGGCCTGGTCAAATCGGCCCGCGCCCGGCTCGAGTTGCTGCCTCCCTACGATCAGCCGGACGTGCTGCGCGGCATAGAGCAGTTCTCCCACCTCTGGCTCAGCTTCGTGTTCCACCAGACCATGGCCCAGGGCTGGCACCCGACGGTGCGCCCGCCGCGCCTCGGTGGCAACGAGCGGGTCGGAGTCTTCGCCACCCGCTCCACCTTCCGCCCCAACCCGCTGGGCCTGTCGGTGGTCGAGCTGCACGGGGTGGGGCGCGAGCGGGGCAAGCTGTGGCTCGAACTCGGTGCGGTGGACTTGCTCGATGGCACCCCCATCGTCGACATCAAGCCCTACATCCCCTATGCGGACAGCCTGCCGGCCGCCCGTGGCGGCTTCGCCCCGGATGCCCCCACCCCGCCGCTGACGGTGAGCTTCGGCCAAGAGGCCGAGCAGCAGCTCGCTCAACTCATGAGCCACCATCCCGAGCTGCGCCAACTGGTGAGCGAGGTGCTGGCCCAGGATCCCCGTCCCGCCTACAAGAAGGGCAAGCCGGACGAGAAGGAGTACGGAGTGAGATTGTTCGACTTGAACGTCAGGTTCCAGATAAAGGAACCAGAGTGTGTCGTTATAGCCATAGAACCGACATGAAAAACGCGAGTCATGCAGTGTAAAAAACCACCCGAGCGGGTGGTTTTTTCATTGTAAGAACGAGGTCGGAGCCTTTAGCGGCGCTGCAGCAGCAGGCTGCCGATGGAGTAGCCGGCGCCGAAGGAGCAGAGCACGCCGCGGGCGCCGCTCGGCAGATCCTGATTGAACAGGTGGAAGGCGATGATGGATCCCGCCGAACTGGTGTTGCCGTAGCTGTCCAGGATCACCGGCGCCTCCGCTTGGCTGGCATCGTGGCCCAACAGCTTGCGACCGATGAACTGGTTCATGGTGAGGTTGGCCTGATGCAGCCAGAGCCGGCTCAACTCATCCGCCTCCCAGCCCTGCGCCTTGAGCTGACCATCTATCTGCTCGCACACCAGGGGCAACACCTCCTTGAACACCTTGCGCCCCTGCTGGCGGAACAGCTTGTCATCGCCGTAGCGGGTGCGCGGGCTGAAGCGGTTCAGGAAGCCGAAGTTGTTGCGGATGTTGTTGGAGTACTGGGTCACCAGCTTGCTGGCCACCAGTTGCCAGGGGGCCGCCACCTTGCAGTCGGCCTCCCGCTCCAGCAGCACGGCGGTGCAGGCATCGCCGAAGATAAAGTGGCTGTCCCGGTCGCGGAAGTTGAGGTGACCCGAGCAGATCTCCGGGTTTACCACCAGCGCCAGTTTGACGGTGCCCGCCGCCAGCAGATCCGCCGCCGTCTTGATGCCGAAGGTGGCGGAGGAACAGGCCACGTTCATGTCGAACGCCATGCCACCGGCACCGAGATAGTGCTGCAGCTCGATGGAGAGCGCCGGATAGGGGCGCGGCATATTGGAAGCCGCCACTATCACCAGATCGATCTCGCCGGGTTCGCGACCGGCGGCGATCAGTGCCTGCTCGGCGGCCGCCACCGCCATCTCCACCATGATGGAGGGCTTGTCATCGGGACGCTCGGGGAGCAGCGGTTGCATGATATCGGGATCCAGCACCCCCTCCTTGCTCACCAGATAACGACTCTTGATGCCGGAGGCCTTCTCGATGAACTCGCAGCTCGAATGCTGCTTGGCGTCCAGCTGGCCGGCGTCGATGGCGGAGGCGTTCTCCTCGTTGTAGAGATCCACATACTGGTTGAAGGCAGCCACCAACTCTTCGTTGCTGACGGCAAAGGGCGGGGTATAGAGGCCTGAGCCGCTGATTACGATGGAAGTCATCTTTGCTCCTGGCCGGGTGCAATCCCGGCTTGTCTGTTTTGTAGGGTCAGAGGATTACAGCTGATCGATCGCCTGGGCGAGACCAGCCAGGGTCAGCGGGTGCATGCGCCCGCCGATCAATTCGTTGATCAACTTGATGGAGGGATGCCAGAGCCACTCCCGCCTCGGGAGAGGGTTGATCCACACCAGCTTCGGATACTGTTGCTGCAGGCGGGCGAGCCACAACTGACCCGGCTCCTCGTTCCAGTATTCGACGGCGCCCCCTGGCCAGGTTATCTCGTAGGGTCCCATCTTGGCATCCCCCACCAGGATCACCCTGTAGTCGTGGCCGTAGGTGCGCAGCAGGCGCCAGGTATCGAACTTCTCCTCGAAGCGGCGGGCGTTGTCCCGCCAGACGAAGTCGTAGAGGCAGTTGTGAAAGTAGAAGAACTCCAGGTGCTTGAACTCGTGGCGCAGGGCCGAGAACAGTCGCTGCACCTCGGCCACGTGGCTGTCCATGGAGCCCCCCACATCGAAGAACACCAGCAGCTTGACCCCGTTGTGGCGCTCGGGCCTCAGCTTCACATCGAGCCAGCCCTGGCGGGCGGTGCTCTGGATGGTGTCGTCGAGATCCAGCTCGTCGAGACTCCCTTTACGCACCCAGCGCCTGAGCTTGCGCAGGGCCAGCTGGATAGCCCGCTGGCCCAAGGGAGAGTCATCGTCGCTGAAGTTGCGATAGTGGCGCGCCTCCCACAGCTTGGCGGCACGGCCGTGACGCCCCTCGCCCCCCATGCGCACCCCTTCCGGGTGAAAGCCGCCGTGACCGAAGGGGCTGCTGCCGCCCGTGCCTACCCACTTGTTGCCGCCGGCGTGACGCTCTTTCTGTTCCGCCAGGCGCTGGTTGAGGGTCTCCAGCAACTTGTCGAGGCCCCCTAAGGAGCGCAGCAAATCTCGCTCTTCCAGGCTCAACAAGCGCTCCAGTTCCCGGCGCAGCCAGTCATCCGGCAAGGTTTCCGGCAACAAGGGGCTGGCCTGCAAGCCGTCGTAATACTCAGCGAAGGCGCGATCGAAGCGATCGAGGTGCGCCTCGTCTTTCACCAACAGGCAGCGGGCGAGCAGGTAGAAGGCATCCATGTCGAGGCTGACGAGCCGGGCCGCGAGTGCCCCGTGCAGGTCCAGCAATTCCCGCAGGCTGCAGGGCAGCTTGTGGCGACGCAGATGGAGGAAAAAGTCGATCAGCATTCAGCCGCCGCGCCGGGCCAGGAAGGCGAGCTTCTCGAACAGATGCAAGTCCTGCTCGGTCTTGAGCAGGGCGCCATAGATCGCCGGCACCAGCTTGCCCGGCTCGCGATTGCGCATCGCCTCGGGGGAGATGCCATCCGCCAGCAGCAGCCGGATCCAGTCCAGCAGCTCCGAGGTGGAGGGCTTCTTGCGCAGCCCCTCGACTTCCCGCAGCTCGAAGAACAGCGCCATGGCCTCGTCCAGCAGCGCCTCTTTCAATTTGGGATAGTGCAGACGGACGATGGCCTGCATCTCGGCCTTGTCGGGGAAACGGATGTAGTGAAAAAAGCAGCGGCGCAGGAAGGCATCCGGCAGCTCTTTTTCGTTGTTGGAGGTGATGATGACCACGGGGCGCTGGCGGGCCTTGACCCGCTCGCCCGTCTCGTAGACGTCGAACTCCATCCGATCCAGCTCCAGCAGCAGATCGTTGGGAAACTCGATGTCCGCCTTGTCGATCTCGTCGATGAGCAGCACGGGTCTCTGCTCGGCGCCGAAGGCCTGCCACAGCTTGCCGCGGCGGATGTAGTGGTTGATGTCCCCCACCCGGGGATCCCCGAGCTGGGAGTCCCGCAGCCGCGCCACGGCGTCATATTCATAGAGCCCCTGCTGGGCCTTGGTGGTGGACTTGATGTGCCAGGATATCAGCTCGGCGCCGAGGGATTCGGCCACCGCCTCCGCCAGCACCGTTTTGCCGGTACCGGGCTCGCCCTTAATGAGCAGCGGCTTTTCCAGCACGATGGCGGCATTGACGGCCATACTCAGTGCCGTTGAGGCGAGATAGCGATCGCTTCCTGCAAATCCCATGAGGTCCATTCCTTTGGTAGCACAGGGCCCGGCCGGGGCTCCGGTAAGAAAGAATAAGTTCTATATGTTCTAATAACATATTGTTATAACGATTCGTCACTTCTCATTCAGAAATCACAGGGTAATCTGGTTTCATCGCCTTAACAAACACAGGGATAACACCATGAGCAAAATTTTTGAGGACAACAGCCAGACCATAGGCAACACCCCGCTGGTTCGTCTCAACCGTGTTACCAAGGGCCGCGTGCTGGCCAAGATCGAGAGCCGCAACCCGAGCTTCAGCGTCAAATGCCGGATCGGTTCCAACCTGATCTGGGATGCCGAAAAACGCGGCGTGCTGACCAAGGGCAAGGAGATCATCGAGCCCACCAGCGGTAACACCGGCATTGCTCTGGCCTTCGTGGCCGCCGCCCGTGGTTATCCCATCACCCTGACCATGCCGGCCACCATGAGCCTGGAGCGCCGCAAGCTGCTCAAGGCGCTCGGCGCCAACCTGGTGCTGACCGAAGGTCCCCTCGGCATGAAGGGTGCCATCGCCAAGGCTAACGAGATCCTCGAATCCGAGCCGGGCAAGTATGTGTTGCTGCAACAGTTCGAAAACCCCGCCAACCCCGAGATCCACGAGAAGACCACAGGCCCCGAGATCTGGGACGCCACCGACGGTGACGTGGATGTGTTCGTGGCAGGGGTCGGCACCGGTGGCACCATCACAGGGGTCTCCCGCTATTTCAAACAGACCAGGGGCAAGGCCATCGTCTCGGTGGCGGTCGAGCCGTCAGAATCCCCCGTCATCAGCCAGAGACTGGCCGGTCTCGAGATCAAACCGGGTCCACACAAGATCCAGGGCATAGGCGCCGGCTTCATCCCGGGCAACCTGGATTTGACCCTGCTCGACCGCGTCGAGCAGGTGAGCAGCGAGGAGTCCATCGAGATGGCTCGTCGCCTGATGGAAGAGGAAGGCATCCTGGCGGGGATCAGCTCTGGCGCCGCCGTGGTGGCCGCCGCTCGTCTGGCCGAGTTGCCGGAGTTCGAGGGCAAGACCATAGTCGTGATACTGCCGAGCGCCGCCGAGCGTTACCTCTCCAGCGCGCTGTTCGCCGGTGTGTTCAGCGAGCAGGAACTGCAGCAGTAATTGATCTCCTTACATCAAAACAACGGCGCTCTTCGGGGCGCCGTTTTTCTTTATGAGCTAAACTCAGTCGTCATTAGTTTCAGTCGACCCCTTATTTTTTGGGGTAAAATAACAAATTTCAGAGTGACAAAAAAAGCAGACATTCTGTGATAAATCTCATATCCTGTGCGGCGTCACGAGGTGTTTGCCGGTTAGGTATCACAAGGTAACAAAGTGTTATTTTTCGTTATAAATTAATTTCAGGCCAGTCCTGACGCGGCTTGTAGCCCGATAACGAAAAAGACTTAGCCAGGACGCCGAATACTGCACAGAAAATTGACCTGGATTAAACCATTGCGGGTCTGATTTCGTTACTTTACAACATATCCATACTGACACGGTGAGACAGGTAGCCTCATAAGCGACCATCTCTCCACACAATATCAATAATATGGGGTGAAACCATGTACGAGAAGTCTGTTGTTATTACTGCTGAAAACGGCCTGCACACCCGTCCCGCAGCTCAGTTCGTGAAAGAAGCCAAAGAATTCCAAAGCGAGATCACTGTGGTCTCCGGTGGCAAGTCCGCCAGCGCCAAGAGCCTGTTCAAGCTGCAGACCCTGGGCCTGACCAAAGGCACCAACGTGACCATCCAGGCCGACGGCCCGGACGCTCAGAAAGCCGTTGAGAAGCTGGTTGCCCTGATGGACGAGCTGGAGTAATCCGGCTTTATTCCTCCCCCACAGTCGTTTTAATAGGAAGGATTATGATATCTGGCATTCTTGCGTCCCCCGGTATCGCATTCGGCAAGGCGCTTCTTCTGAAAGAAGATGAAATCGTTATCAATCAGGGCAAGATTTCTGTTGACCAGATTGACGCCGAAATCAACCGCTTCCTCGAAGCCCGCACCAAGTCAGCCACACAGCTGGAAGCCATCAAAGAGATGGCCGGTCGCACCTTTGGTGAGGAAAAAGAGGCCATCTTCGAAGGCCACATCATGCTGCTCGAAGATGAGGAGCTGGAAGGGGATATCAGATCCTTCATTAAAGACAACAAGGCATCCGCCGACAAAGCCATCTATGAGGTGATCGAACAGTACGCCAAGATGATGGCCGATCTGGATGACCCTTATCTGCGTGAGCGCGCCACCGACTTCCGTGACATCGGAACCCGTCTGGTGAAGAACGTGCTGGGCATCGCCGTTGTCAACCTGAGCACCATCAACGAAGAGGTCATCCTGGTCGCCAAAGACCTGACCCCGTCCGAAACCGCTCAGATCAACCTGAAATACGTGCTGGGTTTTGTCACCGACATCGGTGGCCGTACCTCTCACACCTCCATCATGGCCCGCTCCCTGGAGCTGCCGGCTATCGTGGGCACCAACGACATCACAGCGCGTGTCAACAATGGTGACATGCTGATACTGGATGCGATCAACAACCAGCTCATCATCAATCCGACCGCCGAGCAGCTGACTGAAGCCAAGAAATTCCAGGCTCAGTTCCAGGCCGAGAAAGACGAGCTGGCCAAGCTTAAAGACCTGCCCGCCATCACTCTGGATGGTCATCAAGTCGAAGTGTGTGCCAACATCGGTACCGTCAAGGATACCGAGGGTGCCATCCGTAATGGCGCCGAAGGCGTGGGTCTGTACCGCACCGAGTTCCTGTTCATGGACCGTGATGCGCTGCCGACCGAAGACGAGCAGTTCAAGGCCTACAAAGAAGTGGCAGAGGCCATGCCGGATCAGCCGATCATCGTCCGTACCATGGACATCGGCGGCGACAAAGAACTGCCCTACATGAATTTCCCGAAAGAGATGAACCCCTTCCTGGGCTGGCGTGCCGTGCGCATTTTCTTCGATCGCGAAGACATCATGCACGCCCAGCTGAAGGCCATTTTGCGTGCCTCTGCCTTTGGCAAACTGCGCATCATGTTCCCGATGATCATCTCCGTCGAAGAGTTCCGCAGCCTCAAGGCCACCGTGGAGCAGCTGAAGGCCGAACTGCGTGCCGACGGCAAAGCCTTTGATGAATCCATCGAAGTAGGTATCATGATCGAGACCCCGGCCGCCGCCGTGATGGCTCATCATCTTGCCAAGGAAGTGGATTTCTTCAGCATCGGTACCAACGACCTGACCCAGTACACCCTGGCCGTCGACCGTGGTAACGAGATGATTTCCGCCATGTACAACCCGCTGTCACCCTCCGTCCTGACCCTGATCAAGATGGTCATTGACGCTTCCCATGACAATGGCAAGTGGACAGGTATGTGCGGTGAACTGGCTGGTGACGAACGTGCCACCCTGCTGCTGCTGGGTATGGGTCTGGATGAGTTCTCCATGAGCGCCATCTCTGTACCGCGTATCAAGAAGCTTATCCGTAACACCAACTTCGAAGATGTGAAGGCAATGGCAGACCAGGCTCTGAGCTATGCGACCGCCGCCGAAATCGAAGCCTGTGTAGATAACTTTATTAAGCAGAAGGCAGTCTGCTAAGATCGGCTGCAAACAGCGACAATCATCTCTAGGAGCTTTTACTATGGGTCTGTTTGATAAACTGAAGAAACTGGTTTCCGATGACAGCTCTGACACCGGTGGCATCGAAATCTTTGCCCCCCTGTCAGGGGAAATCGTACCGATCGAAGACGTGCCTGACGTTGTCTTCGCCGAGAAGATCGTCGGTGACGGCATCGCCATCAAGCCGGCTGGCAACAAGATGGTTGCCCCGTGCGACGGCACCATCGGCAAGATCTTCGAGACCAACCACGCGTTCTCTCTGGAATCCGACTCTGGTATCGAGCTGTTCGTTCACTTCGGTATCGACACCGTCGAGCTGAAAGGCGAAGGCTTCACCCGTATCGCTCAGGAAGGTCAGAAGGTCAAGCGCGGTGATACCATCATCGAGTTCGATCTGGCCGTTCTGGAAGCGAAAGCCAAGTCTACCCTGACGCCTGTGGTCATCTCCAACATGGATGAGATCAAAGAGCTGATCAAGATGACTGGCGCCGTGACCGTGGGCGAGACTCCGGTGATCCGCATCAAGAAATAATGCGCCGCTGGCCTGTGCCAGCTGCCGCAACGAAAAACCGAAGCCCTGGGCTTCGGTTTTTTTATGGCGCTGTCCCAATTACGTGTTGAAAGGCTAACCTTGAAATAGGTCATCCCCCTGAAGGCCACCATCATGGATACTCAAGCCTTTCAACACCTGCTGTCTCTCTTCCCACTGCTCACCT
>NZ_JAKZFK010000096.1:0-200 GCF_022549315.1 Aeromonas sp. MR16 | reverse complement strand
CGCATCGTGGATGACACCCCGACGGCGAAGGATGAAAACGGTGGCACCGTCACCGAAGACGTGGCGGGCAGCCTGAACGGCAACGTGCTGAGCAACGATGTGTCCGGTGCAGATACGCCGGCGGCGTTCGTGGGCTGGGCTGCGACCGGGCACAACAACAGTCCCTCGGTCACGGCGCTGAGTACCTACGGTACCTTCGT
>NZ_JAKZFK010000095.1:0-234 GCF_022549315.1 Aeromonas sp. MR16 | reverse complement strand
CCACCCAGTTCCTGGCGGCCGGCGAGACGGTCACCTTCAGCTATGACGTGACCGTGACCGACAACGACGGCGGCAGCGACACCGAGACCGTCACCCTGACCATCACCGGCACCAACGACGATCCGGTGCTGAGCGTCGATACCAGCGGGGCGGTGACCGAGGACGCGGCCACCCCGATCCTGACCGACAGCGGGGTGCTGAGCTTCACCGACGTCGACACCACCAACACCCACA
>NZ_JAKZFK010000094.1:0-240 GCF_022549315.1 Aeromonas sp. MR16 | reverse complement strand
GTGAGGCTTAACCATACAACACCCAAGAAGTGTTTCTGGCCTTGTAGCAAATACCAAGCGAACTACTTAAAAAATTCAGTGATAGCGACAGCCATTAAGGCCAAGTCGTTATACACGTCAGCTTTCCGAGATTGAAGTTTTTGCCTGGCGGCCATAGCGCCGTGGAACCACCTGATCCCATGCCGAACTCAGAAGTGAAACGCGGTAGCGCCGATGGTAGTGTGGCATTCGCCATGCGAG
>NZ_JAKZFK010000093.1:0-242 GCF_022549315.1 Aeromonas sp. MR16 | reverse complement strand
CTGCCGCCGTCGTTGTCGGTCACGGTCACGTCATAGCTGAAGGTGACCGTCTCGCCGGCCGCCAGGAACTGGGTGGCGGCATTGCTCACCGCGTAGTCCCAGCTGTCGCCGTCGGCGGTGAAGCCGCTGGTCAGCGCGCCGATCTGCGCCGGGCTCAGGGCGCCGCCGCTCCACACCGCATCGGCGTTGTTGCTGACGCTGACCGTGTGGGTGTTGGTGGTGTCGACGTCGGTGAAGCTCAG
>NZ_JAKZFK010000092.1:0-251 GCF_022549315.1 Aeromonas sp. MR16 | reverse complement strand
GTTGCAAACATGCTCTTTAACAATCTGGAAAGCTGATTTAAAAAGTAGTTCTCAAACATTTGTTACAAGTGCTTTGGAAACTTCTTGGCGAAAACCAAAATTTATTTTGGTCCTTGTTGTACTTCAACAAGTCGCGTCGTTTCGACGACACTTCTTGGGGTTGTATGGTTAAGTGACTAAGCGTACATGGTGGATGCCTTGGCAGTCAGAGGCGATGAAGGACGTACTAACCTGCGATAAGCTGTGAGAAG
>NZ_JAKZFK010000091.1:0-255 GCF_022549315.1 Aeromonas sp. MR16 | reverse complement strand
GCTACACCCTGAGCGCGACCATCGACAACGACAGCAAGGCGGGTGCCACGCTGACGGAGTTTGATGACAGCGTGACCATTGCGGTGAACGGGGTGGGTGGCACCAGTGCCAGCGACCAGCTGATAGTACGCATCGTGGATGACACCCCGACGGCGAAGGATGAAAACGGTGGCACCGTCACCGAAGACGTGGCGGGCAGCCTGAACGGCAACGTGCTGAGCAACGATGTGTCCGGTGCAGATACGCCGGCGGCGT
>NZ_JAKZFK010000090.1:0-255 GCF_022549315.1 Aeromonas sp. MR16 | reverse complement strand
TGAACGGCAACGTGCTGAGCAACGATGTGTCCGGTGCAGATACGCCGGCGGCGTTCGTGGGCTGGGCTGCGACCGGGCACAACAACAGTCCCTCGGTCACGGCGCTGAGTACCTACGGTACCTTCGTGCAAAATGGCGACGGGAGCTGGACCTATGCGCTGGACAACAGCCGCCCGGCAACCCAGGCACTGACGGCGGCGTTCAACCAGAGCTACGACGTCTGGTACACCATGAAGGACGCGGACGGTGACGAGA
>NZ_JAKZFK010000089.1:0-255 GCF_022549315.1 Aeromonas sp. MR16 | reverse complement strand
TTCACTCCCCTCACAGGGGTTCTTTTCGCCTTTCCCTCACGGTACTGGTTCACTATCGGTCAGTCAGGAGTATTTAGCCTTGGAGGATGGTCCCCCCATATTCAGACAGGATGTCACGTGTCCCGCCTTACTCGATTTCACATCAAGGTTGTTTTCGTGTACGGGGCTATCACCCTGTATCGCTGGCCTTTCCAGGACCATTCCACTAACTTCCAAGCTGCTTAAGGGCTAATCCCCGTTCGCTCGCCGCTACTA
>NZ_JAKZFK010000008.1:0-155076 GCF_022549315.1 Aeromonas sp. MR16 | reverse complement strand
GCCGCCCTGCTCAAAGAGGAAGAGAAACCATGACCGCTTTTTGGATTGTGACTGCGGCCCTGCTGGCGCTGGTGAGCCTGGCGCTGATCCTGCCGCTGTGGCGCGGTGAGGGCAGCCAGAGCATCAGTCGCTCGGCGCTCAACAAACAGCTCTATCGCCAGCGTGTGCTGGAGATCGGTGAGGAGCGTGACCAGGGCGTGCTGGCGGAGGAGTCGGAATCCCTGGTGGAGCTGCAGCGCAGCCTGCTTGACGACATCCCCGACGTGGAGCAGAGCGCCCGCAGCGGCAAGAGCCTGGTGTGGATCCCGGGGGTGCTGGTGTTGGTGGTGGTGAGCCTCGGCCTCTACTACCAGCTGGGTGCCTGGCAAGAGGTGAGCCGCTGGCAGGATGCCAACAGCCGGCTCGGGGAGCTGAGTAACCGCATCCTGGTGGAGCGCGATGCCGAGGTGACCGAGCAGGATCTGCTGGACTTCACCCTGGGGCTGCGCACCCGCCTCAAGGATGAACCGAACGATTACCGTGGCTGGCTGCTGCTGGGTCGGCTGACCCTGGATGGCAACGATCCCGAGATGGCCCGCGAGGCGCTGGAGCGGGCCTATGGCCTGGCCCCGCAAAAAGCCATGGTGGCGGTGCCCTATGCTCAGGCGCTGATGATGACGGGGGAGGAGGCGCAGGCGGCACAGCTGCTGCAGGCCGCCATCGCCCAGGATCCGAAAAACATCGAGGCGCGCTCCGTCTATGCCTTCATGGCGCTGCAGAAAGAGGACTTCCAGACCGCGCTCGACCGCTGGCGGGCCATGTTGCCGCTGCTTGAGAAAGGCTCGACCCGCCATGCCATGGTGGAGCGCTCCATCGAGTATGCCGAGCAACAGCTGCGCCAGCGCGGCATAGCCCCGACCGCCGCCCCGGCCACCCTGAGTGAACAGGCTGTATCGCAGGCACCGGCTCAGATGCTGGCGGTGAAGGAAGGGGAATTCCCGCTGCACATCACCCTGGCACCGGGCATTCAGTTGCCGGAAGACGCTCACCTGTTCGTGTTTGCGGTGATCCCCAACGGTCCGCCCATGCCGATCGCGGTCAAGCGTATTCCGGGTCCCGGCTTCCCGCTGACCCTGTCCCTCGGTGATGGGGATGCCATGATGGAGGGCAGCAAGTTGGCTGCCTATCCTGAGTTGCAGTTCAAGGCCCGTTTGTCCCGTGGCGGCAACGTCATGAACAAGGAAGGGGCCTTCGAAGGGGTCTCCGTCACAGTACCGACGACCTCAATTCCTACAGCGCCGATTGACATCCGCATCGATCACGCCCTCTAATACCCTCTTGGCCCGACCCCGGGATGGGGCGGGCCGCCTATAATTCAGACTGATTCAAAATAAAAAGCTTAGGACTTTCATATGTATCTGCGTTCAGGAGCATTGGCAGTGGCACTGCTATTGGGGGGCTGTGCGGGTGGCCCTCCCAAGCCGGGCCCAGAGAGCCTGGATCTCGAAGAAACCCCAAACCGTCCCGAGGCCAGCAGCACGGCCAGCGATCCCCGTGACCCCTTTCAGGGCGCCAACCGGGCCATGTGGGCGGTCAACTACGATGTGCTTGAACCCTATGTGGCCCGTCCTGTGGTGCACGGCTATGCCCGCTACGTGCCGCAGGGGGTGAAGGACGGCATCGACAATTTCGTGGATAACTTCGACGAGCCGAGCAGCATGGTCAACCACCTGCTCACCGGTGACTTGAAAGGCGCGGGTACCAACTTTGGCCGCTTTACCCTCAACACCACAGTGGGTCTGCTCGGGATCTTCGATGTGGCCAAGCATGCCGGCCTCGAGCGCAACATGCTGGAGATGGATACCGTGCTCGGCAAGGCCGACATCGGCGATGGCGCCTACATCATGGTACCTGTCTACGGCCCGACCACTACCCGGGAGCTGGTCGGCGATACCATAGATACCATCTACTTCCCCTATGCCCTGCTGACCTTCCCGCTGCGGGTGGTGCACTGGGCGCTAGACGGGGTGGGGACGCGAGCCAAGCTGATCGATCAGGAGCGGATCATCGACAACGCGCTCGACCCTTATGCGCTCACCAAGGACTTCTACCTGCAGTACAACGATGGCAAAGTGAGTGGTCGCCAGCCTGAGCTCAAGCAGCAGAAGGGCCAGGAAGATGACAGCAACCTGGACGAGTATCTGGACGAGATAGACCAGTAACCCTTCCTGAAGCACAAGAGAGGCGTCCGTGGGCGCCTCTCTTGTTTTATTGCTACCATAAAAAACGCCCCGCGATGCGGGGCGTTTTGGTAAGAGCGGGCTATCAGGCAGCCAGATTCTTGGCCACGAATTCCCAGTTGACCAGGGTCCAGAAGGTTTCCATGTACTTCGGACGCAGGTTGCGGAAATCGATGTAGTAGGCGTGCTCCCACAGGTCGACGGTCAGCAGCGGGGTTGTCCCGGCTTCGGTCAGCGGGCAGCCGGCGTTGGAGGTGTTGACGATGGCCAGGGAGCCATCGGCTTTCTTCACCAACCAGGTCCAGCTAGAGCCGAAGTTGCCGATGGCAGACTTGGTGAACGCATCCTTGAACTCGGCGAAGGAGCCGAAGGCCTTGATGATGGCATCGGCCAAGGCGCCGGTAGGCTCGCCACCGCCGTTCGGGGAGAGGCAGTGCCAGTAGAAGGTGTGGTTCCAGATCTGGGCGGCGTTGTTGAAGATGCCGCCAGTGGAGGTCTTGATGATCTCTTCCAGAGACTTGCCTTCAAACTCGGTACCCGGCACCAGGTTGTTCAGGTTGACCACGTAGGTGTTGTGGTGCTTGCCGTGATGGTATTCCAGGGTCTCCTGGGAGATGTGCGGTTCCAGAGCATTGATTGCATAGGGCAGAGCGGGAAGTTCGAAAGCCATTTTCTACTCTCCATTGGCTGGGCCGTGCGAAGGCGACGGTTGCAAGACATTGCGTATTCTTTTCTATTTTGAAAAGAATTGTTGTTAAAATAGGGGGCCGGAAGGCCCAAAGCCAAGGGATTGTAGCAGTATCAAAGATGGGCTAACAACTCTTGATTCTCGCCATGACTTGGATCAAGCTGCCGCTTATTGACCCATATCTTCTTGCACTTCGCATGGTTTGCCAGTTTGTGGTCTGCCCGGTTTGCAGTAGAATGGCCGCCGAAATCGCTCTAGTGAGGCACCTATGGAAACTATCGAAAAGATCAAACAGCAACTGGCTGACAACCCCATCATCCTCTACATGAAGGGATCCCCCAAGCTGCCCAGCTGCGGTTTCTCTGCCCAGGCTTCCCAGGCCATGATGTCCTGCGGTGAGCCCTTTGCTTACGTCGACATCCTGCAAAACCCGGACATCCGTGCCGAGTTGCCGAAGTTCGCCAACTGGCCCACCTTCCCCCAGCTGTGGGTGGAAGGGGAGCTGGTCGGTGGCTGCGACATCATGATCGAGATGTTCCAGGCCGGTGAGCTGCAGACCCTGATCAAGGAAGTGGCCGCCAAGCACAAGCAAGATGAGACCGCCGCCGAATAAGGTCGCATCCGGATCATGCAAAATGGGGAGCTAATGGCTCCCCATTTTCTATCATGGTGTTATCTACTGCTGGCCACACAAGCCGGCCACTCGCGGTTTGTTACTGTTTTTTAGGTGGCAGCAGCAGGCTGTCGTCGAGGGTGCCATCCCCCCTGAGCTTGTTGCCGTTGGCATCGACCGCATCCACCCCGTTGTCGTCGAGGGTGCCATCCCCCCTGAGCTTGTTGCCGTTGGCATCGACCGCATCCATCCCGTTGTCGTCGAGGGTGCCGTCCCCCCTGAGCTTGTTGCCGTTGGCATCGACGGCGTCTACGCCGTTGTCGTCCACTCGGCCACCGGCGTGACGCTCTCCGCCCGCATGTTTGTCACCACCGGCATGGCGATCGCCCCCGGCGTGCTCGCCCTTGCCATTGTCATTACTGCCATGGCTGCTGTCGTTGCCGCTGCTTCCACTGTTGTTTCCACCACCTCCGCTGCTGCCACTGCCACCGCTTTCTCCGCCGCTACCCCCGTCCCCCCCTTTGTTGTGAACGATCAGCGAGTTGGCGATATAGCTGTGGCTGCCATCCAGGATCAGGTTGAACAGCGCCGTGGTGGGGGGGCACTCGACGGAGTACAGCGACTCGACCAACAGTTCGCACGATTGGGGGGCCAGCGCCAGATTGCCGGTGATAGCGCCCGTCGTCGGCCCGCACAGGATGCGCATGCCGGTGAACAGCGGCAGCACGGTCAGGGTCGGCAGCTCGGTGCGGGTCATGGCCGGGGAGATGGCCGCCCAGCCGCGGGAGCTCAGGAAGGGGTGCTCCGCCGTGAAGAAGGGAGGCAGATGGTTGAGGCCGTAGAGCTTCCTGTTGCCCAGCATGACCCGCTCTATGGTCAGGATCCGGTTGACCTGGCCGTACTGGTCTTGCACCCGCTCTCCCGCCTGCAGGCTATCGATGGGCCGCTCGCTCCCGTCGGCCATCAGGATGCGGGTGCCGGCGATGAAGCAGGACTTGGCATGGGCCTGGCTCAACTGCCATTCGTGGTGGGCGAAGTCATAGCTGAACGGGCTGGCAAACAGGGCGAGTGCGATGGCCGATCCCAGTAGCAGTTTGCGCTGGCTGGGTTTGAAGGGGGGCTGTGGCATGGGGGACTCCTTGTCCGGCTGGGTTGACGGAATCAAGTATAGAGCGACCCTCCTCCGAGACCCGGATCGACTGTTGACAAAACGATCTCGCTGGAAAAACGTTTTGCGTTGGCCATAAAAGTGCGTAAAATCGCGTATTCGATGCTTGTAGCAACGAATCCCGCCTAAAAAGCCAGTTTCATGCCCTCCCCAAGCAGTAAAAGGTAACAAATGACGCCTTGTTGCGCATTTCACGCCTTGAAAATGTGTTGTGATGACTGAAAAGTGTCAATTATTCCTGTCAGTCATCAAAAAATTAAGGACACCCATGTTTTCCTTGGTCAAGCAAAGTGTCGCCGGGCTGCAAATTCTATTTGTCGCCTTCGGTGCCATGGTTCTGGTGCCCCTGCTCACCGGATTGAACCCCTCCATGGCCCTGCTTGGCGCCGGTGTAGGCACCCTGCTGTTCCAGCTCTGCACCCGTCGTCAGGTGCCGATCTTCCTCGGCTCCAGCTTCGCCTTCATCGCCCCCATCATCTACGCCACCCAGACCTGGGGACTGCCGTCCACCATGTTCGGTCTGTTTGCCGCCGGCTTCATGTACTTCATCCTGGCGGCGCTGATCCGCGTGCGGGGCATGGGCTTCGTGCACAAGCTGCTGCCACCCGTGGTGATTGGCCCGGTGATCATGGTGATCGGTCTGTCGGTCGCCCAGGTCGCCTGCAACATGGCGATGGGTCGGGCCGGAGGTGAGCAGGTGGTGGCGCCTGCCACCGCGCTGACCTTGGCGGGGATCTCCCTGGCGGTGACCCTGATCGCGGCCGTGTTCTGCAAGGGCTGGATCAAGCTTATCCCCATCCTCTCCGGCGTCATCGCCGGTTATGTGGCCGCGGTGCTGATGGGCCAGGTGAGCTTCGAGGGCATGGCCAACGCCCCCTGGCTGGCGCTGCCTCACTTCGAGACCCCGGAGATCAACTGGGCTGCTGCCCTGTTCATGCTACCGGTGGCCATAGCCCCCTGCATCGAACACATTGGTGGCGTGCTCGCCATCGGTGGCGTGACCGGGCAGGACTACACCAAGAACCCGGGTCTGCACCGCACCCTGGCCGGTGACGGCATCGGGGTCTGCTTCGCCGGCTTCATCGGTGGTCCCCCCGTCACCACCTACGCCGAAGTGACAGGCGCCGTGATGATCACCCGCAACTTCAACCCGGTCACCATGACCTGGGCCGCGGTGTTCGCCGTCATCCTGGCTTTCTTCGGCAAGTTCAATGCGCTGCTCACCTCCATCCCCATGCCGGTGATGGGCGGTATCATGCTGCTGCTGTTCGGATCCATCGCCGCCATCGGTCTCAAGACCCTGGTGGAGTCCAAGGTGGATCTGGGCCTGTCCCGTAACATCGCCATCGTCGCCGTGACCCTGACCGTGGGTGTCGGCGCGCTGGAGATGAAGATAGGTGACTTCGCCCTGGCGGGCGTGGGTCTGGCCTCGGTGGCCGCCATCCTGCTGAACCTGATCCTGCCTGCGCACTCCGAGACTGGCGCCATGGATGCCGCCAAGGATTAAGGCGCTGCCCATCCTCCATCCGTGTTCGCCAAGAGGCCACCTTAGGGTGGCCTCTCTTATTTTTGGCTCAGCCTCATCTAGCCCGGTTTCCCCCGGTTCGGTGGCCTGTCGCAGGAGCCGGCGTCCCGACACACGGCCCTAGAGCCTGGCGACTACAATCATGGGCGTCGTTCACGATCGAGGAGATGGCGATGAAGAAGGTATGGATCCTGGCCCTGCTGGGGCTGATATGGGGTGGAGCGGCCCAGGCTGGCGCGGTGCGCTACGCGGTCGATGGGCAGCCGTTTGAGGGCTACTACCTGGCGGCCGGCAAGCAGGCCCCGCTGGTGCTGCTGGTACACGACTGGGACGGCCTGACTGAGTACGAGATCAAGCGGGCCGAGATGCTGGCGGCGCTCGGTTACAGCGTGTTCGCGGTGGATCTGTTCGGGGCAGGGGTTAGGCCGACCGCCGTGGAGGAGAAGAAGAAGCTCACCGGCGCTCTTTATCAGGACAGACCCAGGATGCGCAAGCTGCTCGCCGGGGCCCTGGCCGAGGCGGGCAAACTCGGTGGCCGCCTCGACAACGCGGTGGCGCTCGGGTACTGCTTCGGCGGGGCCGCCGTGTTGGAGCTGGCTCGCAGCGGCGCCGATCTCAAGGGCGTGGTGAGCGTGCACGGTGGGCTTGAGACCCCAGCTGGGCAGGATTACAAGCAGACCAAGGCCAGCCTGCTGATCCAGCATGGCAGCGCGGATCAGGCGGTGTCGCTTGATCAGTTCGCTGGGCTTATCTCCGAGCTGGAGAGCGCGGGCATCAAGCATGAGGCGATCAGTTACAGCGGCGCCCCCCATGCGTTTAGCGTCTTTGGCTCCGAGAATTACCGCGCCGATGCCGATGCCAAATCCTGGCGGCGCTTCACCGAGTTTCTCGGCGAGGTGACCAAGGGGTAGGGCCACCTTTGGTGGCTGCCATGACCAAGCCGCTAATGCCTTGTATCTGCACCTGTTTAGGATGCAGCTGGCGGGAGGGCCCGCAGAAGTTCAGTGGAAGCTGGTTATACTCATTCAATGAGGTATTCGTATCTGGTGAGAGTCGATGAGGCACCGGACTCTGATCACTGATAGTGGGTCACTGGAATTGCCTCAGACTTGTCCTGGATAAGGAGATGGGCTGTCCATACAGGATGAAAGCCTTATCCCTGTGGTTATATGCGAAGGAGTAATGACATGCGTGACTTGCGTCTATGGAGTCCGATTTTGATCATGGTGCTGCTGCTGGGTTGTGCCTCCAAGGGAGACACCCCTACCGAGCAGCGCAACCACATTCAGCAGATGCGTCAACAGACGCTGTCCACGCTGTATGGACAGAATCCGAACATCAGGCAGGAAGTGGCAAGATCCAAGGGTTATGCCGTCTTTGCCAATGTTAACAACAACCTGCTACTGATCAGTGCGGGCAGCGGCTATGGCGTGCTGCGTGACAACCGGACCGGCCGTGATACCTATATGAAGATGGCAACCGCCGGGATGGGGGTGGGTATGGGGATCAAGAAATTCCAGGCCTTGATCATCTTCAACGATGCCACCGCCCTGGACAGATTCATCACCAGCGGCTTCGATGCCAGTGCCCAGGCGGATGTGGCGGCGAAATCCGCCGACGATGGCAAGGTGGTGGTCAGCGAGGCGGCCAACGCCGACTTCCAGAAGGTGAAGATGTATCAGCTCACCGAGAAGGGTGTCGCGGTGCAAGCCACCATGCAGGGTTACAAGTACTGGCCGGATGACGAACTCAACGGCACCAAATAATACCCGTATTGCTTGCAACCTCTGAAGACGCGGTGCTCTGGTGAGCACCGCGTCTTGTTATTCAAGGCACTCATTCCCCTGCTGGCACATGGACCCGATGGGGCATGCCGCCGGTACCTCACTCCAGCGCCAACACCCTCACCCACATGGCCCCTCTCCCAACTGGCTGGCGGGATAACAGCGTCAGAGACCCCGTCTCGGGGGCGATGCTGTGCAGGGCCAGATCCTGGGATTCCTGCCCGGTGACCACCAGATAGTGGCCGCTGTGGTCGATGGCAAAACCGCGGGGGCAGGGCTCGGTCGGGAAGTGGGCGAGGGCGGTCAGCTTGCCATCTTCTTCATCGACTTCAAACAAGGTCAGCAGGCTGCTGGCCCGCTCACAGGTATAGAGATAACGGCCGTTCGGGGTGAGGTGAATGTCCGCCCCCCAACGTTCCCCCTCATAGCCTGCCGGCATGATGTCCAGACTCTCCCGCGCGCTGATGCATCCATCCGCCGCCCTGTGGTAGCGATTGAGAGTGCAATCGAGTTCGTTGAGGCAGTAGAGATCGCCATTGGTCGGGTGCAGCGCCAGATGACGGGGCCCGGCGCCAGTGGCGGTGTGAATGTCCCCCAGGGGATGGGGCTCCAGCCGGTTTTGTTCATTCAAGGTGAAGCGGCGAATGACATCCTCCTTGAGGCAGGCGACCAGCAGCTCCTGATGGCCTTGCTTATCGTGCAGCAGGGTCACCGAATGGGCGGCCATCAGCTTATCGATGCGCTGATGTGGCGCCAGCACCCGACCGGCGGCATCCATGGGCGAGACGCTGACGTGGTTGAAGGCGTAGGAGGCGGCGAAGAACAGCTTGCCCCGTGCGTCGGTGCAGGTGTGGGAAGCACTGCCCGCGAGCGGGGCCGATACCGGCGTCCCGAGCCGACCGTCCGCCGCTATGGGGTAGCTCAGCACCTTGAAGTCGGGCCGCACGCCTGCGTAGAGCCAGCGTTTGTCCGGGCTGATGACCAGCGGCTGCACCTCCCCCCCGGTCTGTACTTCTTGCAGCGGGACCAGCTCATGGTCCTTCAGTTGAAAGACATGAATAAACCCGCTCACCGGGTTGGCGACATAAACCACTTGCTGCATGGCAGGCTCCTGATAGTGACGGGGGCGATGATGGGGTTGCCGCCATGTCACTGGGAAAAGGGATAAGGATCTGACGGGATGGTCGCATGGATAGGACCTGGTATCCAACAAGCCTTGCACCACGCTATGGACCTTCCTCTACGGAGATGGTCAGCCTAACTGCCCCCAGATCTCGTGGATGACGGGCAGCACCGACAGGGCCAGCAGCGCCGCCATGGCGTGGTTGAAGTAGCGGCGGGCGCGGGGGCTCGTCAGCCAGCGCTTGAGCAGGGTGCCAAACAGCAGCCAGGCGCCGACGCTGGGGAAGGAGACGATGAAGAAGGTCAGGGCTATGGTCAGATTCTGCTGGTAGAAGCCGGCACCGGCACTGGTGAAGGCGGCGATGGCACCGGTGGCGACCACCCAGGCCTTGGCATTGACCCATTGGAACAGGGCGCCCTTGAGGAACCCCAGGGGGCGGGCAGAGGCGTCTCCCGTCACCTCGTCGGCGGAGCGGGCAATCAGCCAGGCCAGGTAGAGCAGATAGAGGGTGCCCACACACTTGATGACGAGGTGCAGGCTGGGGAAGAGGCTGAACAGCTGGCCGAAGCCCAGTCCTACCAGCAACAGCATCAGGGTGAAGCCGACGCAGATCCCCATGAGCAGCGGCAGGCTGCGCCTGATCCCGAAGTTGGCACCGGCGCTCATCACCATGATGTTGTTTGGGCCTGGAGTGACCGATGCCGAGATGGCAAAGAGCACCACGGCGTAGAGATAGTCCATTGCGATCCTCGTGGGTGACATTCCGTTGTCTTCCCTATATTGGGGGCTTGCTCCCGCTTTCAAGTCCGGCTGCCCGGGTAAAAAACAGGCTCCAATGAGGAGCCTGTTTGCATGGGCAGGAGGTCGGGATCAGGCCGGCTTGCCACCATTGGGCGGCGGCAGGGCCGGGCGGGACTCTATCTTCTGCTCATCCCCTTGTCTGTTTTTGATGTGGACATCCATCTGGTTGAACGCGATGTCGATGTTGTGTTCACGGAACAGCACATCTATCCGGCGGTTCAGCTCATCGATGGCCGGGTTGCGATCACCGAGCTCGCTCACGAAGAAGCGCAGCTCGTGATCCAGGGTGCTGGCGCCGAAGGTGAGGAAGTAGACGATGGGGGCAGGATCCTTCAAGACCCGGCTGTTCTCCGTGGCGGCCTGCATCAACAGCTTGCGGGTCAGCTCCAGATCCGAGCCATAGGCCACCCCGACCCGGGCGATGACCCGGGTGACGGTGTCGGACAGGGACCAGTTGACCAGTCGCTCTATCATCAGCTGCTGGTTCGGGATGATCACCTCCTTGCGGTCGAAGTCGGTGAGGGTAGTCGAGCGGATGCGGATCTTGTTGACCGTCCCCGAGATGGTGCCGATGGTGACTGTGTCGCCGATCCGCACCGGACGCTCGAACAGTATGATGATGCCGGAGATGAAGTTGGAGACGATCTGCTGCATGCCAAAACCGATGCCCACCGAGAGACCGGCGGCCAGCCATTGCAGTTTCTCCCACTGGACTCCCAGCATGGCCAGCGCCGTCAGGCTGCCTATCCCGATCAACGCATAGTTGAGCATGGTGGTGAAGGCGTAGGCGGTGCCCTGGGCGAGGCGCAGCTTGGAGAGCACCAGCACCTCGAGCAGGCCTGGCAAGTTGCGGGCAAGGGACAAGGCCGCGCCGAACAGGAACAGGCCGGTCAGCACATCGCTCAGGCTGATGGGATAGAGCACCGCATTGGCGCCGGTGCCCTCACTCTTGTGCCAGAGCACCACGCTGTCGAGATAGGTAAATACGGCGACCAGATCGGACCAGAGCCAGTAGAAGGCGACGCCGAACACCAGCAGCAGCATGATCCGGGTCAGGCGCAGGGACTGCTGGCTGGCATCCTCCAGATCCATGGGCTGCTCTTCGATGGCCTCGCCCCCTTCCGCATCCTCCTGGGACCTGTGCTCCCGCTTGGCGACGGCGCGGCGATAGGCCAGGCGGCGGGCCGCCAGCTCAAGACCCCGCAGGGCGGTGCGGTAGACCAGGCCCCAGATGATGATGAGGTAGAAGGATTCGATCAGCCGGCCGGTCAGCTTCAGGGCCGTGTAGTAGTACCCCAGCGCCGCCAGCACCATGAGCGCCAATGGGGCCAGCGCCAGGGCGACCGCCGTCAGGGTCTGCACCATGCTGGCCTCGCCCTTGATGCGGGCGCGGGAGATGGGCAGCACCAGGTAGGCGGTCAGGCCGAGCAACAACAGGGTCAGGGCCTGCCCGATCACGTCGTTGCCAAGAGACGAAGGTTCTACCACGGCCTTGGTCGACAGCATGATGAGCGGCAGCAGGGGGAACCAGAGGTAGCGCATGCTGTTGCGCTTGGCTTGCAGCTCGGCTCGTGGCAGGCGGAAGTGAGACTCGCCAATGCCGCCGGGACGCATCACCGACAGGTAGACGCTGAACACCAGATAGCCCATAGCCAGGTTCAGGGTGATCTGGAAGATGAGCTTGGGGCTCAGCAGACCACAGTACGTCAGCCAAAGGCCGGCGGCCAGGATGAAGAGGCTGCCGGGCAGGCGCTGCAGCACGGTGTAGAGCAGGGCGCGCGGGGTGTGCCACTGGCTGTCCTGGCGGAAACGGCCGAGATCCTTGGTGATCGCCTGCTGGCGCTTGAGGAAGGTCGGCCGCTTCCACAGCAGCAGACCACCCACCAGCAGCAGCGGGAAGGCGAGCAGGGAGACCGGCAACAGCACCTCGCCCCAACCGCTCCAGTCGGGTTTGAGCACCCAGTCGGAGGCTTGCTTGTAGGCCTGGGCAGGCCAGTTGATGAACCACTTGCCATCGATGGGCTTGTTGCTGCTGACCCAGAAGATGTGTTGTTGCAGGGTGAACTCGATGGAGGCATAGACCCGGGTCAACTGCTGCTGGGTCAGCTGCAAGCTGATGGCATTGGTCAGCTGGCTGTCGAGCTGGCGGTTGAGCTGATCGAGCAGGCTGATGCGGGTGTCGAGCAGCTTGGCGAGGCTGGCCTTGTCTTCCTCGCTGACCGGCTCGCTGCTGCTGGCTACCAGGTTGTCCAGGTATTGGGTCTTCTGAAACAGCTGATCCCGCTGTTGGCTCAGTTCGAACTGGGCCAGGTGCAGGTCGGCTATCTGCTCCTCCAGGTTCTTCACCAGGGTGGAGGGCGCGGCCTCCAGCTGTTGGTAGAGCTGGTAGAGGATGCGCGACAGCAGCAGGTTGCCCTTGAGCATCTGCACCTGTTCGTTGAGGTTGCGCTCGGTCTGGGTGCCGCGCTCCAGCCAGCTCTTGGCCTGCAGGTTTTTCTGTGCGAGCGAGTTCAGGTTGGTGGTGGCCGCGATCAACTGCTGGCTGAGCTGGTAGTTGATCTCCTGCTCTTTTTGCACCAGCGGGTTGTCTGCGATGGCCACCAGCTCACCGGTCTGTTCGGCGGCCTTCTCGGTGTCGCCGAGGCGTTTGGCGCTGCTCTGCTCCTGCAGCGCCAGCAGCTTATGCTCCTCGCTGGCGAGGCGCGCGCTCTGGTAGTCGCGCTGCTTGACCGCGAGATCCTGCATGCTGGTGCGGTTATCCAGCTCCTTTTGCAGGTTCGCCAGTTGCAAGTCCAGCAACACCAGCTCGGTATTGAGCTTCATCTTCTCGGCGCTGCTGATGCTGTCACCGGAGTTCAGGCGGGAGCGGATCTCCTGGCTGCGCTGATAGGCGCGGCTCATGTTGGCCTGGGCCCGCTCGGGCAGGGTCTGCAGGCTGGTGATCTGACTGCCGATGGTGCCGAGGGCCTCCTGGGCCTCCTGCAGGTTGGCCATGATCTCGGTCTGGCGACTCTCCAGCTCTGCCAGGCTCATGCTGGCGTATTCGCTCTTGAGCTGTTCCGGGCTCTTGTCCTGGCTGAGGCCATCGAGCTTGGCGCCGATCTCTTTGAGCTCGGTGGGCAGGGTGCGCAGTCGCTGGGTCTGGGCCTTGGCCTTGGCCTGCTCCTTCTCGATGTTGTCGAGCAGACTCAGGGTGTCGGTCAGCAGCTTCTGATCGGCCTGCTGGTTGACGGTGAGGGTCTCCGACTTGCCGAGGGCATCGAGCGCTCGTTGTACCGTGGCGCGTTGGGGCAGATCCTGCGCCATGGCTTGCGGGACGCAGAGGCTGATGAGTAAACAGAGCAGCGGCAACAGGGTGGCCGAGACTCTTCTGAACTGTGTTGAGGGCATATAACTTCCGGGTTATTACGCGAAATTTGGGAGGTTTCCCTCGAGGGGGGAAATCCGCGTGAATTCTAACACCGGCCGGGAAGGGGAAGCAGAGGGCAACATAAAAAAAACGGCGCCCGAAGGCGCCGTTTCATCGGTTCAGTACGAATTAGAGTACGTGAACGGAGGCGGTGTTGGTCGTGCCGCTCGGCACCAGGGCACCGGAAACCATGACGACGACGTCACCCTTCAGACCCATGCCGCTGGCCAGCGCCGCTTCTTTACCGATGCGATAGAAATCGTCGGTAGAGGCGATGCTGTCAACCACGTGAGCCATCACACCCTTGGTCAGGACCAGCTGGGCGGCGGTTTTCTGGTTGGTGGTGACGGCCAGGATCCAGGCTTTCGGGAAGTACTTGCGAATGGCCTTGGCAGACTTGCCGCCTTCGGTGGCAACCACGATCAGCGGGGCATCCAGCTTCTCGGAGGTCTCTACCGCGCCTTTGCAGACGGCTTCGGTGATGCGCAGCTTGTTGCTGTCGTTGGCAGCAGACAGGTTGGACGGCATCACGGCGTCGGTGCGCTCGCAGATGGTGGCCATGATGGTCACGGCTTCCAGCGGGTATTTACCCTTGGCGGACTCACCGGACAGCATGACGGCATCGGTGCCATCCAGCACGGCGTTCGCCACGTCGCCAGCTTCGGCGCGGGTCGGACGCGGGTTCTTGATCATGGAATCCAGCATCTGGGTGGCGGTGATGACCACTTTACGTGCCTTGTTGCACTTGGTGATGATCATCTTCTGGGCGAAGATCACCTCTTCAACCGGGATTTCCACACCCATGTCGCCACGGGCGACCATGATGCCGTCGGATACGGCCAGGATCTCGTCGAAGTTGTCCAGGCCTTCCTGGTTTTCGATCTTGGAGATGATCTGGATGGCTTCGCCACCGTGGGCCTTCAGGTGCTCACGGATTTCCAGCACGTCTTCTTTCTTGCGGATGAAGGACGCAGCAACGAAATCAACGCCTTGCTCGCAACCGAAGATGAGATCGCGCTTGTCTTTCTCGGCCAGGGCCGGCAGCTTGATGGAGACGCCCGGCAGGTTGACGCCCTTGTTCTCGCCCAGGTCACCGTTGTTCAGCACCTTGCAGATGACTTCACGTTCGGTGATTTCGATGACGTCCAGACCGATCAGGCCGTCATCCACCAGGATGCGGTTGCCGACGCGCAGGTCGCTGGCGAAGCCGGCGTAGGTCACGGCGACCTTGTCTTTGTTGCCAACCACGGTCTGGTCGGTGGTGAAGGTGAAGGTCTGGCCAGCGACCAGAGAGACATCGTTGCCACCTTCCAGCTTCATGGTACGGATTTCCGGACCCTTGGTATCCAGCAGAATGGCTGCGCGGGTGCCGGTTTCGGCCATGACTTCACGCAGGTTGCTGATACGGGTGCCGTGCTCGGCGTAATCACCGTGGGAGAAGTTCAGACGCATGACGTTCATGCCGGCATCCAGCATCTTGGTCAGCATTTCTTTGGATTCGGTCTTGGGACCGATGGTGCAGACGATTTTGGTCTTTTTCATGGGAGTCTTCATGGTTAAGGAGTTTCCGCCGAGCAATATACACCAGTTTTTGGATACTTTTTATGATCCAGAAACAACGTTTTGAGCTAAAACCGCCTCATTTCACAAGATAACGTTTTCGCTCACTGTTGATTTTAGGGGCTAAAATAATTGGTTTCCCAGATCTCAGCCCATTTGGTTCCCCTTCCTCGAGCGTATCGGCTTCGAACGGATGTTGTTAAATAACCAACAACGACGTCAGGGCTGAGGGGGAGATCGGCGGTTTATGGCCGAGCCGCCACCAAGTGTAGTGAGGAGGCCGTCGGTTGCCAGCGGGAGGGGCATAAAGGAAGCTCGTTGAGGGAAAATAAGGCGCCGTTGTCACCAGCGGCGCCTCTCATTTATATGATCAGCAGCGGATGATCCCGTGGCTTGGGATCAGCCGAAGAACCAGTAGCCGCGGTTGACCAACCGGGTCAGCAGTTGCAGGAAGCCGGCCTGATCGGCGAGCTCCACCATGTCGACCTGGGTGATGATGTCCTTGTCACACAGCAGCGAAATGGCGGCAGCGTCTTCGCTCTGCAGGGTCCAGGCTTCGCCGTCGATGTAGCACTGCTGGTTGTCGCCGCTGAACCAGACGGAGCGCAGGCCCGGCACCTTGATGGCGGGCTCGCCCTGAGTCAGCAGATCGGCGATTTCCTCGGCGCTGTAGTCAGGCTCGACCGGGTTCACGTCCAGATCGTGCTTGGCCTCGGAGATCATGGTGCCGAACCACTCCTTGAACAGGGTCTCGTCGTCCAGCGCCTGTTGCATCAATTCGCGCAGGCGGTGCATCTCGTGGGGCAGGATCTCGCCGTGACGGGCGCGGGGCTTGAGGTCCGGATCGCCATAACGCTCGGTACGCACCTCGTTGTCGATCAGGTGATCGGCAAACGACGAGATGAGCGCCTTGGCGTCCGGCGCGCGGAAGCCCACCGAGAAGTTCAGGGAGGGCTCGATGGCGTAGCCTTCGTGGGGGAATCCGGGCGGGATGTAGAGGATGTCGCCCGGCTCCATGATGACGTCGATGATCGCCTCGAACGGCTCGCAGTGCAGCAGGGCCGCGTGGGCGGCGAACTCGCTCCGGGGCGTTGCATCGCCGACGCGCCAGTGGCGCTTGCCCTGACCCTGGGTGATGAAGACATCGTAGTTGTCGATGTGGGGGCCGACGCCGCCATGAGGAGTGGAAAAGCTCACCATCACATCGTCAAAGCGCCAGCCCGGGATGAACTGGAACGGCAGCGCCAGCTCGTTGACCTCGGGGGCCCAGTGGTTGCAGGCCTGCACCAGCACGGTCCAGTTCTCTTCCCCCAGGTGATCGTAAGACTCGAAGGGGCCGTGGGCGGCTTCCCACTTGCCGTCGAAACGGGTCACCAGGCGGGATTCGATGACCTCCTCCATGGCCAGGCCCGCCAGCTCGTCCGGGCTGATGGGATCCTGAAAGTCTTTGAAGCCACCCTTAATGAGGAGCGGGCGCTTCTGCCAATGGTGCTCGAGGAAGTGGGCAATATCCAGATTGAGTTCGTACATGGTGCTTCTCGTATCTTGTGAGAGATCTTGCCCAAACTTGGCTTGGGCAAGGGCTCTGAAATGGCCCGATAGCCTATGACGCTATCGAATGGGCCAAAATCAACGGGGGCCCTGCCGTCATGACAGAGCCCCCGCCGGTTCGGTTTAGCCGCTTACTTCAGCAGATCGACCAGACGCTGGGCCTGACCGAGGTAGTTGGCCGGGGTCAGCTTCTTCAGCTCTACCTTCACCTCTTCTGGCAGCTCCAGGGTGTCGATAAAGGTGCGCATGCCTTCGGCGTCGACGCGGCGACCACGGGTCAACTCTTTCAGCTTCTCGTAGGGCTTCTCGATGCCGTAACGGCGCATCACAGTCTGGATAGGCTCGGCCAGCACTTCCCAGTTGGCGTCCAGATCGGCGGCCATGGCCGCGCTGTTGGCTTCCAGCTTGGAGATCCCCTTCAGAGTCGCCTGATAGGCGATCAGGGAATAGCCGACGGCGACGCCGAGGTTGCGCAGTACGGTCGAGTCGGTGAGATCACGCTGCCAGCGGGAGATAGGCAACTTGGAAGCCAGATGCTGGAACACGGCATTGGCCAGACCCAGATTGCCTTCGGAGTTCTCGAAGTCGATGGGGTTCACCTTGTGGGGCATGGTGGAGGAGCCGATCTCGCCAGCGATGGTGCGCTGCTTGAAGTGACCCAGCGAAATGTAGCCCCATACATCGCGGTCGAAGTCGATCAGGATGGTGTTGAAGCGGGCCATGGCGTCGAACAGCTCGGCGATGTAGTCGTGCGGCTCGATCTGGGTGGTGTAGGGGTTCCAGGTCAGGCCCAGAGAAGTGACGAACTCCTCGGAGAACTGGTGCCAGTCGACGTCCGGGTAGGCGCTGACGTGGGCGTTGTAGTTGCCGACCGCGCCGTTGATCTTGCCCAGGATCTCGACCGCCATGATCTGCTTGTACTGGCGCTCCAGGCGATAGGCGACGTTGGCCATCTCCTTGCCCATGGTGCTCGGGGTCGCCGGCTGGCCGTGGGTACGGGACAGCAGCGGCATGTCGCGGTACTCATGGGCCAGGCGCTTGAGTTCGCTGATGAGCTTCTCGCAATAGGGCTTGATGACCTCGTCGCGGGCGGTTTTCAGCATCAGGCCGTGGGAGTTGTTGTTGATGTCTTCCGAGGTGCAGGCGAAGTGGATGAATTCGGAGATGGCGGCCAGCTCCGGGTCCACTTCCACCTTCTCTTTGAGGAAGTACTCCACCGCTTTCACATCATGGTTGGTGGTGCGCTCGATCTGTTTGATGCGGGCGGCGTCACTCTCGTTGAAGTTGAGGACGATGCCGTCGAGCAGGGCGCTCGCGGCCGCGCTCAGGGCTGGGACTTCCGGGATCCCGGCGTGGCTTGCCAGTTTTTGCAACCAGCGAACCTCGACTTCGACGCGAAAACGCAGCAGGCCGAATTCGGAGAAGATAGGACGCAGGGCATCGGCCTTGTCGCCATAACGACCGTCAATCGGGGAAACAGCAGTCAGCGCGGACAGCTCCATGGGGTGAACTCCTGATGTGTGTGGGGGGTTAGAAACTCAAAAACGTTTGGCCAGTTCCACCATCTTCTTGCGCGCGAAGATGATCTGGGTGCGGCTGCCGCCAAGCTGGCGCCACAGCACGCAGGCACGGATGCCCGCCAGCAGCAGGGCGCGCACCTTGTGCTGCACCAGCGGCTGTTGCAGGAACAGCGGGGTGCCCGCAATCTGGATGCGCGGCCCTATGGGGCTGATGAGATCGCTGTAGATGCTCGCCATGTTGGCCAGGATCTGCTCGTCGAGCAGATCGAAATGCTGTTGCTGGCGGCCGATCTGGCCGATCCGCTCCCCCAGCATGTTGAGGATGTCCTTGCGCTTGGCGAGCTTGCGCTCCAGCGCAATCAGGCTGACCACGTAGCGGGTCAGCTCGGCGTTCTTCTGGTTGCTGGTGCCGAGTTGCTCCACCAGGGCGCGGTAGCCGTCGCGGATCGCGAGGTGGCTGCCGAACACTTCCAGCGGCTGTTTGGGATTGGTCACCAGCACGCTTTGCAGGCTTTCGCGCAGGGAGGCCTCGTCACAGCTGCCATCACGGGCCACTTTTTGCACCAGATAGGCCGCCTGGCAGATGCCGGCGAAAGCCATTGTTCTGTCTTGGAATTTGTCGCTCACGTCTGCTGCCTTCTGTTAAGGATTCAAACCGGATGGCTGAAACGCTGTTCGATGATGCCGCCGCCCAGACACTCTTCCCCGTCGTAGAAGACGGCAGACTGCCCCGGGGTCACCGCCGCCTGTTTCTCATCGAAGATGACCCGAATGGTCTGGTCGTCGATGGGCTGGATGAGGCAGGGGATGTCTTCCTGGCGATAGCGGGTCTTGACGGTGCAGCGGCGCGGCGCGCGGATGGGGGTGCGATCCACCCAGTGCAGCTGGCTGGCGATGAGACCGTCGGAGTAGAGACGGGGATGCTCGCCCTGCGCCACCACCAGCACGTTGCGCTCCACTTCCTTGTCCACCACGTACCAGGCCTCCTCGGTGGCGTCTTTGCGGCCACCGATGCCGAGCCCCTTGCGCTGACCCAGGGTGTGATACATCAGACCCTGGTGCTCGCCGATCACCTTGCCATCCACGGTTTCGATGGGGCCGGGCTGGGCGGGCAGGAACTTGGCGAGGAAGTCCTTGAACTTGCGCTCACCGATGAAGCAGATGCCGGTGGAGTCTTTCTTCTTGGCGGTGACGAGATCGAGCTGCTCGGCGATGCGGCGCACCTCCGGCTTCTCCAGATCCCCGACCGGGAACAGGCTCTGACCGACCTGAGCTTCGCTCAAGGTGTAGAGGAAGTAGCTCTGATCCTTGTTGCCATCGAGACCGCGCAGCAGGCGCGGACGGCCAGTGCTGTCGTCACGGCGCACATAGTGGCCGGTGGCGATGTAGGTGGCACCCAGCTCTTCGGCGGCAAACTCCAGGAACGCCTTGAACTTGATCTCCTTGTTGCACAGGATATCCGGGTTCGGGGTGCGGCCCGCCTTGTACTCGGCCAGGAAGTGCTCGAACACGTTGTCCCAGTACTCGGCGGCGAAGTTGATGGTGTGCAGCTTCATGCCCAGCTTGTCGCAGACGGCCTGAGCGTCAGCCAAATCCTGGGAGGCAGAGCAATACTCGTCCGTGTCGTCTTCTTCCCAGTTCTTCATGAACAAACCTTCGACCTGATAACCCTGCTGCTGGAGCAAGTAGGCCGAGACGGAAGAATCCACGCCGCCGGACATGCCGACGATCACCTTGATTTGGCTGTTGTCTGTCATTAGTCGAAGTTACCAGTTCGTTTAAACGGGGCGTATTCTACCAGAGTTTTGCGCCCCCGGTCACATCTCCCTGCCGCCGTTCCCCTCGGGAGCCCGGCGACGGGAAATCGTTTTTCTGTTTGTCGGCACCATGATGAAAGAAATGGCACCAAATGATCCTAAATGGCCTGTTCAGGAGCTGTCACGAGAGGTCGGAAGCTCGGTAAAGAGCAGCGCAGGAACCGGAGTGTGTAAATACACATGAGCTTTCCTGATTACAAACAAGCGAGCAGCACATGAGCCTTGATCACGGCCTCGCAGTAAGATCGTGGACAGGCTTCAAATAAAGGCCTTGAGCGCCGACAGTGGCAGGCGGGTGCCCCCCAGATAATCCTGGATGCACTGCCACACCAGCGGACTTCTCAGGGCCGGTTTGCACTCGGCGATCTCGTCCAGGGTGAGCCAGTGGCAGGCCAGCACGTCGCCGTCGGGATCCTCTGGATGGTGCTGACCCGGTGCCTTTTCAAGGTCGAACACCAGGGCGGTGCGCACGAAGGTGGCCTCGCTGTCCGCCGGTTTGAACAGATAGACCCCCAGCCAGGCGTTGGGACGGGCGCAGAGCCCGGTCTCCTCTTTCAGCTCGCGGCAGGCGGCCTCGATCAGGTTCTCACCAGGCTCCACATGGCCGGCGGGCTGGTTGAAGCGGCGCTTGCCCGCGATTTCCTCCTCCACCAGCAGGAAGCGGCCCTGCCAGTGCACCAGGGCGGCCACCGTCAATCTGGCGGGCAGCGGGGGGTGATCAGTCATAAGGACTCCTTGTCTCTCGTGTTCATTCAAGATTGGCCGTTGCCGTTGCCGTTGCCGTTGCCGTTGCCGTTGCTGGCGCGAGCCGGACGGCGGGCGGTGCCGCGGCCGGTGCTGCGGGGCTTGCCGTCGGCCGGCTTGGCGGGATGGGACGGGGCGAGGCCGAGCTCGGCGCCATGGGGCCTGCTATTCGACGATGCGCCAGCAGCGTCTCGTGCTGCCTTCGGCCTATTTTGATTGCGCAACTTATCGTAAATCTTATTGTTTGTAGTCGATTTCACCGACCGATCCGGCGTTCCCTGGCCGTCCCGGCGCGATGTATTGGCGCGCGGGAGCGCTGCCAGCTCGGGGGCGGGCAGGCTGCAGCTCTCGCCGCACGCCAGATCGTCCAGGGTCCAGTCACCGATGGCGTAGCGAATGAGGCGCAGAGTGGGGTGACCTATGTGGGCCGTCATGCGCCGCACCTGGCGGTTGCGTCCCTCCACTATCTTGATCTCGAGCCAGCAGGTGGGGATCTCCTTGCGCTCGCGGATCGGCGGATTGCGCGGCCAGACGGCGGGCGAATCCATGATCCGCGCCCCGGCGGGCAGGGTCATGCCGTCGTTCAGCTCGACTCCTGCGCGCAGGGCTGCCAGTTTCTCTTCGCTCGGCACCCCTTCCACCTGCACCCAGTAGGTCTTGGGGGTCTTCTCCCCCGGTTGTGTGAGGCGGGCCTGCAGCTTGCCGTCGTTGGTGAGCAGCAAGAGCCCCTCACTGTCTCTGTCCAGTCGGCCAGCGGCATAGATGCCGGGCTCACGGATGTAATCCTTGAGGGTCTCCCGTCCCGCCTCGTCGGTGAACTGGCAGAGCACCATGTAGGGCTTGTTCAGCAGCAGCAACTTGCGATCGGCTGGCGCCAGCTCCGGCTTGCGCTCCGTGCCGGTAGCTTGGCGAGCCTGCTGAATGCGGGGCTTGACTGCCCCCTTGGCAGGGCGCTGGGAGAGGGAGAGACGGGGACGGGCAGATTTCATCGCATGCACACCAAAAGCAGAGGATGCGCGATTGTATCACAGGGGGATCGGCTGGCAGATGAACGAAGCTGGCTCACGCCAGCGCAAAAACGTCGATGAGCCTGATCAGCTCAGCAGGCCTTCGATGACGATGGCCTGCCGGGCGGGGGAGGAGCTTGCGTGCAAGAGCGCCATGCTGACTGTCTCGTCCATCAGGGCGCGGGCCAGTCGGGTGAGGGGGCGCAGCTGTTCGGGGGCGAGGCCGCTTGGGATGGCCAGCAGTATGAGGGTGCTGACCGGGCCGAGCGCCGATCCCCAGTGGATGGGCTCATCGCAGCTCAATAGCGAGAGGGTGGGCTGGCGGATGGCGGGGCAGATCACATGGGGCATGGCCAGCCCCGGCCGGATGATGGTGGCGGCCAGCTGCTCGCGCGCGTGAATGGCCTGCTCCAGCGCGGGTCTGTCGCGCACCCGCTCCCCGGGCAGCAAGTCCACCAGCACCCTCAGGGCCAGGGCCTTGTCGAGGGGGGCGTTGGCGTGGCCGAGTTGAGCGAGGGAGAAGCAGTAATCGGGCAGGGCGAGGCCAAGGCGCTGCTCGGCCTGGGCGGCCGTGCCCGGCCGACCGAGCGGCTGGCCCAGCTCCCCGCACCAGCAGGTAAAGGCCATGTGGGCGAGCTCGGCGTCCAGCCCCTCGATCAGCAGTTGGCAGAGATCCCCGGGCTGGGTGGCCAGGGTGAGCAGGGCGAGCTGGTTGGCCGCCCCCACGCTCTGGCGACGGGTCATGTTGATGAACTGGATGTGGGACTTGAACAGCCCGGCCAGCCGGCAGAGCTGCTTGGCCTGGGTGATGGTCAGGCCCTGGCGGCAGCAGAAGGTGAGCTCGCGGCGCAGCATTCAGGCGCCGCTGATGGACGCTTTGAGCACGGCTATCGCATCGAGCAGCACGGCCTCCAGCGGGACCTGGCGCAGGGGGCAGCCGAGGAAGCGATCCTTCTGTTCGATCTCGATATCGGAGGCGATCAGCACCAGATCGGCGACGGCGATGTCCCTGGCGGTCAGCACGTTCTCCAGTCCCATGGCGCCCTGGGTTTCGACCTTGATCTTCAGTCCCAGCTTGTCGGCGGCTTTTTGCAGCGCCTCGGCGGCCATGTAGGTGTGGGCGATACCGGTGGGGCAGGCGGTGACGGCGAGGATCTTCATGGGCTCTCGAAGCAAATTGAGGTGGGGCAACAAGATAGCGCCAAGGGCCTGATTTTGCCAAAGGTGCGGGCGAAAAGTGGGATCTTGGCGGTGCAGTGGTGGCAGGATGCACCGTGGGTGGCTGCAATCTGGTGTCATTTGCTGACAGTGGCGGCCCAACATAAAAAACGGCCCGCCAAAGGGCGAGCCGAATGCACACTACGGAGTGAAACACTTTGTCTATCAGGCGGTCTGGGTGGCCAGCTCGGCGGCTTTCAACTCGCGCTTGATACGGCGGATCTTGCGCTCCTCGGCGACGGCCACGCAGGCCATCAGCACCAGGCAAGCGGCGGCGGCCATGTCCAGCGCCGCGAAGGTGCCGGTCCAGCCGGTCAGGCCGAAGATGGGGGTGCCGTCGGCTATCATGCCCAGACCCAGCTTGGCGAAGCTGTCACCGATGAGGTAGGCAAAGGTGCCCTTGACGCCATCGGCCACGCTGATGCCCTGCTTGGGCACGAAGCCCACGGCGGCGACGCCGATCAGCAACTGCGGGCCGAACACCAGGAAGCCCAGGGTGAACAGGGAGCCCAGGAACATGAACTGGGTGGTGGCGTGCTGATAGAGGCCCAGGGTCGCGATGATCAGCGCCAGTGCCACACAGGCCACCAGGCCGCGGCGCCCGTTCGCCAGATCGGAGAGATAACCCCACATCAGGGTACCGACCAGGGCGCCCACTTCGAAGAAGGTGAAGCCCTGGATGGCGACTTCCTTGGAGAAGCCGAGCTCCTGATGGGCGTAGACGGTGGACCACTGGTCGATGCCGATGCGCACCACGTACAGGAAGATGTTGGCGAAGCAGAGCAGCCAGATCACCTTGTTCATCAGCACGTACTTCACGAAGATCTGGCCCTTGGTCAGCTTCTGCTCCTCGGTGGCGATGTCCTCTTCGCTGGCCACCTCGTCAAACAGCTCCTCCACCTTGCCCAGACCATAGGCCTCCGGTGAATCGTTGCCAAAGCGCAGGCCGATAAAGCCGACGACCAGGGCGATGATGGAGGGGAAGATGAACATGCCGAGCACGTTGCCATCAAACAGGTAGTTGGCACCGAACAGCGCCACCCCGGCCGCCCCGGCGCCACCCACGTTGTGGGAGAGGTTCCACATGCCGAGGTAGGTGCCGCGCTTGTTGCGGGGGGTCCACTTGGTGATGGTGGAGTAGCTGCAGGAGCCGCCACAACTCTGGAAGAAGCCGCTCAGCGCATAGAAGAAGATCATAAAGTAGAGGCTAAAACCCGTGCCGCCCATGCTGGCGCTGAAGCCGAGCATGCAGAGGGCGGAGAGGATCAGCATCAGCGGCAGGAACTGCTTGGTGTTCTTGCCGTCGGCATAATAGGAGACGACCGTCTTGCCCACCCCGTAGGTGATGGAGAAGCCGAGGCCTATCATGCCGAGCTCGGTCATGGAGAGACCGTACTCCTGGATCATGTCATTCTGCGCAATGTTGAAGTTCTTGCGGATCAGATACATGGTCAGATAGCCAATGAATACAACCAGATAAGATTGCATGAATGGCTTGAACCAGAGCTTGCGCCGGGCTTCGACCGGCAGGTCCAGGGTGGGGATCCGGACCTGTTCGAGCAGTTTAAACATCTTCGTTCATCCTCTGCGAGATAGACGCTATTCCCGCCGCGTTCCTCATTTGTGTATTGAACTCGTTCAATCTGTTATGGGAGGTCACGCCACGGGAAGGGCGACAGGAAGAGGGCGAACTGCAGAGCGCTCCCCTGTCGATTGAACCCATGCCCGAACGCACCTTGGCGTGCCGGGTAACTACATCAGGTAGGTCGACTGTAAAGAGGCGGGCTGTGGATGGCGTGAGAGCCATGCCTAGGGGGATTAGGAAAATTTCCTAGTTTGGCGGCTTGTGGCCGTGAAGCGTGAAGGGGATCACAGAGTTTGCTCAAGAGTCCGAGAGCCTGGATGGGTGCGCCGCCGCAGGGGCTGGCGCCGTCAGGCTCGCAAAAAGGGGGGCGTGCAAAAACAAGGAGGCCACCCGGGGGTGGCCTACTGTCATCTCAAGTGCCTGTGGTGGCCAAGGTTCATGCCGCCTTGGCCAGTTCCATCTGGTCGGTTTTCTTCACCCGCAGTTTTTTCAGGGCAACCGCCACCACGCCGGTGACTATGGCGCCACAGATCATGCAGAGCAGGGCCAGCAGCGGCTTGTTGACCGCACCCAGCAGGGCGACGATGGGGCCACCGTGGGCGACGCTGTTGGTGATGCCAAACAGGAAGGCCATCACGGCGGCTGTCATGCTGCCCAGCACGTTGGCGGGAATGACGGCGAGCGGGTCACGGGCGGCGAACGGGATCGCCCCCTCGGAGATACCCACCAGACCCATGGCACCGGCGGCCTTGCCCGCTTCGATCTCTGAGGCATCGAAGATCCCCAGCTTGCGACCGAGCACGGTAGCGAGCGACATGCCGAGCGGCGCCGCCGGTATGGCGCAGGCCATGGCGCCCATGAACTGGGTCTGGCCCGAGGCAATCATGCCCACCGAGAACAGGAAGGCCACCTTGTTGACCGGGCCGCCCATGTCAAAGCCCGCCATGCCCCCGAGCACGATCCCCAGCAGCACCAGGCTGCCGCCGCTCATGGAGAGCAGCATGGCGTTCAGGCCGGTCATCATGTCGGCGATGGGCGCACCAATGATGAAGATGAAGACGGCGGCGATAAAGAGCGACCCGACGATGGGGGCGATCAGGATGGGCACCAGGGGCTGCACCATCTTGTGGTACTGGCGGGTGGCTATCCAGCGCACCAGATAACCGACCAGGAGGCCTGCGATGATGGCACCGATGAAGCCGGTACCGGCGTCGGCGCCGTAGAAGCTGCCGTTGTTGGCTATCCAGCCGCCGATAAAGCCCGGCGCCAGGGCGGGTCTGTCACCTATGGCGTAGGCGATATAGCCCGCCAGAATGGGGATCATCAGGGTGAAGGCGGCGACGCCCACGTTGAGGATCTGGTTCCACATGCTCCCTGCCGGGATCTGCATGCCGCTCGGGGTCGGATCCCCGCCGATGGCGAGCGCCAGGGCGATCAGCAGGCCCCCGGTCACCACGAAGGGGATCATATGGGAGACGCCGTTCATCAGGTAACGGTAGAGATCGGAGCTGCCGCCAGCGCTTTTCTCCTCGCTCTTGCGCTCATCCTTGTCCGCCACATAGGCGGGGGCCTTCAGCGCCTGCTCGATCAATCCCTTGCCATCCTTGATGGGGGCTTTCACCCCTGTCTTGATGAGCGGCTTGCCGTTGAAGCGGGCCATGTCCACCTGCTTGTCACAGGCCACGACTATGGCGCTGGCGCGGGCAATCTCGGCCGCGGTCGGGCTGTTCTTGACGCCGATGGAGCCATTGGTCTCTACCTTCACCTCGTAACCCAATTCCTTGGCGGCGCGCTCCAGGGATTCCGCCGCCAGATAGGTGTGGGCTATGCCGGCCGGGCAGCCGGTGACACCTATGATGAAGCCCTTGTCGGCGGCGGGGGCGGCTTGCTCCTCTCTCTTCTCAAGCAAGAGTGCCAGCGCGGCGGCGGGGGTCTTGGCCGCCAGCAGGGCGTCGATAAAGCCCTCTTCGATCAGCTTGGCGGAGAGCTCGGCCAGCACCTCTATATGGTGATTGGCGCCGCCCGCCGGGGAGGCAATCATGAAGAACAGTCGGGACGGCTTGCCATCCTCGGCGCCGTAATCGATACCGCTGCGGCTGATGCCGATGGCCACCGCCGGAGTGCTCACCGCCGCGCTCTTGGCGTGGGGCAGGGCTACGCCTTCCTCGAAGCCGGTGTTGTCCAGCTCTTCCCGGGCCCACAAGTCCTTGATGAACTGCTGCTCGTCGCTGACCTTGCCTTGGGCGACCAGCAAGCGGGTCATCTCGCTGAAGACCTCCTCCTTGCGGCTGGCCTTTAAATCGAGCGCGATCAGTTGCTCGTTGATAAGGGTGGTGATCATGGCGTTCTCCCTGCTCCCTTGATGGAGCCTGTTGGCATGCCGTGCACACGGCATGCAGACAAAATTGACACGACTATTATCGCGCCGGGGCGCAAGCAACCCTATCGGACAAATGTGCGAATGACTGGATTTTTGTGCGGTAAAATCCCGAGTGTGAGCGGGATCTCAAAGCGAGGAATTGGGCACTATTAGCGAATTCAATTGGTTTTTACATATAAAATCATGTCGTTAGCAGGAATTTCCTTGCGACCGTATTGCCGTGGCCCTACCAGTCTGGACGGGAGAGAGAAGCTTCTTCTGTAAATTTGTGAGGGTAGATGATGGGGCGAGATGTGAGCCAGCGCACATAAATGGCTGTCATCAGGGGAGCTTGGGGGAGTGCAAGCTGGAGAAATGGGCTTGGTTGCAGCAGGCCACCCTGGCGCTGTAGAAGCGCCGGGGTGGCTGTTTTGAGCAGAGGTTGGACTTCACTGCGTATCGGTTAAGTTGGTGCTAGGAATTAGTCAAACAAAGCAGATGAACTCAATAAAAAATTACGGTCTTATAAGGAATATAGATAACCTTTTTCTTATATCCCAGTATATTAACATTTATTTCCACGTTATTTATTAAACCTTGAAAATAAAGAAGGGAATTTTTCAGGCTCAACATCAATAACCTGGTTACCTTGTCTTTCGACATATTTTTTTCTATACAGTGATGGTTGCTCTTGTCCTTCTACTTCAAAAACAAATACAGTCTTATCAAAATAACTAACACATTTCATATGTGAGTTTACATATGATTTCAGTGGTTCAGATAGGTCAGAGTTTTTTACTTTATCTGTAATGAGTTGGAAAAATTGATCTAAAGTCTTACCCAATCGCTCAGCTTCATGCTCAACCCCCGTAATTTGGAAGTTGTTAAAAGTTATCGGCTTTACTCCAAAAAGTTCATGAACACGGAGAGCTGTTGCACTTTTGTCCGCGACACCAACTATTACGTATCCCTTATGGCCCCTTTGGATGTTAGATATTGCAGCACATGTCTCTAATATTTTATCGAAAGACCGTTCATCAAACCTTGGATTATCAGAAAGTTCTATAAAACCTTGCTTGAAGTCATATGCAGGCTGCTCAGTCTTTGAATTCATCAGCAAGTTTTGCAGTTTGGTAACCCAATGGACTTTGGCTGGGTCTGGATTGTTATCAATTTCAAAATACTGAAGAAGCATTCCCATTACAGATTTAACAGCTGAGGCTCGATTATCTGCCCCCCATCGACCGCCTTCCTGAATAACAATATTCTTCCCTTTGTTATTCAGAGCATTTATTGCGCCATTAATGTCAGAGAGAGTCATTCCCCTACGAACAATTAGGTCATGCATGGCCAGAAATACTGCTTGGAAGTATCTTGGCACTGGGTTACCTGTACTATTTTCTGGGAAAAGGAGAGTTGAAAATGAAACACCTGCATGTTCCAAGAGAAGAGACAGTGTGTCATGCACCCTTTGATAGTCTAAATCTACAAGGTCTGGATTGCGTCTACGAATTGCTTGATCCATACCATCAAATCGTTCAAGACTGACACCCTGAAGAGGGTATGTTGCTCCGTAGTAGTCATCAAAAAGTTCGGTTCTGGACGCTATAGGGGTATCAGAGACCATATAGGAAATTAAGTCGGCAACTAACTCCTCATCACGACTTTGGCGGATATTATCTTTTGTTAAAATATTATTTTTTACCCAAAAAATCTCATCCACATTAATGCCGTATGATAAGTCTCTATTCGTAATACTGATTTCCTTCATTGAATTAAGATAAAGAATATTAGAGTTTGACGTATCCCCCCTCACACGTGAGGATATTATTCTTACGCAATCAGCAAATGAATTTGTAGCTCCAGCAGAACGTAATTCTTGCCTAGATAATTGGCGACCACCTGAGTTTATTCGTCTGAAAACTTCATCAACGGATTCGCCGTCTGCAAACTCATAGATTGATAGTGGTACAGGATAAGCTGCGATAGAAAGGCAATCTTCCCTTGCCATGACAGGAGTTTTTTGTATAAGAACCCCCCTGTCAAGCAAGTCTTTTGTAGTGGCAAATGTATTCAAATCAAAGAAGGTATCTCTTACAGAAAAATCATTATTTATAAATGATGTTATTGCATCCATGCGTTGCATTCCATCAATGATCTCCAAGGACCCTTCTCTGTTGCCCTTTGGATCTGCCAAAAGAATTATTGGCACAGGGAACCCATTAATTATAGAGTCAATAAAGTTTTGCTTTTCTTCAATTGTCCATATCAATTTTCTTTGATATCGACGGTTAACAGTGTATTTTTTATCGACATAGTTAATAAATATTCTTTCAACTTGCTCACCGCGTACGGTTAATTCCTGTTGAAGTGAAGCCATATTCCCCCCCTAAATAGTCAGTCAAATAAAGAAGTATGTTTTTTCTAAAGTCATTTGTTTTCTATCGGCTACAATATCACTATTTTGACTTTTTTGAAGACCCCGAATAACAATTTTTGGCGCTTATCCCAGTACTAGAATGATGACGACATAGATGAGTTGAAGTTTTCACACTTACTTTTTTAAACTCGCCATATCCTGCATTCCGCTTCGATTATGGTTGAAGGGTTGACTAGCACAGCGTAACCGGACTTTCATGAAAGCATTATTTTTCCATTTAGTAATGGTTACCGCCCCTAAGTTCCAGCCCTCAGCCTGCTTTTTTTTACCTGTGATTGACCTGCAATGGCGTGACAGATCTGTGTCATGAATATGACTCCACCATGGCATTGGTAGCCAATTGAAGCATTTTAACCAATGGTATATGGGGATAACAGGTTGAGCCGATGAAAACCGGCTCGGGATCAACAAATTGTTTGTGCACGTGGTGTGATTGGCTTGCGCTGGACTGGCCCTAGTTGCCGCAGACTAGCCAACCGCTTGATGATCCGGTCTTGAGAGGTGGCTCAATACTCGAGAAATTTCTCGCCGCAGCGCTCGCAGATCAGATGCCGCACATGGGTAGTCTGATAGGCCAGAGTCGAGCCGAATGCCCAGTTGGTGAGGGTGCTGGCACGAAAGGCTTGCCAGAAGGCCTTGCGCGGGTCTTTGGGCATGATGTCCTGACTGTGATCGCGAGGGACCAGCACCACTATATGGCGGGTGCGCTCCCCGCACTGGTCGCAGGGATGGATTTCGCTCTGCTCCTGCTGTTCACTCTGTTTTTGCTGTTCACGCTGGGCTGTCATGATGCACTGGCTCCTGCTCTGGATGGTGCGCTCATCATATTCCTCTCCACTTGGCTCTCCTACTCCCCATACGGAGTTCTGCAATCGGGAGCGGGCTCACTTTTTATCTGCCGGGTTATCTGCCGGGGGAAGGGGCGGCAAGTTTCCCTGGTTGAAATCAGCATCATCTGTCGGGGCAAGAAGCGTCACTGGCTAAAGCCTGCCGCGTCACGCCGCGCCAGCGCCCGCTCCACGTAGAGATAGCCGATGCCCATCACCTGCTGGGGGCGGGTGAGCTCGCCGAAACGCAGCTGGGTCGCATTGACGGCGTCGCTGCAATCGAAGGGGTTGGCGCCGGTCTGACTGATGATGGTCTGCAGCCAGGGCTCGCCGAAGTCGCAGCTGCGGCCATACAGGTAGATGCGGTTGATGTTGAGGATATTGAGGAAGTTGTAGAGGCTCAGGCCAATGGCGCGGGCGCCTTCGTCCACCAGGGCGCGGATCATGGGATCCCCCTGATGGTAGAGCGCGAGCAGCTGGGCCGTGTCGAGCTCCCCGCCCGCCGGCGCCGGGTTGTCGGCGCTGGCTTGCTGCTTGAGAAAGACCCTCGCCCGCTTCTTGATGGCAAACAGCGAGGCGACCGTCTCCAGGCAGCCGTAGCGGCCGCAGGCGCAGGCGCTGCCGTCCGGATTGATGATGGTGTGGCCTATCTGGCCGCTGCCAAAGAGGGAGCCCCTGTAGATCTGGCCGTTGATGATGAAGGCGGAGCCGATGCCGTAGTCGACGTTGATGACGCAAAAATCCCCGCCATTTTCCCGGCCCTGCCACTTCTGGGCCAGCGCCAGCATGATGCAGTCGTTGTCCACCATCACCTCGCAGCCGAGGCGCTCCTCCAGCAGGTACTTGAGCTCGACCGGCGCGTGCCAGGGGGCCTGCGGCATGGTCTGGGAGACCCCGGTGGCCGGATTGACCTGGCCGTGTACCGCCAGCGCCAGCCGGATCGTCAGGCCCTTGTGGCGGCGCTTGTGCTGGTAGTAGTGCGCCTCGATCAGGCGCAGCAGCTCATCCGGGGTCTGCGGCGCTATCTTCTGGCCGCTGAACTCATCCAGCGGGGTGATCAGGTTGTCCACCAGTATGCTCTCCAGGCTGGTGGGGCTGATGTTGAGGCAGAGGATGGCCCCCTTGCCGCTGGCGATGCGGTAGCTGCCACCGTTGATGCCACGCAGGGAGAGGTTCTGCTCGCTGTGGCTGATGGCGTCGTCGGCCACCAGCTCGTCGAGGATCTTGCTGACCGCCGGGATGGAGAGCTCGCAGTGGCGAGCCAGGGTGGACTTGCTCGCCTCTTTGAGCTGGTAGAGCAGCGCCAGCAACACCTGTTTGTTGTGGTGGCGGACTTTCTGGTTGTTCAGGCCGACGATCATCTGTTCACTAAACTCCGCTTACTGTATTGCGTGATCTTTAAGCAAAAATCGCTGTAATGACCATTCTAAACTGGCCTCATCCAAACGTTTACTAATAAATGTTGAATGAGGCGAGATTGATGAGAACTGATGTAAGAGTCTGGGTCGAAGCCGTCACCCTGCCGACCTACGAGGTCGGTGCCGAAGATCCCAACCCCATGTTTCTCGAGAAGCGGGTCTATCAGGGCTCCTCGGGGGCCGTCTATCCCTATGGGGTGATCGACACCCTCACCGGTCAGAAGCAGATGAAGTCCTATCAGGCGGTCTGGCTGGAGAATGACTTCATCAAGGTGATGTTGCTGCCGGAGCTCGGGGGCCGCATCCACCGCGCCTACGACAAGGTGATGCAGCGCGACTTTGTCTACTACAACGAGGTGATCAAGCCGGCGCTGGTGGGGCTGGTGGGGCCCTGGATCTCCGGCGGCATCGAGTTCAACTGGCCCCAGCACCACAGGCCCACCACCTTCATGCCGGTGGATGTCAGCATCCAGGAGCGGGAGGGCGGCGCCAAGACCGTCTGGCTTGGCGAGGTGGAGGCGATGCGCGGCCTGCAGGTGATGGCCGGCTTCACGCTCTACCCGGACAAGGCGCTGATCGAGATCACCGGCAAGGTGTTCAACGGCAACGACACCCCGCGCCACTTCCTCTGGTGGTCCAACCCGGCCGTCAAGGGCGGGGACGATCACCAGAGCGTCTTCCCGCCGGATGTCACCGCCGTCTATGACCACGGCAAGCGCGACGTGAGCGCCTTCCCCATCGCCCGCGGCACCTACTACAAGGTGGATTACTCCGCCGGGGTCGACATCTCCCGCTACCGCAACATCCCGGTACCCACCTCCTACATGGCGGACAAGTCAGACTACGACTTCGTCGGCGCCTATTGCCATGGCGAGCGGGGCGGCCTGCTGCACGTGGCGGATCACCACGTCTCCCCCGGCAAGAAGCAGTGGAGCTGGGGCAACTGCGACTTCGGTCTGGCCTGGGATCGCAACCTGACCGACGACAACGGCCCCTATATCGAGCTGATGACCGGGGTCTATACCGACAACCAGCCCGACTTCACCTGGCTGGATGCGGGGGAGGAGAAGGTGTTCGTCCAGAACTTCCTGCCCTACAACACCCTGGGCACCCTGCAAAACGCCAACACCCGCGCCGCCATCAAGCTGGAGCGCACCGATGACGGCCTGCTGTGCGGCGTCTACGCGGTGGCGCCGCTGGGCGGGGCGCGCTTCGAGGTGAGCGACGAGGGGGGCGTGCTGTTTACGCAACCTCTGGATCTGCAACCGGGTCAGGCCTGGCTTGAGCCGCAGGCCATCACTAGCGAGGGACGTTTGCAGGTTCGGCTGCTGGATGAGAAGGGCCAGCCGATCCTGAGTTATCTCGAGCATCAGCCCGCAGGCGAAGCCCTGCCGGATCCGGCCACGGCACCCTTGGCCGCGGCGGATCTCGACTCGGTCGATGAGCTCTACTTCATCGGCCAGCACCTGGAGCAGTACCTGCACGCCAGCCGCTCCCCCTTTGACTACTACCTGCGGGCGCTGGCGCTGGACGGGGGCGACTATCGCTGCAACCTGGCGCTGGCGACGCTGGAGTACAACCGCGCCAACTATGGGCAGGCGCTGGCGTACGCCAACCAGGCGCTGACCCGGGCCCATCGCCTCAACAAGAACCCCCAGTGCGGCAAGGCCAGCCTGCTGCGCGCCCATATCGAGGAGCGCCAAGGCCTGCTGGACGCCGCCTTCGACGACTTCCACAAGGCGACCTGGAGCGGCAACGGCCGGGATGCCGGCTTCCTCGGCCTGGCCCGCATCGCCATGGTGCGCCGCGACCCGGTGCAGGCGCTGCAATTTGTCGAGCGCAGCCTGGCGGTCAACGGCACCCACTACGGCGCCATCGCCCTCAAGGGGCTGGCGCTGCTGGAGTGTGGCGAGCGGGAGTCGGCTCTCGCCTACATAGACGAGCAGCGGGTCCGTTACCCGCTTCACTATCAGCTCGCCTTCCTGCGTTGGCAGGGGAGCGGGCAGGCGGCGGATCTCGAGGCGCTGCGGGCCCTGTGCAACGGCCGTGGAGTGAACCTCTGCTTCCTGGCGAGCAACCTGCTGGAGCTGGGTCGTCCCGAGCTGGCGATGGCGCTGCTGGTGGCGCTGCCGGTGGAGGAGAGCCTGCCACTGCTGTTCCAGGCCAGCCTGCTGCCGGCAGGGGAGCAACAAGAGGGGCTGCTGCAGCGGGCCGAGCGGGCCTTTGCCAGCAAGGTGCGCTTCCCCAACACCCTGGGGGAGGTGGCCATGCTCGAGCGGCTGCCCCACAGCGGCTTCGCCCGCTACCTGCTCGGCTGCTTCCACTACAGCAAGCGCCGCTATGAGCCGGCCATCGCCCTGTGGCAAGGGGTGTGCGAGCAGACCCCGGAGTTTGCCCCGGCCTGGCGCAACCTCGGCATCTATCACTTCAACAAGAGCTGCGATCTGGCGGCGGCCGAGCAGTGCCTGAGTCGCGCCTTCGCGCTCAAGCCGGACGATGCCCGCCTGCTGTTCGAGCTGGATCAGCTGCACAAGCGCTGCGCCATGGCCCCCGCCGAGCGGCTGGCGCTGCTGGAGGCGCACCGGGAGGTGGCCCTCAAGCGCGACGATCTGACCGCCGAGCTGCTCAGTCTCCAGCACATCGAGGGTCGACTGGAGGCGGCGGCCGAGATCTTGCGGTTGCGCCAGTTCCACCCCTGGGAAGGGGGCGAGGGCAGGGTCACCGGCCAGTACCTCATCAACCAGCAGCGCCGGGCACTGGCACTGATGGCGCAAGGGCAGCATGAGCAGGCCATACCGCTGCTGCAGCAGGCGTTGCACTATCCCCTCAACCTGGGGGAGGGGCGCCTGGTGGGGCAGAGCGACAACGACATCCACTACCTGCTGGCGCTCTGCCACCTCGCCTGCGACCAGCAGAGTCTGGCCGAGCAATGTCTGCGGCAGGCCTGCCTCGGTCAGGGTGAGCTGGGGGCCAGCCGTTACTACAACGATCAGCCGGTGGATTACCTCTTCTATCGGGGCATGGCGCTGGCCCGCCTCGGCCACAAGCAGGAGGCGCAGCGTCTGTTCGAGGGCATGGTGGCCTGGGCCGGGCAGGCCATGGACGAGCGGGTCGGGGCGGATTTCTTCGCCGTCTCCCTGCCCGATCTCATCGTGCTCGATGACGATCCCCAGCACAAACACCGCCAGCACTGCCTGTTGGTGCTGGCCCTCGGCCAGCTGGGGCTGGGGGAGCAAGCGCGCGGTGAGCAGAGCCTGCGCGAGCTGCTCGCCCTGAACCCGGCCCATGACAAGGGGCACCTGTTCAGCCTGCTCTGCCGCCAATCTCAGCTCCACTCATAACAAAAACCGGCGCTCCGCCACGGTGCGGAGCGCCCCAGTACCCTACAATCACAAGATAGCGAGAGTGAGTCATGAAAAGTTCGCGAAATCAAATGGATACGGGTGGGCTCAATATGGGCTACATCTGGATGATCTGCCTGGTGGCCGCCTGCGGTGGCCTGCTGTTCGGTTACGACTGGGTGGTGATAGGCGGGGCCAAGCCCTTCTATGAGGCCTATTTCGCCATCACGGATCCGGCCCAGTCCGGCTGGGCCATGAGCTCGGCGCTGGTGGGCTGCGTGCTGGGGGCCGCCATCTCCGGCTGGTCGTCCGATCGCTTTGGCCGCAAGAAGCCGCTGATCCTGGCGGCCGTCCTGTTCACCATCTCGGCCTGGGGCACGGCCGCGGCCGGCAACTTCGATCTGTTCGTGGTCTATCGCATCATCGGCGGCATCGGGATTGGTCTCGCCTCGGCGCTCTCCCCCATGTACATCGCCGAGATAAGCCCGGCCGACAAGCGGGGCAAGTTCGTGGCCATCAACCAGCTCACCATAGTCCTGGGGGTGCTGGCGGCCCAGCTGGTGAACCTGATGATCGCCGATCCGGTGGCCAGCAGCGCGACCCAGGCCGATATCCTAGCGACCTGGAACGGTCAGTCCGGCTGGCGCTGGATGTTCGGCGCCGAGCTGGTGCCCGCCCTGGCGTTTCTGGTGCTGATGTTCTTCGTGCCGGAATCCCCCCGCTGGCTGGCCAAGGATGGGCAGTATGAGAAGGCCTCCCGCATGCTCGGCAAGATAGGCGGCGATGCCTATGCCAAACAGACCCTGGCCGAGATCCGCCAGACCCTGGTGGGGGAGACCCACAAGGTCTCCCTGGCAGAACTCGGCAAACCCTCGGTGCGCCCCATCCTCATCATCGGCATAGTGCTGGCGGTGTTCCAGCAGTGGTGCGGCATCAACGTCATCTTCAACTACGCGCAGGAGATCTTCGCCTCCGCCGGCTTTGACATCGACAGCACCCTCAAGTCCATCGTCGCCACCGGCCTCATCAACCTGCTGTTTACTCTGATCGCGCTGCCCATGGTGGACAAGATCGGCCGCCGCAAGCTGATGCTGATTGGCTCGGCGGGGCTCACCATCATCTACGGCATGATGGCGGCGGCCTACGCCAGCGGCGTGCTGGGCCTGCCGGTGCTGCTGCTGGTGCTGGCGGCCATCGCCATCTATGCCCTGACCCTGGCGCCGGTCACCTGGGTGCTGCTCTCGGAGATCTTCCCCAACCGGGTGCGGGGTCTGGCCATGTCGGCGGGTACCCTGGCGCTCTGGATCGCCTGCTTCGTGCTGACCTACACCTTCCCGCTGCTCAATGCCGGACTGGGGGCCGCGGGTAGCTTCCTGCTCTATGGCCTCATCAGCTTCGCCGGCCTCATCTTCATCTACCGCAAGGTGCCCGAGACCAAGGGCGTGACCCTGGAGGCGCTGGAAGCCCAGCTGGCCCAGGGCAAGGTGGAGCTGACCCAGGCCAAGGCGAGCACCTCTGCATGAAGGTGCACAACCTGAACAACCCGCATCTTCGGATGCGGGTTTCAACCCAGGGGGCCTGCTTGCTGGGGCTGGAGGATGACAAAGGGCGCCCGCTGCTGCGGGACACCGACCCCGAGGCCCCCTGGCAGCCGGGGCAGAGCGCCCTGTTTCCCATGTTGCCGCTGGCCAACCGGGTGGCGGGCAATGGCTTCGAGCTGTGGGGGGAGGCGCAGCCCCTGCCCGAGAGCGACGCCGATCCCGACTTCTTCCTGCACGGAGAGGGGTGGCTGCGGCCATGGCAGACGGTGGCGCAGACCGGCAGCTCGGTGACGCTGCAGCTCACCGGCCATAACGGCCCCTTTCACTATCTGGCGGAGATCGACTATCGGCTGCAGGGGGCAAGCCTGGTGGCGCGCATCGGCTTGACCCATCTGGGGGAGGCGCCCTGCCTCTATGGCGCGGGCTTTCACCCCTTCTTCTGGCGCGATGAGCAGACCCGGCTGCGCTTTTTGGCGAGCGGGGTCTGGCAGGAGGGGGCGGATCACCTGCCGACCCACTGGAGCAGTGCATTGGCGCCCAACCTCGACTTTCGTCAGTGGCGGCGGCCACAGGGCTGGCTCAACCACTGTTATGGCGGCTGGCGCGGGCAGGCCGAGATCGAGCATCCTGGCCGCTATCAACGCTTGCAGATCTCCAGCGATGGCGGCTTCCTGATGCTCTATCAGCCCGACGAGGGCAGCGGCTTCGTCTGCCTTGAGCCCCAGAGTCACGCCGCCAACGCCCACCATATGGCCGGTCACCCCGGTCTGCGGCTGCTGACGCGCGGCGATCGCATGAGCCTCGGCATGACCATCAGCCTGCTGGCGACGCCATGAGTCGGTGCCTCGTCCCATCCCCATTTAGAGGCCCGCAAGGGCTTCGGCTCATACATCGGATAACGTGTGCCTTGGTGACCCATCTCCCGGGCCGGTGAGCCGACGGCCGGGGTCATCCCGGTCTCGGCCTTCACGCCAGCGCCGGCCGACATCCCCGGACTGGTCTGTCCTTATCTCCTTTCTTAACCCGCTCTGAATGCGCCGCGACTTTCGATGGACGGCGGCAGGGCCCATTGCTCTACTCCGCGAAAGGTTCAAATCGCTGCCGCGAGAGGCAGCACCGGCTCACCGTGGGTGAACCGGGTAAGGGAGTGCTTTAGGGAGGAGTGAACAATGACATTAGGCAAGTGCTTGATAATAGGATTGACAGCCCTTGCGCTGCTGGGGTGTGGTAATGACGATGAGGGGGGCTCAACGGAAGACGCTCATCCCCTCTCTTCGCTGCAGATAAGCCCGGGGGAGGCCAAGGTCCCCGTCGGTTTTGAGCAGCAGTTTCAGGTTATGGCTATCTGGGATGATGGCATGGTGCAGGATGTGACATCGCATCCCAACATCGTCTGGAGCAGCAGCGACAGTACAGTGGTCACCATAGATGACGATGGGCTCGCCAAGGGAATAAGCCCGGGGACGGCGCTCATCACCACGACAGGCACCGCCAACGGCGAGCCATACAGCGCCACCGCCAGGGTGGAGGTCATCGACACCTATGTGAGTGAATTACAGTTGACGCCATCTGTCGCCACCGTACCAGTGGGCCTGAGTCAGTCCTTTATGGCCATCGCCACCTTTTCCGACGGCCAATCGCGGGATGTGACCAACGCCTCGGCCCTGAGCTGGCACAGCAGTGATGACAGCCGCGCGGTTGTCAGCAACGAAGAGGGCAACAAAGGGGTGGCCACCGGACTGGCGACCGGGATCCTGACCCTCGAGGCCGTCGCCACGTCCAATGGCACACCGCTCCAGGCCTCGGCCCCGCTGGAGGTGACGGATGCCGTGATCACCGGGCTGGATATCCATGCCCCGCAAGATCCGCTGCCGATGGGGTTGAATGCGCAGATGAGTGTCTTTGCCAGCCTGTCGGATGGCAGTGCCCCCATCGATGTGACCGATCATGAATCCATCATCTGGCTCAGCAGCGATCCGGCGGTGGCGAGCATCAGCGACACCGGGTTGGTTACCGGGTTGGCACAAGGGAGTGCCACCATAGAAGTAAGCGGAACAGTCAATGGTGTCTCCTTCAATGCGACCGAGCAGCTCAGGGTGAGCTCGGCCGTTGTCATTCGGCTCGAGATGCAACCGGCGAACGGAACGGTCCCGGTGGGGCTGCAGACGCTCTTTAACGCCATTGCACATCTGTCCGATGGGACGTCGTTTGACGTCACCGACAACCCCCTCATTCAGTGGCACAGCAGCCAGCCGGTAGTCGCGACCGTCAGTAGTCTCGAAGGCAGCAAGGGTCTGGTGACGGGCCAGGCGGCGGGAGTCGCCACCATCACCGCAAGCGGGACGATCGATGGCACGCCCTTCACGGCATCGGCTCCCGTGACAGTGTCATCCGCCGTGGTGACCAGTCTGGCGGTCACCCCGCAGACGGCGTCGGTGTCCATCGGTAACCGGCAGCAGTTCCAGGCCATGGCGACCCTCTCTGACGGTGGCTCACAAGATGTGACCCGCGACACTACCCTGACCTGGCACTCCGATGCGCCCGCAGTGGCGACCATCAGTAATGTGGATGGTAGTCGAGGGGAGGCCAGCGGCCTGACCGAGGGGTTGGCGCTCATCACCGCCAGCATGGGCGGTGTCGCCAGCACGGCGGCGCAGCTGTCGGTCACGCAACCGGCATCCATCATCATAGAGCCGATGCTTAACCAGATTGCCTCGTTGCAACTGAGCCCGGAGGCGTTCGCGTTCTGGAATGCGACCTCCATCAATTCAGCTCAGGGGCAGAGTGCCCTCAAGGAGCTGACCGGGCAGGTCTACAACCAGTTCCGCGACGAGTTTGACTTCATCACCGTGGTGATGAACAACGAGGAGGTTCCCTCGGGCATGCCCACCGGCGAGTTCACTCATGCCAGAAACGACGTCGAAGGCATAGGGCTCTCTCTGTTTGATAACACGGCGGACTTCCACTCGGACGGCAAGCTGCAGGGCATCTCTTTCCTCTACAGGAAGAAGTACCTCTCCACCTCGGCCTATGGCCCCATACTGCACGAGATGACCCACCGTTGGGCGAACTGGGTGGTGCCGAGCAGCTATCCGGGTCACTGGGGCAACGAGCTGGGTATCGTCGGGCAGTTGAACAACGTGAGCGCGAACTACGCCGATATCGAGCTCTATCTGATGGGGCTGATGGACTCCGCCGAGATGACGGATCCGGCCAGTCTGAACGCCTATGCACTTATCCCGGCCGACCAGAAGCCCAGGGTGCCAGGCGCCACCACCGCGCAGCGGGAGTTTAGGGTGTTGCTGTTGGTGCTGTCGGATCGGTCGCTCACCGCCACCGAGATCAAGAACTACAACAATGGTGCCACCTTGCTGGCCCGAACTGATAACCCCTCCCAGCAGGGCACCAACTTCCACAAGATGACGGGAGGCAGAGGTACCCTGGTGGTGAGCGGGCTCGACACACTGGTCAAGCCGACCCCTTAAGCCGGCGGAGTACCAGTCGCGCTCATCTGATCGAGCCGCGAACAGACGGGTGACACGGCCGATGCCGACCGCCCGTGAGGGACAAGCATCCGGAGCCAGTAACTGGCTCCGGATTTTTTATGGCGATGGCAAAGGGCGCCGGGCTAACGGTGAGTGGGTCACCTCAGGGGCGGCTCGCTTCATCTTGGGAGGGCTTTTTGAGCTGATAGCGGGTCTGCTCAATCTGATCGAAGCGCAGGATCAGGGTATCGCCTCCCTTGAGGCGATAGGCACAATGGCTGCCATTGCAGGCGATGCGGATATGGGGTTCATCCCCCAACAGGGGCGACTGGCTATGGGCCTCGCTCATCGGCCAGGTGCCTGTTTCAACTCTCTCGATCTGGCTGCGGGCCAGCTCTTCCCCCATGGGTTTGATGTGTTCGGATGCCATGATGACCAGCAAGGGAGGCACGACAAAAACAGCGAGCTTGAAAATAGAGTTTCCGAGCCAGAGCATGGCGTTGAAGGTAAAGGGGGCTGGATAGTTATTGGCGATTTTCCCTCCCTTCAGCACGAGGGGGCACAACACAAAGAAGCGAATAACCCACCAGGAGAGTGTTAGCCGCCACTTCACGGCAAACAGCATGATAAAGAGAGCAAGAAACAGAGTTCCTAGCGCAGCGAGTAATGGAACTACATAGGGTAAAAGCAGCTGAATTAGCAGAAAGAAACCGGTAAAAAGCGTGATATCGGCGGATGGAGAAAACTCTGTTGAGTCCAGTCTGAATTGCCCCAGGTAACCTTGGTAATAGCGCATTCCCACAAAGTACACAGTTGCCGTCAGCAAGGGGATCAGAGCGCATAGAATGCCGACAAAACGCAGCATTCCCCCTTTCTCTTCCTCTTCGTTTTTCGCGGCTCGCAGCTCTCGCAGGTGTTTTTTAAGCCAGCGTCTGTGCAAAGTCGCCAAATCCCATTCCATTGATCCCTTTCTCCTTTATTCACCTGAATAGTCAGCGCTGTCTTGAAGGCTTTTACCGACACAAGCGTTTCGGTGACGTCGCGACCCCGATCGCCAGCGTAACTCTGGGAGTGGGCAAATTAGCATGGCCACGTTCCTGCGCTCAGAGAATGGCGCTACTGCGAAACAACGCCTTGCCGCATGACAGACAAGTGTGGCGAAGGCGGTAATCGCCGGTGCCGGTGAGGGGGTGAAATAGCACCTTGTCGGAGCCGCAGGCATAACAGCGGGCATTCTCGTCATCGTCGGTGACACACTCGGGGTGCAGGCGAAGATACTCCAGCAGGGTGGGCAGCGCCTCCCAGTCGGGCTGGCCGGTAGATCGGTTCCAGAGGATGATGCCAGCGGTCGCGAGACCCGCCAGGGTAAGAAACAGTTCGCTCAGTTGCATGCGGTTCAAGGCTCCATCATACGAAGGCTGTGCCCGTGTCGATGAGATAGGAAATACGATCTCGTTGCAGCCAGCCAGAAGCCCATATGCTATCGAGCGAGCTGCCGTCTCAGCCATCCCCACTTGGGTCAGCAAAGTCATTGACAGGCGGGCCCTGTCCGCCCGTTCTTTCAACGATGGGGCACCGACCACGCAGATAAGAAAAGGGGCCTTGCGGCCCCTCGTCATGTCAGTCGGCGGTGGCTCAGGCCACCTTGCTGCTTGCCAGGGTGCGGGCCAATAATCCATCTGGATTATGGATAGCATCCTTCGTTTTAACATCGATAATTTCGATATTATTGAAGCGCTCCCGGTTCTTGATGGCCACGTCGTGGGCCAGGATGACGCAGCGGGCGTTCGCCACGTCCTTTGCCGTGATGCGGTTGATGATGCCGTTGGCGCCTTGTGTCTCCACTTTGAGCTTGATGCCGGCCTTGGCGGCCGCTTTTTGCAGGCTCTTGGCGGCGAGGAAGGTGTGGGCCACCCCTGAGGGGCAGGCGGTGATGGCGAGCACTTCTGCCTCACCTTCCGCTTCGATGACGTCATAACCGCCATCCGGGGTGGCTACCTCTTCCTCTTCGGTCACCGGCTTTTTCAGCAGGTTGACGATGAGGGCCGTGGTCAGGGCGCCGAGCACTGTGCCCAGGATATAGCCCATCTTGCCTTCCACCACCGGCAGCACTATCCAGCCGCCCCAGGGGGCGTGGTTGATGCTGTGCATCATGAAGCCGGTGATGTTGCCGACTATGCCCCCCGCAACGATGGCCGGGATGACCCGCACCGGGTCGGCGGCGGCAAAGGGAATGGCCCCCTCGCTGATGCCGATCATGCCCATGATGGCGGCCGCCTTGCCCGCTTCACGCTCTTCCTTCTTGTAGCGCTTGGGTGAGAGCAGGGTCGCCAGCGCCATGCCGAGCGGCGGTACGCAGATGGCGATGCCGACGCCCCCCATCAGCCAGGGCTGGGTGTTGACCTGGGTCTGGGCGAACAGGGTGGCCACCTTGTTGACCGGGCCACCCATGTCGAAGGCGGTCATGCCGCCGAGGATGGCGCCCAGCATCACCTTGCCGGAGCCTGCCATGCTGGAGAGCCAGTTGTTCATCCCGTCCATCATGGCGGCGATGGGGGCGCCTATCACCCACATCACTATGCCGCACACCAGGAAGGTGCCGATCAGCGGATAGATGAAGATGGAGCCGAGCGAACTCATGGAGTCCGGTAGTTTGATGCGTTTGAGCTGATTGACGATGAGGCCCGCGATGAAGCCCACCAGGATGGCACCGAGAAAACCGGTGTGGAACTGCTGCACTGCTATCCAGGAGCCGATCATGCCGGGCGCCAGGCCCGGTTTGTCCGCCATGGAGTAGGCGATGTAGCCGCCGAGCACGGCGGTAAACAGGGTGAGCCCCGCTATCCCCATGTCGGCCATGTCCTTGAGCACGCCCGCCTCGGGCACGGCGCCCTTGCCGCTCATCATCACCGACAGCGACAGCAGCACGCCCCCCGCGACGATGAAGGGGATCATGTGGGAGGTGCCGAACAGCAGGTGCTGCTTGAGGGTGCCGAGCTGGGCCTTGATGCTGCGATCCTGGGGCTCGGGGGCACTGACTTGAGATGCCCGGCTCACCGGTGAGGGCGCCGCTTTGGCGCCGCCCGTGGCCGAGAGCAGTGACAGCACCTCGGCCTTGCTGGTGGCCGATTGCATGCGGGGGATGAAATCGGGCTCCAGCAGCTTGGTGGAGAGCTCCGCCAGCACCTCGATATGGTGGTTGGCGGCGCCGGTGGGGGAGGCAATCATGAAGAACAGGCGGGAGGGCAGGCCATCCTCGGCGCCGTAGTCGATCCCCTGACGGCTGATGCCGATGACGATGGCGGGGGCCATCACCACCTCGCTCTTGGCGTGGGGCAGGGCGACACCTTGCTCGAAACCGGTGTTGCCGAGATTCTCCCGTGCCCAGAGATCGCGCACGAAACTATCCTGATCGGCTATCTTGCCGCTTTTTTTCAGCTGGGCAGCCAGCTCGACAAAGAGCCCCTGCTTGTCGCGAGCGGCAAGGTCGAGGCAGATCAGTCCTTCATCTATCAAGGAGGTGAGCATTGGTGTCTCCTGGCTCCTGCGAGCCTTGGTGAGGTGATTCATGGATGGAGCAAACGATTGACCCCTCTATTGTTTCGTCCAACCCCTCTCACCGAAATCGGACATATGTGCCCTTTACTGGAGTTTTGTGTCAATGCCCTCGGCCTGTGACTCTGCTCGCATTTTGGTGTGTGGGTTAAAACCTGACGAATGGAAGATAAATTCAATTTAAAACAGTTAGTTAGTTTTGAGGTGGTCATGGATTAAAAACGCGACGAGGGCCACCATCACCCTGGGCGGTACCGTCTGAATGGAGATTTGTGCGCCCCGACCTGGCCTTGAAATGTGAGCCGTTTGGCAAAAGCCGACCCCATGACCCATGGGCATGACGGCTTGCGACGAGGGGAGTCGCCGCCCTGCCGGATTGTGTTAATCCAACTTTCAGATTGGGTATGGTTTAATCAATCGCTTATTTCGTTGGGCATTCGGGGAGATCCGCTTGTCCAACGGAGTGAGCAGGTTGGCCAAACAGTGCCGTCAGCCAGTGTGTAACCCGAGATGTAAGGAGACATCCTGATGGAAAAACTTGACCAAGAGATCGACACCATGCGCCAGGAGTTTGAGTCACAGGGGCAAAAACAGGCCCACGACAAATGGCAAGCCAGGGTCGATGAACTGCAGCGGGAGCGCACCGAGACGCCCCAGCCGGAAGCGGCAGAAAACTAGCCAGGGGATGGTCACTGAGGAGTGACCATCGTCAGCTTGATAAAAAAACCACCGCCCGGAGAGGGCGGTGGTTTTTTTTCAGGCTGACTGGGATATGCGGCTCAGTCAGGTTTCATGGATGCAGGCCGAGCCTTAGGTGGGGGTCGTCAGCGGTTGGCGCCACATGTGGTACATGGTGTGGCAGTTGACGAACAGGAAACTGAGCTCGATCAGGCTGCCGCCGATGGAGCCTATCAAGATGTTGTGGCTGGTCCAGCAAAACCCTCCCGCCAGCATGCAGAGCCGCAGCGCTATGCCCTGAGTACGGAACAGGCCCCAGGTGCCGACAGTTGTGCCTATGATGGGGAGCCACTGCACCGGGCTGGTGATCCCGGGGATGCCGAGCCCCCACACCAGCACCAGGAAGAACAGCATCACCCAGGGGCTGCGGGTGCGCCCCGAGATGAGGGTGCGAGCGCAGCTGAGGCCCGCGCTGAGGCCCGCCGTGCTGGCCCCCATCAGCAGGAAGTGAAGGGCGATGGCCCCCTGATAGAGGCACAGCCGCAGTCGAAAACGCCCGTCATCCCGCTGCCGGAAGGCGCTGATGCCGACCAGCATGGCGGCGAGGCCGATACCCTGGGCCAGGGGTTGTTGCTGGAACAGGGTCCAGACAGGTGCCAGCCAGCTCAGTGCCGTGTCCACAGGGAGACCTCCCCTGTGAAGAGTGCCGATGCCTTGGCGTGATAAGGGGCGCCGCCGAGTGTGGCTGTGAGATCGACGTAGGGTGTCAGCGGGTCAGTCATGAAAAACCTTGGGTCCTGGTGCCGCATTGAAGTGGATATCATGCAGCTTGCGTCTGGCCCGCTCGCAGTGGATGGCGGGTTGGACAAGGGGGGCAGGCCGTCGGGAGGGCCTGTCCGGTGGAAATCGTACCCATGTAACCGGTTCCAGTCAATGCGTCTCTCATCGCCGCCTCGTGGCCTGAAGACCGCCAGCAAACCGACCAGAGCCCATGGGATGGTTCTGGTCGGTGTATGCAGGGCCTGACCGCTTGCCACGGGGGAAAAGGGGGCGCACATTGACAGGCCCACAGGGTGGCCGTGCCGGTGATCGAGGATCCCGGGAGGCGGCCCCCGCTTCCCTCATCGAGGTAGACACGATGAAGATCCTTGGATACGCCATGGCGGCGGCGCTGTTCATCTTGCCGGCCATCTCCCAGGCCGCCCCCGGTGTTCAGGTCGGTTTCTCGCCGGAAGGCTCGGCCCGGGTGCTGGTGCTGGCGACCATAGCGGGTGCCAGACACCACATCCGCATGCTCGCCTACGCCTTTCAGGCTCCCGATATAGTACAGGCGCTGGTGGCGGCGAAAAAACGCGGGGTCGAGGTGCAGGTGGTGATCGACAAGAGGCGCAATCAGGGCAAGGCGAGCAGGGCGGCCATGGAGGCTGCGACCCGCGGCGGGGTGGCGCTGCGCACCAACGATCGCTTCCACATCCATCACGACAAGACGATCATCGTCGATGACAGCACGGTCGAGACCGGCTCCTTCAACTTCGCCCCCTCCGCCGAGACGCTCAACTCGGAGAACGTGATCGTTATGCGCGATATGCCGGACGTCACTCGCCAATACTTGGCACACTGGCAGTCCAGATGGGCACAAGGCGTGCCTTATCCTGCGACTTGAGAGGCGTCTTGGCTCGGGGCCAAGCTGCCAGAGAGTGCTGCAACAACGAGGGCCATCGATGATGGCCCTCGTTTTTTATCTGTCCGGCTTGTCACGGCTTAACTGCGGTTACCCGCACGGGCGACCCGGCCCTCGGCCAGCAGCTGGTAGCGGCCGGTGGTGGCGGGGACGAAGGCGGATTGTCCTTTCTCCAGCCGCAGTGTCTCATCACCCTGCTTGAGCAGGACGTCACCATCGATGGCAAACAGGATCTCGGCGCTGGCGGTGGTGAGTGCATGCTCACCGGCCGGATAGACGCTGAAGGTGAAGTCCGGCACCGGCACCTCGAAGTGCTGCACCATGTTCTCGGTCATGCCCTCGACGCGGGGGGCAAGCAGGATCTGATCGTCCGGTTTGGCCACGCAGCGGGTGCAGTCCAGCAGCTCTGCCACGTCTATGTATTTGGGGGTCAGGCCTGCGCGCAGCACGTTGTCGGAGTTCGCCATGATCTCGAGGCCGGTGCCGCGCACATAGGCGTGGGGCGTGCAGGCGTCGAGGAACATGGCCTGGCCCGGCTCGAGGGTCACAACGTTCAGCAGCAGCGGTGAGAACAGCCCCACATCCCCCGGGTACTGGGCGGCCAGGTTGGCGATGAGTGCGAAGGTCTCTTCGTCCTGATGCTCGCAGGCATAGGCCAGCAGGTCCGTCAGGGCGGCTTCCTTGCGCGCGCCGTCCAGGATCAGCAGCTGGTGGAAGAAGTGCTGCAACCCGGCTTCGTTCTGGTTGGCGGCGAGGGCCGCGACCAGATCGGCGATGGCCGCCAGCTTGACCCGCTCGAACAGCGCCAGGATGGCGGGAATGGTGCGAAAACCGTTCATCGCCTGATAGGGGGTGAGGGCGAACACCAGCTCCGGCTTGTGGTTAGGGTCTTTGTAGTTGCGATTGCCCGCCTTGAGGGGGATGCCGGCGGCTTCCTCCCTGGCAAAACCGGCTTCGGCCTGGGCCTTGCTGGGGTGCACCTGGATGGAGAGCGCCTTCTCGGCGCACAGCACCTTGAACAGGAAGGGCAGGCTGCCGAAGCGGGCCAGGGTGGCGTCCCCCAGCACGGCGGCGGGGGCGGCCTCGATCAGGATCGAGAGTTTCTGCGTACTGCCCGCGACGCTCACCTCGGAGCAGCCGTTCGGATGGGCGCCCATCCACAGCTCGGCCTGGGGTTTGTCATCGGGATTGGGGATGCCAAACAGGCGGGTGAGGGCGTCATGGCTGCCCCAGTCGTAGCCCTGGATCGGGTTGTGCATCGGCAGGAAAGGGGGCAGTGAAGAGGGCAAATCGCGACTGCTCATAAGGGACGCCTCATGTAATTTGAAAAAACTCGAGTGAAGAAAAAGGTGGAATTGACCCGCAGAGCCGGACTATAACATGGGCGGTCGCGCGCGCCGCAATCGCTTGCCTCTCTCTTGATCGGGATCATCATGTCACTCATCTTCAGCCAGCTGCTCGACGGCGCCCTCCATGAACAGGTTCCCTTTGAGCAGATCTGGTTTGCCAGCGAGCAGGGCGTGCCCCCGGGTTTCAGTTATCAGGTCAACTTTCCCCGCCTCGAGCTGGTGTTCAGCGGCGAATACTTAAACCAGATCTGGGACAAGGAGCAGGGCAGCAAGCAAGTCAGCGTGTTGCCGGGACAGGCGCTCTACATACCGCCAAACGGCTGGAACAAGCCGCAGTGGAGCACCGACTGCTCGGTGCTGAGCCTGCTGTTTGGCAAGCGCCAGCTCGGTTTCAGCCTGGTGAGCAAGCGCCGTGACGAGCCCGATTTTTTCGACGTGCAAAAACACAGCATCATGGCCCGGGCGGGGCACGTGATCGAACACATACTGGCGGCGCTCAATACACTGACCGAGGATCCCGGTCGCTCCCCCACCGACAACCATCTGCTGCAGGCGCTGCTCACCAGCGCCCGCCAGCTGCTGGCCGAGTCCACCTTCGATCGGCCGAGGGGGGCTGACCTGTTTCACGGCATCTGCATCTACATCCAGGAGAATTTCCACCGCCCCATCAGCCGCGACTCCATCGCGCACCGCTTCAACGTCTCGGCCAGCCATCTCTCCCACCTGTTTCGCGAGCAGGGCCACATGCGCCTGGCCGATTACATCAGCTGGGTGCGGATCGACAGGGCCAAGTTCATGCTGAAAAAATACCGGTTTCGGCTGGAAGAGGTGGCGAACCGCTGTGGTTACGTCGATGTAAATTATTTTTGCCGGGTGTTCAAGCAGAAGACCGGGCTGACCCCCTCCCAATACCGCTCCCTGAGCCAGCCGCAGGGCCAAACCGATGGCCTGGCAGGATGAGGGAGGGCGCTCTCAAGCCCGAGCAGAACAGGCTTTGGATGCGGTTCGGGTTGATCGAACCTGAACCGGTCGGGCGCATTGTGATCCAGTGCTCGACTATGGTCGGACATGCGCGCCCGCCATTTGATTATGAAAATGGATGGGCTAAGATGGCCGCGCTCAATGACATATTTATAACAAACGGAAGTTAGGAGATGCCGATGGAAAGCAGAGTAGTTATCCCGACCACAGGTCAAAAAATCACAGTCGATGCCAACGGCAAGCTGCAGGTTCCCCACAATCCGATCATCCCGTTCATCGAAGGGGATGGCATCGGTGTGGACGTGACCCCGGCCATGTTGAATGTGGTGAATGCCGCGGTCGAGAAAGCCTACAAGGGCGAGCGTTCTATCGCCTGGATGGAGATCTTTACCGGCGAGAAATCGACTCATGTCTATGGCGAAGGCGCCTGGCTGCCGGCGGAGACCCTGGATTTCATTCGTGAATACTGCGTGGCCATCAAGGGCCCGCTGACCACTCCGGTCGGTGGCGGTATTCGCTCCCTCAACGTGGCCCTGCGTCAGGAGCTGGATCTTTACATCTGCCTGCGCCCGGTCCGTTACTACGAAGGCACCCCGAGCCCGGTCAAGCGCCCGGACCTGACCGACATGGTGATCTTCCGCGAGAACGCCGAAGACATCTACGCCGGTATCGAGTGGAAGGCGGACAGCGATGAAGCCAAGAAGGTCATCGCCTTCCTGCAAAACGAGATGGGCGTGAAGAAAATTCGCTTCCCCGAGTCCTGCGGCATCGGCATCAAGCCCATGTCCAAGGCCGGTACCGAGCGTCTGGTCCGTGCCGCCATCGAGTACGCCATCGACAACGATCGCGACTCCGTGACCCTGGTGCACAAGGGCAACATCATGAAGTTCACCGAAGGTGCCTTCAAGGATTGGGGCTATGCCCTGGCCCAGAAAGAGTACGATGCCCAACTGATCGACGGCGGCCCCTGGTGTTCCTTCAAGAACCCGAAGACCGGCAAGACCATCGTCGTCAAAGACGTCATCGCCGACGCCTTCCTGCAACAGATCCTGCTGCGCCCGGCCGAGTACGATGTCATCGCCTGCATGAACTTGAACGGTGACTACATCTCCGACGCCCTGGCCGCTCAGGTCGGTGGCATCGGCATCGCCCCGGGCGCCAACATCGGCGACGGCGTGGCGCTGTTCGAAGCAACCCACGGCACCGCGCCCAAGTACGCCGGTCAGGACAAGGTCAACCCGGGTTCGCTGATCCTCTCCGCCGAGATGATGCTGCGCCACCTGGGCTGGACCGAGGCGGCCGATCTCATCATCAAGGGGATGGAAGCGGCCATCGCCAACAAGACCGTCACCTATGACTTCGAGCGACTGATGGAAGGCGCCACCCTGCGCTCCTGCTCCCAGTTCGCCCAGGACATGGTCGATCAGATGTAAGCGGTAAGACTGAAATGCAAAACCGGCGCCATGAGCGCCGGTTTTTTTATGGGTGAAGAGCTAAGGGACTTACTGCGCCTGCTCTACGTGTTGCTGATAGCGCTGCTGCCATTTGCTGCTTTCGGCTTCGTCGCCCTGGGTCTGCCAGAACTCGCAGATGGAGCTGGCGAGTTCGGATGCCATGGCATGATCGCCATCGCGGCGGCTCATCAGGTATTGTCCCAGCCAGCTTTGATACTGTTTCATAGTCCGATCTCCTTATCTAAGGTGCTCTTGGTGGTTGCCGTCCGGCGGGTTTCCCCAGTCAGACTGGCTCATCCAGGTCACTTTTTGGATTGTGTACCGGCTCGTCACAAGCAGTGAAATTGCCCCTGATCTTGCTGGATCAGGGCGACAACGATACGCAATTGTCAAAAAACGGCCACTATCGTATCACAAAATAACCAACTTGGGGGGATTAGCATCAAACAGACAGGCGCGGGGGCTTGCAGGCACAGATCAAAAGATGTGCCATCTTGCTGATCCATGAAGAGAAAACCCGCCATGAAGGCGGGTTTGGCAGTTGAAAAAAACTTAAATCTTGGCCGTGGCCAGATATTTCTCCATCTCTTCCGCAGGCACCATGCCGCCGCCGGTGGCCCACACCAGGTGGGTGGCCTGTGCCATGCGCCGGGTATCCAGACCGCGCGCTGCCTGCCACTCGCCATCGGCGCTGACCCGCCAGGGGCCCGGCATGCCGGCGAGGGCTGAGGGCTCGAGGCGGATCTGCTCGTCCCGCGCCAGCAGCCCCAGCAGATCGTACATCTCCTGATCGCTTAAGGTGTAGAAGCCATCCAGCAACCGCTCCATGGCGCGGCCGACGAAACCGGAGGCGCGCCCCACCGCCAGGCCATCGGCGGCGGTGAGGTTGTCGATGCCCAGATCCTGCACCGAAATCGCATCGTGCAGGCCGGTGTGCACCCCGAGCAGCATGCAGGGGGAGTGGGTGGGCTCGGCGAAGAAGCAGTGAACGTTATCCCCGAACGCGAGTTTCAGGCCAAACGCCACCCCGCCCGGACCGCCGCCCACTCCGCAGGGCAGGTAGACGAACAGCGGGTGCTCGGCATCCACCTCGATGCCCATCTCATCGAACTGCTGTTTCAGCCGTTCACCCGCCACCGAGTAGCCGAGGAACAGGGTGCGGGAGTTCTCGTCATCGATGAAGAAGCAGTTGGGATCGCGCTCGGCCTCCTTGCGTCCCTGCTCCACGGCGACCCCGTAATCCTCGGCGTATTCCACCACTATGACCCCGTGTTCGCGCAACTTGCGCTTCTTCCACTCCCGGGCATCGGCAGACATGTGCACGGTGACGGTGAAGCCGAGCTTGGCGCTCATGATGCCGATGGACATACCGAGGTTGCCGGTCGAGCCCACGGCGATGCTGTACTGGCCGAAGAAGCGGCGGAACTCATCGCTGAACAGCTTGCTGTAGTCGTCGTCTTCGCGCAGCAACCCAGCTTTGAGCGCCAGCTGCTCGGCGTGGGTCAGCACCTCGTAGATGCCGCCACGGGCCTTGATGGAGCCGGAGATCGGCAGGTGGCTGTCTTTTTTCAGCAGCAGCCGGCCGGTGACGTCAACGCCGTAACGCTCATTGAGAGTCGCTTGCATGGCCGGGATAACCGCGACTTCTGACTCCAACATGCCCTGCATGGCACGGGTCTCGGGGAAGGCCTGGCACAAGTAGGGGGCGAAGCGGGCCAGGCGGGCTGAGGCGTCCGCGACGTCGCGTTGATCCAGCCCCACGTAGGGCAGGCCGGCCGCCAATGTGGTGGCATTGGGGTTGAACCAGGTCACAGGCTCGAGAGAGATCAGCGTCTGAACCAGCGGGTACTGAGAAATGAGCTGCGCAATGTCGGTATTTTTCATGGGATGTCTCTGTCTTTTACACGATATAGGAGAGCAGGAAGGTGCCGGCCAGCGCCATCAGGGAGGCGAGGAGGGTGGCACTGGTGTAGTACTTGAGCGTTTCGTTCAGGGTAGCGCCGCAATACTGCTTCACCAGCCAGAACAGGGAGTCGGTCACCATGGTGCAGCCGATGGCGCCTGAGCCGATGGCCAGCGTCATGATCTCCGGGCTGATGTTCGGGTAGTGCACCATGATGGGGGCGACGATGGCGGTGGCCCCCATCATGGCGACGGTGGCGGAGCCGACGGCAGCGTGCAGCACTATGGCCACCAGCCAGGCCAGCAGTATGGGGTGCATGTCCAGCTGGGAGAGGATGGTGGCGAGGCTGTCCCCCAGGCCACTGGCCTTGAGCACGCCGTTGAAGGCGCCGCCCGCCCCGATGATCAGCAGTATGTTGGCGATGGAGGAGAAGCACTGCTCCGTCTTGTCCAGCAGCCCTTCCATCTTCATGCTCTGGCGGATCCCCAGCACGTAGTAGGCGGTGAAGGCGGCGATGAACATGGCGGTGATGGGGTTGCCGATAAACTCCAGCAGGGTATAGAGGGCGGAGTCATGCGCCATGTTCAGCTCGGCCACCGTCTTGGCCAGCATCAGCAGTATGGGCAGCAGCACGGTGAAGAGGGAGGCGCCGAGGGAGGGGAGCTCGGCCTCATCGCGCGCTTGGATGTCGGCAAAGGCGGCGGGCACGCCCTTGAACGGCACCCGCTTGCCGAGCAGCTTCAGGAACAGGGGGCCGCCGACCAGGGAGGCAAAGAGCCCGACCGCGAGGCCGTAGACGATGACGGATCCGATGTCGGCACCCAGCTGATTGGTGACGTAGAGCGCGGCCGGGTGGGGCGGTACTATGCAGTGCACGGCCATCAGGGCGGTGCAGAGCGGGATGGCCAGGGTCAGCAGCGAGGTCCTGGTCTTGCGGGCGATGGAGAAGGCCAGCGGAATGAGCAGCACGACTCCCACTTCGACAAACAACGTGATGCCGCACACCAGACCAACCAGCACCATGATCACCTGAGGCGAGAGCCAGCGGCACTTTTGCAGGGCGAGACCTATGCGCTCGGCGGCGCCCGATACCTCCATCATCTTGCCGAGTATGGTGCCAAGGCCGATGACGGCGGCGAGGAAGCCCAGGGTGCCGCCTATGCCCTCTTCCATGGCATTGACCATCTTGACCGGGTTCATCCCCATCATGGTGCCGACATAGAAGCTCGCCAACAGCAGGGCGAGGAAGGGGTGGATCCTGCCCTTCACTATGGTGAAGACGATCAGGATGATGCTAGTCAGCAAGGTACCGACGACCCACATTTCAGAATTCATACTGCGCCTCGACAAGGGTGATAAGAGATGAACGATGGGCCTATTGAACGGGAATGGTGCCGGGCTGACAAATGATGAAAATGGCGTCTTGGATGAGCTGGGTTGATGCAAGAGTGCCACATTCATCACATTTTCCTGGGATGTGGTGATTTGGGTTCGCTTGTCGCATCCAAAAGAGCGTGCAGCGGGATATGATGGCGGCATGACCCGGCCCCCTGGTGAGAGATGCGGATGTATACCGAAGACAACTATGTGTCGAGAAACAAGCTGCTCAATGGCTATCAGCTTGCCAAGTTGCATACCTTCGAGGCGGCGGCCCGTCACAGCTCCTTCGCCCTGGCGGCCGATGAACTGGCGCTCAGCCCGAGCGCGGTGAGCCACAGAATAAGCGCCCTGGAGGAAGAGCTCGGCTTCAAGCTGTTCCAGCGTTTTCACCGCAAGGTGGTGCTGACGACGGAGGGGCAGCGGATATTCTGGGCACTCAAGTCGTCGCTGGAGTTCATCAATCAGGAGATCCTGGAGATCAAGAATCAGGAGCTGTCCGGTTCCCTGACCGTCTACTCCCGCCCCTCCATCGCCCAGTGCTGGCTGGTGCCAAGGCTCGCAGACTTCTCCCGCCTGCATCCCCAGATCGATCTCAACATCATGACCGGCAACGAGAACATCAACCTGCACGGTTATGGCATCGACTTGACGCTCTATTTTGACGACAAGACGCCGGAGCGGCTCGCCATTCACCCGCTGATGGACGAATACATGGTGCCGGTGTGCAGCCCGGAATATGCCGAACAACACCAGTTGCTCGGTAACCCGGGCAATCTGCAGCACTGCCGGCTGCTGCATGACAGGCAGGCCTGGGGGCATGACTCAGAGACCGACGAATGGCAGAGTTGGGCTCGCCAATCCGGCCTCGTCATCGACGGCAGTCAGGCAAACATGGGCTTCGATCGCTCCGATCTCGCCATCATCGCCGCCATGAACCATGCCGGCATCGCCATGGGCCGCAAGCACCTGGTGAGCAAGCGGTTGGCAAGGAACGAGTTGGTGGCCCCCTTCCCGGACAAGGAGGTACGCTGCGAGCAGCGTTATTACCTCGCCACGCTCCCCAACCGCCAGTGTCCCAAGATCCAGGCCTTCATCGACTGGATCAGAGCCCAGGCGCAATTGGCAAGTTGAACCGGGAACTATGTTGGGAGTTCATACCGGCATGAGGGTCACGCCATCCGTCGGTAGCGTATTAGCGTGGGAATGAAAAACTCGCGCATCATTTGTGCAAGGCGGCCAACCGTATTGGTCGAACGCTTGCCCCTGGCGGGTGACCGGATTGCGGCGTCGGCATTTATCTGTTCGACAAATGTTATGGGGAAACTGACCCGGCATTAACCTGCGCTGAAGAACATATTGTCTATGGTGCTGGTTTTTCAATAAGTTCAGGAGTGTGAATTAGCCCCAGAAAATAATGAATATGATGTTGTCAATAATCCTTCTACAGTTATAAAATCATTATGTTGTTATCGAGCAGACATGCTATTCTCAAAATGAGTCATCCCTGTGACATACAAAAATAATTCTGTGAGGAAGTAATGAACGAATTTCTAAAGGTTCTGCTGAACATTCGTAGCTTGCGCGCTGCCATCCGTGAATTGCCGTTTGAGCAACTGCAAGAAGCGAAAGAGAAGTTTGATCTGGTATATAACGAGCGTGCCGAGTCTGTTGAACAAGAGCGGGCCGAGCAGGAAGAGCGCCAGCGCAAGCTGAGCGAGTTCACCGAGATGCTGCAGCAAGCTGGTATCGATCCCCGTGAATTGATCGGCAGCGTGGCCACTCCGGCTGCCGCAGGCGCGACCAAGAGCAAGCGTGCTCCGCGTCCTGCCAAATACAAGTATCAGGAAGATGGCCAGGAAAAGACCTGGACTGGTCAGGGCCGTATGCCCAAAGCCATTGCCGAGCAGGTTGCGCTGGGCAAGGATCTGAATGACTTCCTGATCTGATTGTCTTGATCAATTCAGCGATAATGCCGCCTCTTGGGCGGCATTATTATTTTTGAGATCATGTTGCGGTACCACTGCATGGGCTAGAGCAGATATTTACCTCGTGGTCATGGGAATAGCCATGGTCAGCACAGGGCAATAAAAAGATATCTGTCAGTAGTGAGACTGTACTCAACATCAGCCATTCCATTCTTAATCCTCTAGCGAGGACTCACACAACCCTCTTCTGTTGCCGATGATCCTGATGGATAAATGCAAGATCCGCTCGACTCGATGAAATAAGCAAACTCACTTTCGGTCGCTCCTCTCTGTCGCTGCACCCATTTTCTTGGAGATGTTATCCCTGTCAGGCTTAGGCTCCCGTTATCTCTGCCCTATTTGGCACCCTTGCACTGGATATATATGAGGGCAGTCGACGAAGGCGATGATTTTTTAATACGGGGTCTGCTGACCCCGTCGTGAATAAGGAGGGCGTGGGTCAACTCACTAGCTGGATATCCTCACTCTGGCGCGAGCTCGACGACATTCTTGCCAAGCGGCGACGAGCCAGGACGGCATCGGCCAGCATGGCAAGCAAAGCCTGACTATCTTCCCAGCACAGACAGGCATCGGTGATCGACTGGCCATATTGCAGCTCATCCAGCGGTGCCGGCTTTTGGCTGCCTTCTTGCAGGAAACTCTCGATCATGACGGCGGCGATGGCATCGCTCCCTTCGCCCAGTTGGCGGCAGAGCTCGCCGGCGACCCGCATCTGATTCTTGTGCTGCTTCTGGCTGTTGCCGTGGCTGCAATCCACCATCAGCCGATGGTTGAGCCCCAGGCGCGCCAGCTGCTCTGCGGCATCCTCTACGTCGCTCTGGTGGTAATTGGGAAGGGTGCCACCACGCAATATGATGTGCCCGCTCGGGTTGCCCTCGCTCTTGATAACCACAATACCGCCCTGGCTACCGGGCGCGGTAAACAAGTGGGACGCTTCGCTGGCCTGGATGGCATCGATGGCCACCCGGATGTTGCCGTCGGTGCCGTTCTTGAAGCCGACAGGACAGGGCAGGGCCGAGGCGAGCTGCCTGTGTACCTGAGATTCAGTAGTGCGTGCCCCAATCGCTCCCCAGCTGATGAGATCGGCCAGATAGAGGAAGCTGGTGGTATCGAGAAACTCGGTGGCGGTGGCCAATCCCAGCTGATTGATGTCCAGCAGCAGTTGGCGGGCCAGATGAAGGCCTTGACCTATGTCGTTGCTGCCATCCAGGTGAGGATCGAACACTAGCCCCTTCCAGCCGACCGTGGTGCGCGGCTTCTCGAAGTAGGTGCGCATCACGACGAGCAAGCGGTCCTGATACTCAGCGGCCAGCCTGGCCAGGCGCCTTGCATAGTCGAGCGCGGCGAGAGGGTCGTGGATGGAGCAGGGACCTATCACCACCAACAGGCGATCATCGGCGCCGCTGAGGATCTGGCGCATTTGATGTCGATGTTCTTCTATTTTCTCCGCCATCTCCGTGGGGCAGGGGTGCTGTGCCAACAGATCGGCGGGAGTGGGGAGAGCCTCGACCGCGAAGGCGCGCATTACCGAATTCAAAACTGCCATCTGGATTACCTTGCTGTACCTGGGGGTAAGTGAGCTGTTTACGGCTCAGGACCCTGAATGTCAGGGATCGGAGCGCGATGACAGATCACATTATTGAGAGTGATTATCATTATCTTGTTGTCTCTCTCGAATGCAAGCCCTGCAGAGGGGATCACCAAGATGGGGGGGAGGAGAAAAAAAGAGTGGAAATTGGCTCTTGAACAGGCCTGTCTCCTGTCGGAGATAGGCCTGATTTATATAGGGAAAATAAGGTGTTATCAGCTGTCCATCACGGTGTGGCGATCCTGATGATAGGCATCTTCATCCTTGCCATGGCGCCAGTAAGGCACCGCATAGACCCGTTGGCGGTCCACATCCAGAGTGCGTCTGACATGGCGGCGCAGCGGTACCACCAGACCCTCCTCCCCACCGAACCAGAAATAGCTCTGATCCGCCACCATGGGCAGGGCGGTGAAATAGCTCACTAGTTGTTCGGTCTGCTCGGGAGCGCCGACAAACCAGCGCAGGCTGACTCCTGCTGGCAGCGACAGATCCTGCACATCTTCCTGATGGGGCACCAGCAGGGCGATATGGCCCTGAGCCTTGGCGGGCATCACCTCGGCCATGGCGCTGATGGCGGGCAAAGAGGTGAGATCCCCCACCATGTAATAGTGCAGGGCCAGCTGCAGCATGGGATCCGGACCGCCTGGACCCGAGATGGCCAACCGATCCCCCGGCTGCACATGCAGGGCAAAACGGCTAGCGGGGCCAATATCGCCGTGCAGGGCGAAATCGATATCCAGCTCCAGGGCCTCGCGGCGGAAGGCGCGGATGCTGAAGGTACGGATGATGGGTTTCTGGCTTGGGTCTTCCCAGCGGGGCCCCTTGGGGGTTGGCGTCGGCAGTACCGCATGCTCTTGACCCGGTTGGGGCAACATGATCTTGATATGGGCGCCGCCGCAGCTGAAAGGATAATCGGCCAGCTCGGAGCTGGTCAGGCAGATCCGACGCAGATGCGGGCCCACATCATGGACATGTTTGACGGTGAGCAGACGAGGGCGATTGACCGGGGCGGGCTGTGACATATGAGTACTCCTGGCAGACGATGGCGCCATTTTTCATCAAATGAAAATTATTATCAATTGCTTTGTGGGGAGGGGGAGGGCTGCCTGAGCCAGGGTGAAGTCCACCCCGGCCCAGGTGAAGAGAGGAAGTGCCAGAGGCTAGGATCCCCGATCACTGCCCCCCAGCGCCTGATAGATCCCGGCCATGGTCTTGAGCTGGGTCTGCTGCTGGTTGAGCAGACTCAGCTCGGCGTCCCACAGGCGGTTTTGCTCATCCAGCCAGGGCTGCACCCCGGTCGCCCCCGCCTGGAAGCGCGCCTCGGCCAGCCGCTCGGCCTCTTTGGCGTAATCCCGCTGCTGTGTCAGGTAGCGCAGTTGCTGCTCGCCCTGATGACGAGCCGACAGACCATCTTCCACCTCCAGCAGGGCGGTGTAGAGCTGCTTGCGAAACTCGGTCTCGGCAATCTGGTAATCGAGCTCGGAGCTCGCGATGGAGAGCCGGGTCTGATTGTACTCGAGGAAGGGCAGGGCCAGGGTCGCCCCCAGTGTCCCCACCGGGTTGCTCAGCATCTGGGTCAGGGTGTCCGAGGTGGTGCTGGCATTGCCGGTGAGGCTCAGGGTGGGATAAAAGCCGGTGCGGATCTCGTCCCCCTTGGCCAGCGTCTTGCGCAGCCGCAACTCGGCGGCCCGCACATCGGGACGGCGGGCCAGCACGTCGGCCGGGATGCCGACCGCCAGGGTAGGGATGGGGGCCATGACCAGTTCGGTCGGGGCAAACTCCAGCGGGCCACTGCTGCGGCCGAGCAGCAGGCGCAGGGCGTTGGCGGCCTGCTCCCGTTGCTGTATGAGGGCGGCAAGCTCCGCCTGTTTACCGACTTTCTGCTGGCTGGCCTGCACCAGATCGAGCCGGGTGATGGCACCCGCCTCATACTTGGCCCGGGTCAATCGCTCGGCCCGCTCGTAGTTGAGCAACTGCTGCTCACCGAGGGTGATGGCCGAGCCGAGATAGGCCAGCTGCCAGTATTGTTCCAGCGCCTTGCCGATCAGCATCAGGCGGGTCGCCGCCAGATCCTGCTCGCTGGCCTCTGCCTCCCAGCTCGCCTGATCCCGCACCGAGGCGAGCCGCCCCCAGAGATCCACCTCGTAGCTCAGGTTGAGCGAGGGCCCCAGGTTGCTGCTGGTGCTGCCATCCTTCATGTTCTTGGAGCCGCTCGCCCCCAGATTGGCACTGATCTCAGGGGTGAGATTGGTATCGGCCAGATCCGCGCCGAGCAGGGCGCTCCTGAGCCTGAGCCCCGCCACCTGCATGTCCGGGTTGGCGGCCAGCACGGCATCGACCAGCCTGTCGAGGGCGGGATCCTTGAACCCCTGCCACCAGGGACCCGCCTGCTGCTGGGTGAGTTCCTCGTCGGCCTGCTGCCAGTTCGGCGCCACGACCAGATCCGGTTGGTGATAGGTGCTCTGCTGACTGCAGGCGCCGAGGACAAGGCTGACGGCGAGGCAGAGCCCTGTTTTGGAGAAGAGGCAGAGCCTCTGTCTGAATAGGTTGTGCATCATCATTCCCTCGCCAGTGCCTCGACCGGATCGAGCCTGGCCGCGTTGCGGGCGGGCAGGTAACCAAACAGGATCCCGATGAGCGAGGAGCAGCCAAAGGCCATCAGGATGGAGAAGAGCGAGAAGTGCATCTGGAAGCTCTCCACGAACAGGGAGAAGACAAACCCGATGAGCAGGGCCAGGCCGATGCCGAGCAGGCCTCCCAGCAGGCTGACCATCACGGCCTCGATCAGGAACTGCTGCAGTATGTCGGACTGACGGGCGCCCACCGCGATGCGGATCCCTATCTCCCTGGTGCGTTCCACCACCGAGACCAGCATGATGTTCATCACCCCGACCCCGCCGACGATGAGCGAGATCACCGCGATGGCGGAGACCAGCAGCGTCATGGTGGCGGTGGTCTTCTCCACCGACTTGATGATGCTGTCGCTGCTGAAGGTGAAGAAGTCCTTCACCCCGTGGCGCTGGGTCAGCAGGGCCACCGCGGCTTGTTCCGCCAGGGCGGGCTGGATCCCGTCTTTGACTCTGATGGTGATCTGGCTGAAATGGTTCTGGGAGATGAGGCGACTCATCACGGCGCTGTAGGGCAGCCAGATGCTGACCGATTGGCTGCTGCGGCCAAAGCCGGTCTCCTGCGTCACCACGCCTATGATGCGCACCGGGAGAGTACCGACCAGCACTACCTGACCGATGGGATCCTCCTTGCCGAGCAGGCTCTCGATGGTTTTACCGTCCACCACGGCCACCGCCGTCCGATTCTGGATATCCCGTTCATCGAGCAGGCGGCCCTGGGTGAGGGTCATCCCCTTGACCCGGAAGAAGTCGCTGCCGACCCCCACCACATTGCCGCTGCTGGTCTTGTTGCGAAAACGCAGCTGGCCCGAGGTGGCAATCTGGGGGCTGGCCCCCTCCAGATAGGGTTGGCCGAGCAGGGCATCGAGATCCCGCTCGTTCAGGGTCTGGATACTGGCCGCCTTCTCATCCCCCCAGTCCTTGCCGGGGAAGATATCGATGGTGTTGGTGCCCATGGCGTTGATGTCGTTGATCACCTTGGCGCGGGCGCCCTGACCGAGGGCGACCACGCTGACCACGGCAGCGATGCCGATGATGATGCCGAGCATGGTGAGGAAGGTGCGCATGCGGTGGGCGAGCATGGCGTGCAGGGCCATGCGGGCGGCCTCCCGGTAGCGATCCCAGCCCTGGCTGGCGGCCCTGGCAGCCGTGGCTTGGGGGCTGGCTTCTACCTTCTGTTCATCAGGTTGGGAGACGATCTGCTCGGTTGGGTTGGCAGTGGTCGCAGCCTTGGTCGTGGTCACCGTTTTGGCTTGGGTGCTGTCTTCGACTACCCGTCCGTCACGCAATGTAATGATGCGATCCGCATGATTGGCGACTGCCATGTCGTGGGTCACCAGGATGATGGTGTGGCCCTGAGCGTGCAGCTCTTTGAGGATGGCCATCACCTCCTTGCCGCTGTGGCTGTCGAGGGCCCCGGTGGGCTCATCGGCCAGGATCACCTCGCCGCCGTTGGCAAGGGCACGGGCTATGCTGACCCGTTGCTGCTGGCCGCCGGAGAGCTGGCCCGGTCTGTGGTGGCTGCGATCGGCGAGGCCCAGGCGCGACAGCAGCGCGCGAGCACGGGCCTGGCGATCGGTGCGAGAGGTGCCCGCATAGACGGCCGGGATCTCCACGTTGGCGGCCGCATCGAGGTGGGGCAGCAGGTGGTAGCGCTGAAAGATGAAGCCGAAGTGGTGGCAACGAAGCCTCGCGAGGGCGAGTGCATCCAGATGGGCGGTATCCTGCCCGCGAAACAGATATTGCCCGCCACTCGGCCTGTCGAGGCAACCCAGCAGGTTCATCAGGGTGGACTTGCCGGAGCCGGAGGCGCCGACGATGGCGACCATCTCCCCCGCCTGGATGCAGAGATCCAGCGGGTGCAGCACTGTGACCTCCTGCTCCCCGCTCTGGTAGCGACGCTCTATGCCCTTGAGCCGGATCAGGGGCTCGCTCACGGCCTCATCTCCCCGTCATCGTCCTGGACGGGTTTGCCTTGATCCAGGATCACCTTGTCCTGTTCGTTCAGGCCGCTTTGCACCTCGATCTTGATGTCGTCCTTCATGCCGGTCTTGATGCGGCGAGTCTCACGCTGCTGATCGTCCTTCAGCAGGGAGACCTCGTATTCGTTGTCACCGAGCTTTTTGCCGAGCGCGGTCTGGGGGATGGCCAGCACCTGCTTGCGCTCACCCAGCACTATGGTGACCTGAGTCGTCATGGCGACCCTCAGCTGGTGATCCGGGTTGGGCACGTCGAACAGGGCATAGTAATAGATGGCGGCATTGCTGGTGGTCGTGGTGCTGGCGGTCTGCTCGTTGATGTTGGTGGGGGCCAGCTCGACCGTGCGCAGGGTGGCGTGATAGCGGGTATCCGGATCCCCGATCAGGGTGAAGTAGACCGGCATACCGGCCCTGACCTTGGTCACGTCGGCCTCGGAGATCTGGGCCTTGACCGTCATGGTATCCAGATTGGCGAGCTTGAGCAGGGTCGGTACCGTCTGACTGGCGGCCAGGGTCTGACCCTGGCGGGTCACGATGGAGACCACGGTGCCATCCATGGGGGCCTGAATACGGTTATAACCGAGCTCCGTCTTGGTGCGCTCCACCTTGATGAAGGCGCTGTCGATATCGGCCTGGGCGCTTTGCAGCTCGGCGCGGGTGACGGCCAGCTGCGCCTCGGCGCTTTCCAGATCGGCCCGGGAACTCGCCTCCTGGCTGAACATCTGCTGCTGACGACGCCAAGTCAACTCGTTCTGCTTGAGCTGCGCCTGCTTGATCTTGAGCTGGGCGCGGCGGCTGGCAAGCTCTGCCTCTGCGGTCTTGAGGTTGTTCTGGGCTATCAGGGGATCTATCTCCGCCAGCAGATCCCCCTGCTTGACCCGTTGCCCGGCCTCGACCGCCAGATAGGTGACCTGACCCGAGACCTGGGCACCCACATCCACCTGTTCGATGGCCTGCAGGACACCGCTGGCCAGTACGGTTTGCTCCACGTCCTGGCGGGTCACCGATGCAGTCAATACGGGATCTGGCGTCTTGCCGGGCCACACCAGCCAAACGAGGATGGCGAGCGGAATGAGGATGAACAGGGCGAGCTTGCCCTGTCTGGGGAGAGTTTTCATTTTCCACCTGAATGAAACATGTGAAGGCGCGCGAGGCAAACATCCTGCAGCAAACGGGGCCTAAACAAAAGCGAGCAATGTGTAAGAAAACATGTAGATGAATTTGTCACTAGAGGTGGCTGCGGCGAGGCGTGCAGGAGGGCGAGGAGATCCGCGGTGCGGGAATAAAGGGAGGCGAGCGGCAAGAACAAGGGGAGGCCCCGCAGAACGAGCGGGTCCTCCCTGATCTCAGGCAGCCATCAACCGACGGCTTTTAGCTGTTCGGTATAGGGTTCGTGGCAGATCTGGATATCGACGGGCAGCTTGTAGATGAGCAGGCGCGCCAGGGAGCCTTCCATCCAGTGGTGACGGCTGCCAACCAGCAGCAGCGCGGTCGGGTGTGATGCCAGCCAACGGCTCAAGTCTGCTACCACGTCATCCACCACCAGACACTGGTAATCGACCGGGTGGGGCAGGAGGGTGATGAGCTGACTGATGATGGCCTTGGCATCCAGGGTGCCCTGGGCACTGCGCTCTTCTTGTGATAGCGACAGACTGTTGCGCCGGACTTTGCTGCTGTGGGTCAGGTGCAGCAGGGTCAGCTCGCAGCCCATTCCTTGCGCCAGCCGACTCGCCTTGGCCAGCGTCTCCTGCTCGTAATCCTTGCCTTCCAGCAACAGCACAATATTGGTTGGGGTCATAAGCAGTTCTCCTTCTCAGGTGCGGGTCAAGGAGGATGAGGCCCTTGTCTCTCACCATCCCGAGCCCGCGGGATAGTCCCATCAAACGAACCCGTCTCACTCGTTCAGCGTCACCTCTTGTCGGCGATGCCAGCACGCATCAGGTCCGTTTACATCATCATAACAGATTGAGTTGAATGGAAAATGAAGGGATTGGGGGGCAGGGCCGCGAATGGATTCAAAATGTGGCCCGAGCCCTCATGGGGCTGACATGAGATGAGGGTTCGGGCGAGGGTTATCAAGCGGTCCGCCGATGGGCGAGTCTGTCTGGCCGTCAGGCGAAATGCCTGGCGAGCCAGGGCAATCCTTCCTTCTTGCGGCTGACGGCACCGGCAAGGTGGACAGGATCCCTTGGCAAGGCTCCCTGGCTGGCGAAATGGAGTTCGCTGTCCCCCTTGGCCAAGTCCGTCAGCATCAGCACATAGCCATCCAGACCATCTTGCGCCACGCGAGCTTGCATCGCCTGATCCAGCTCGGTTTGACGCGCCTGGATTTCGGCCGGGTTCATCACGCAGATCTGGCTGACGAACAGCTTGTGGCCGGCAATCTGGTACTCCTTTTCGTCCAAAATCAGCAGATCGGCCAGGGCGGCATCACCGATCTGGGTGCGACGCTCCAGCAGAGTCTGGGCAAAGGGGGCCAGCGCAATCTCGGCGATGGGGAGCAGCCGGTCGACCGCGACCCTGTCCTGCGCCGTGGTGGTGGGGGAGGTGAAGTTGAAGGTATCGCTGACGATGGCACCCAGCAGCAGACGGGCCTGGGCGCGGGACAGCTTGTCATAGCCCATCAGTTCCAGCAGCACTGTGGCACTGCAGCCGACCGCCCTGACCCAGGCATCGAGCGGGCCACGGGTGATCAGGGTGCCGATGCGGTGGTGATCGATGAGGCCCTGTACGTCGGCGTCGGCCAGCCCTTCCGGCCCCTGCTCCAGCTCGCTGAAATCCACCAGAAAGACCGGCTTGTCGGCCACGCTGCCGGTGAGCACGGGGGGCGCCTCCACTCCAGCTGTTTCCAGAATGAAGCGCGTCTCGGCGATGGGCGTCCCCAGCGCAAAGGCCTGGGCAGGGCGGCCCTGGCCGTTCAGCCAGTCGGCGGCGACCAGTGCGGTGCAGATGCTGTCGCTATCGGGATTCTTGTGACCAAAGACATGAAGCATGGACGGTTCCTGAGTTGCTGGGCCTGGCAGGGGATCCGTTGCCGGGCTCGGGTAAAAGGGGTGGGCTGATGATGACAGTGTACACGGGGCAGCCCCATAGCCGTCACTCTACCGCTCGGAGGAGAGGGAGAAAATCCAGAGTGAGTGCGTGGCAGTAGCTTGAGATGTTGAAGATTAATCGTTTTGTGGTTGTACCTGTGTTGTTGGTGCGCTTGGCGTATTGAATATTCTGATGAAGGTGAGTGGGAAGGAGAAATATCCCCCTTCCCGTGCGGTACTCAGCAGGTCAGCAACTCGCGCGCGTTGGCCAGGGTATTGTCGGTGATCTGATCCCCCCCCAGCAGACGGGCCAGCTCCTTGAGACGGGCGCCCGGGTTGAGGGCCTGCATCTGGGTTTCCGTGGTCTTGCCGTCCGTGTGCTTGCTGACCACCATGTGCTGGTGACCCTTGCCCGCCACCTGCGGCAGGTGGGTGACCACCATCACCTGGGTGGACTCGCCGAGCTGGCGCAGCAGACGGCCGACCACGGCCGCGGTCGGGCCGCTGATCCCCACGTCCACCTCGTCGAAAATCAGGGTGGGGGTGGAGATCTTGCGGGCGCTGATCACCACGATGGCGAGGCTGATCCGCGACAGTTCCCCCCCCGAGGCAACCTTGCCGAGCGGCTGGATGGGCTGACCCGGGTTGGTGGTGACCATAAACTCCACCCTATCAATGCCGAGGGGAGAGAGACTGCTCTGGGCATCGGCTCTGACCTCGATGGCGAAGCGGCCATCGGGCATGGCCAGCTCGTGCATGCTGCTGGTCACCTTGGCGCCGAGTTCTTCGGCATAGCGCTGACGACTCTGACTGAGCACCTCCGCCGCCTGCACGAAGGACACCCGCGCCTGGGTCAACTCTTCCTCCATCCCCTCCAGCCGCTCTTCATCGGAATTGAGACGGGCGAGATCGCAGGCTAGATCCTGGTGATGCAGCGCCAGCTCGGCGGGTTTGACGTGGTGCTTGCGGGCCAGGTTGATGGCTTTGGAGAGGCGGGCCTCCAGCTCGTTGAAACGCTCGGGATCCAGCTCCAGCAGATCCAGATAGCTGCGCAGCTCGCTGTGGCTCTCTTGCACGCCGATCAGGGCCTCGTTGAGCATGCCGAGCACGTTGCCAAGGCGGCTGTCCATGGCGACCAGGGTCTCCGCCCTGTCCACCGCCACCTGCAGCAGGCCGGCGATGGTGGTCTCCTCGTTGTCATAGAGCAGGTCGAGGCATTGGCCGCACTCTTGCATCAGCTCGGTGCCGTTGGCGAGCCGCTGGTGCTCCTCTTCGATGGTTTCAAACTCCCCCGGTTGCAGGGCGAATTCATCCAGCTCCTGCACCTGGTATTCGATCAGCTGGCGGCGAGCCTCCCGCTGCTGCTGCTCGGCCTTGAGGCGGTTGAGCTCGTTTTGCAGCTGGCGCCACTGCTGGTAGTGCTGGCGCACCTCGTCCAGCAGCAGATGGTGGCCGGCGTACCCATCCAGCAGGGCAAGTTGATAATCGGGCTTGAGCAGCATCTGGTGAGCATGCTGGCCGTGCACGTTGACCAGCAACTGGCCAAGGCTGCGCAGCTGTACCAGGGGCACGGGTACCCCGTTGATGTAGCTGCGGGAGCGCCCCTCGGCGGAGAGCACCCGCCGCACTATGCATTCCCCCTCGTTTTCCAGCTCGTTGGCGGTGAGCCAGGCGCGGGCGGCCGGGTTGCCGTCCAGCAGGAAACGCGCGCTGACCTCGGCCTTGTCGCTGCCCGGTCGCACCATGCTGGCCTCGGCCCGCTCGCCGAGGCAGAGGCCGAGCGCATCGATGGCAATGGATTTGCCTGCGCCGGTTTCACCCGTGATGCAGGTCATGCCGGATTGCAGATCGAGTTCGAGAAACTTGACGATAGCGAAGTTGGTGACGGTCAGCTGGGTCAGCATGGTCTCATCCTATATGGGCCAACATTACTGTGTATGCATCCAGTATATACTGGTTTTCCATACAGTAAAGTGTCGGCCCATCACAGGAGGGGGGAGCGGGTGCGAGTCCGGGGCTTAAAACAGCTTGCTGCCCCAGCCGAGCTTGTTGCGCAACACGTGGAAGTAGCTGTAATCGAGGGGATGCACCAGATGCAGCTTGTGGTGGCTCTTCTTGATGAGGATCTCGTCCCCCGGGTGCACCGCCAGGGTCACCTGGCCGTCGCAGCTCACCTGCATGGCGTCATCCTGATTGTCGGGGGAGACCAGCAAACGCACCTCGCTGTCTGCATCGAGCACTATGGGGCGGCTGCTCAGGGTGTGCGGGAACATGGGGACGAGCGTGATGGCATTGAGTTTGGGGGTGAGGATAGCGCCGCCCGCCGACAGGGAATAGGCGGTCGAGCCGGTCGGGGTGGCGACTATGATGCCGTCCGAGCGCTGGCTGTACATGAAGCTGCCATCGATGTAGACCTCGAACTCGATCATGTGGGCGATTTTGCCCGGGTGCAGCACCGCCTCGTTCACCGCCAGGTTGCTGGACTTGCGCTCGCCGTGACGATAGACGGCGGCCTCCAGCAGGAAGCGGTGCTCGCTCTTGAAGTGGCCGGACAGCACCTGCTCCAGCGGCAGCAGATAATCCTGCGGCGAGAGATCGGTCAGGAAGCCGAGGTTGCCGCGGTTCACGCCGATCACCGCCACGTCGAAGCGCGACAGTACCCGGGCAGCCCCCAGCATGTTGCCGTCACCGCCGACGACGATGGCGAGATCCGCCTGCTCCCCGAGCTGCACCAGATCCATCACGTCATCGTTCTGGATGCCGAGGGTCTGGGCGACCCGACTCTCGAGCAGCACCCGAAAGCCGCGGCTGCTGAGATATTGATAGAGGCCGTTGAGAGTCTGGTTGGCCCCTTCATGATGGGGCTTGCCGATAAGGGCAACGGTTTTGAACGGAGAATCCATGGGTGTCGGGTCTGGAATGAGTATTGAGCGGAGTATACCGCGCTTTGCCGGAGATTTGTCTGTCGCCATGCGAGCTTGGCTTATCTGGCGCTGAACGGCGACGAAATACTCGGCCCGGGAGGCTGATCCGCCATGATCTGGCCTTTTCCCCTTGAAAGCGGGGGCGACGTCCCCATAATAGCGCCAACATAGGGTCTGTTGATGTTTCGTCGCGACCGCGACGGAGTCAGTTTTTGCGCGGAGCTAGGCGCGAGACGCGAAGTTTGGTCATCCAAATGAGCTGTCGAGTAACGACGTTACACGCAAAAACTGACCCGTCCCTGCGGGTTGCGCCGCAAATGAGGTCATGCGTTGTTGCGGAACTTGCCAAGGGAACAACCATTGCCAGCGTTTCGCGCCTAGCCTGACGTCATTTGTTGCAGCAATGCGGCTTGCGCCTAAACGTCAACAGACCCTAACAAGTAACCCTGAATATTGGAGATGTCATGAACCACGAAGAACAAAAGGTTGAAGCGATGGAGCAAGTGGAAGTCCAGCCAGTCGAGCCGACCGATGTAGACAGTGAAGTGACAGCCGAACAGGCCCGCATTGCCGAGCTGGAAGCCCAGCTGGAAGCTGCCCAGCAGGCCGCTGCCGACGAGCGCGAGCGTGCCATTCGCGCCGCCGCCGAGATGGAAAACCTGCGTCGCCGCGTCGCCCAGGACGTGGAGAAGGCACACAAGTTCGCGCTGGAGAAGTTTGCCGGGGAACTGTTGCCGGTGCTGGACAACCTGGAGCGGGCCATCGAGCTGGCAGACAAAGAAGACGAAGCCCTCAAGCCGATGATCGAAGGGGTCGAGTTGACCCTCAAGTCCATGCAGAGCTCGGTGGGCAAGTTCGGTCTGGTCGCGCTGGATCCCCTGAACCAGCCGTTCGACCCCAATGCCCATCAGGCCATCAGCATGATCGAGAATGCCGAGCTGGCACCCAACACCGTCATCGCCGTGATGCAGAAGGGCTACGAGCTCAACGGTCGGGTCATTCGTCCGGCCATGGTGATGGTCTCCAAGGCCCCTGCCTGAGACGCATCCCCCCATTGAGCCCGCCGCTCGGCGGGCTTTTTATTGGGATCCGCGGCGAGTGGGTGAAAATGTGGCCGCTGACCGACAAGTTGGTACGGTTTTTTATGCGCAGGACTTGAAGCTCAACATCGCGGCCCCATATAGGTGGCAAGGCCACGGCGGCACAGACTATTGCACTGTACAGTGGCAAGAATTTGATGTCGGGAGCTTGAAAGCCACAGTGGCAGCCCCCACCTAGCCGTTAACGTATTAAGGCGAGCACCTCGCCAGTTTATTCAAAGTATTTGGAGATTCGTCAAATGGGTAAAATCATCGGTATTGACCTGGGTACTACCAACTCCTGTGTTGCTATTCTGGATGGCGACCATGCTCGCGTGATCGAGAACGCGGAAGGCGATCGTACTACTCCGTCCATCATTGCCTATGCCGATGACGGCGAAATCCTGGTTGGTCAGCCGGCTAAGCGTCAGGCCATCACCAACCCGAAGAACACGCTGTTCGCAATCAAGCGTCTGATCGGCCGTCGTTTCGAAGATGAAGAAGTACAGCGCGATCTGAAGATCATGCCGTACGCCATCGCCAAGGCCGACAACGGTGACGCCTGGGTAGAAGTCAAAGGCAAGAAGATGGCACCGCCGCAGATCTCTGCCGAAGTGCTGAAGAAGATGAAGAAGACCGCCGAGGATTACCTGGGCGAGCCGGTGACCGAAGCCGTCATCACTGTACCGGCCTACTTCAACGACGCCCAGCGTCAGGCCACCAAGGATGCCGGTCGCATCGCCGGTCTGGACGTCAAGCGCATCATCAACGAGCCGACCGCTGCGGCCTTCGCCTACGGCGTGAACAAGGTCAAGGGTGAGCGCAAGGTTGCCGTGTATGACCTGGGGGGCGGTACCTTCGACATCTCCATCATCGAGATCGACGAAGTCGAAGGGGAAACCACCTTCGAAGTACTGGCGACCAACGGTAACACCCACCTGGGTGGTGAAGACTTCGACAACCGTGTCATCAACTATCTGGTTGACGAGTTCAAGCGTGAGCAGGGCATCGACCTGCGCAACGACCAGCTGGCCCTGCAGCGTCTGAAAGATGCCGCCGAGAAAGCCAAGATCGAACTCTCTTCCGCCCAGCAGACCGACGTGAACCTGCCGTACATCACCGCAGATGCCACCGGTCCCAAGCACATGAACATCAAGGTGACCCGCGCCAAGCTGGAATCCCTGGTGGAAGACATGGTGAAAGACTCCCTGGAGCCGGTCCGTGTCGCCCTGAAAGACTCCGGTCTGGCAGTTGGCGAGATCGACGACGTCATCCTGGTGGGTGGTCAGACCCGTATGCCGCTGGTACAGAAGACCGTGGCTGACTTCTTCGGCAAAGAGCCGCGCAAAGACGTCAACCCGGACGAAGCCGTGGCCATGGGTGCTGCCATTCAGGGTGCGGTACTGTCCGGTGAGAAGACCGACGTGCTGCTGCTGGACGTCACCCCGCTCTCCTTGGGTATCGAGACCATGGGTAGTGTGATGACGGCGCTGATCGAGAAGAACACCACCATTCCGACTAAGAAGTCCCAGGTGTTCTCCACTGCCGAAGACAACCAGTCTGCCGTGACCATTCACGTGCTGCAGGGTGAGCGCAAGCGCGCCAGCGACAACAAGTCTCTGGGCCAGTTCAACCTGGAAGGCATCCGTCCGGCACAGCGCGGTCTGCCGCAGATCGAAGTGACCTTCGATATCGATGCCAACGGCATCCTGCACGTCTCCGCCAAGGACAAGGAGACCAACAAGGAGCAGAAGATCACCATCCAGGCTTCTTCCGGTCTGTCCGACGAGGAGATCGAACGCATGGTACGCGAGGCGGAAGCCAACGCGGCCGAAGACAAGAAGTTCGAGGAGCTGGTGCAGACCCGCAACCAGGCTGACGGTCTGGTCCACTCGGTCCGCAAGCAGATCACCGAAGCCGGTGACGCCCTGCCCGCCGACGAGAAGACCAAGATCGAAACCGCACTGAGCGAGCTGGAAGCCGTCATCAAGGGTGACGACAAGGCGGCCATCGAAGCCAAGCAACAGGCTTTGCTGGAAGCGTCCCAGAAGCTGATGGAGCTTGCCCAGCAGCAGTCACAGGGCGCTGGTGCCGATGCCGGTCAGACTTCTTCTGCCAAGGCCGAAGACGACGTGGTCGACGCCGAGTTCGAAGAAGTGAAAGACGACAAGAAATAAGCCATACCCAGCTGGGCAGAGTTCGCTCTGCCCATTGGCTTAGTCACTGAATTTGCGGGCGTTGGGTGACCAACGCCCGTCTGCATAACTGTTTAAGTAGCAACAGGATGAGTATGTCGAAGCGCGATTTCTATGAAGTGCTCGGGGTGTCGAAAGGTGCCGATGAGCGCGAGATCAAGAAGGCGTACAAGCGTCTGGCGATGAAGTATCACCCGGATCGCAACCAGGGTGATGCCGCATCCGAAGAGAAGTTCAAAGAGGTCAAGGAAGCCTACGAGGTGCTGACCGACGAGAACCTGCGCGCCCGCTATGACCAGTACGGTCATGCCGGGGTGGATCAGAGCCAGGGTGGCGGTGGTCACGGCGGCTTTGGCGGCGGCGCGGACTTCGGTGATGCATTCGGCGATATCTTTGGTGACATCTTCGGTGGCCGCAGTGGCGGTGGCCGTCGTGGCCCGGCCCGTGGCTCCGACCTGCGCTACAACATGGAGCTGACCCTGGAAGAGGCGGTACGTGGGGTCTCCAAGGAGATCAAGATACCGACTCAGGTCCACTGCGAGGTCTGTAACGGCTCGGGTGCCCACACCGGCAGCCAGGCCCATACCTGTCCGACCTGCCACGGTGCGGGTCAGGTGCAGATGCGCCAGGGCTTCTTCGCGGTGCAGCAGGCCTGCCCGCATTGCCACGGTCGTGGCAAGATCATCAAGGATCCGTGCCGCAAGTGTCACGGTGAAGGTCGCTACCAGAAGACCAAGACTCTGTCGGTCAAGATCCCGGCCGGGGTCGATACCGGCGACCGCATCCGTCTCTCCGGTGAAGGGGAAGCGGGGGAAGCGGGGGCCTCGGCAGGAGATCTGTACGTACAGGTACACGTCAAGGAGCACGAGATCTTCGTGCGTGACGGCAACGATCTCTACTGCGAAGTGCCCATCAGCTTCACCACGGCGGCGCTCGGCGGCGAGATCGAAGTGCCGACCCTGGATGGTCGGGTCAAGCTCAAGGTCACGGCGGAAACCCAGACTGGCAAGCTGTTCCGCCTGCGGGGCAAGGGCGTCAAGTCCGTGCGCTCCGGCCAGGTCGGCGATCTGATGTGCAAGGTGGTGATCGAGACCCCGGTCAAGCTGACCGAGACCCAGCGAGAGCTGCTGCGTCAGCTGGACGAGTCGTTCAGCGGTGCCGCCGCCAAGACCCACAAGCCAAAATCGGAAGGCTTCTTCGAAGGGGTGAAACGCTTCTTCGATGATCTGACCAAGTAATCACCGCAAGCGTGATGCAAGCCGGCCTCTGTGCCGGCTTTCTTTTTGTCTGCGGGGCCCCCCCCGGTGCCCCTGACTCGCTCCCAGCTATCAATCCGTGATGCTGGTGCGCCAGAAGATCTGCCGGATGCAGGGGTGCTGCCCCAGGGTCTGCATCAGGGCATCCAGCTCGACGCCGTCGATGGAGGTGGCCAGCAGCACCGCCGAGATCTCCAGATCCTGCTCCCCGAAGGGTTCGATATCCAGCTCGCTCAGGGGGTAGTTGGCCTGATCCAGCATCTTCTCCAGCCAGGGCAGTACCTCCTTCTGGTGCTCGCGCCGGATGAGGGCGGTGACGCGATAGGTCACCTCGGTGTCGGTGTTGTCCACCGGCCGGCGATTGATCTGATTGACCAGCGGCCGCAGCAGGGTGTTGGCGGCCAGCACGAACAGGGCGCCAAGCACAGCCTCCATGGCCAGCCCGGCACCGCAGGCGGCCCCGACCGCGGCCACGCCCCACAGGGTGGCGGCGGTGTTGATGCCGCGAATGTTGCCGGACTCGCGCATGATGACGCCGGCACCGAGAAAGCCGATGCCGGAGACGATGTAGGCCACCACGTGGACCACGTTGTAGTTGCCGCCGTGCAGGTCATAGATGCGCTGGGCCAGGCTGACGAACAGGGCCGCCCCCACGGCGACCAGCACGTTGGTGCGCAGGCCGGCGGTACGCTGGCGGTACTGGCGCTCCAGCCCGACCAGGCTGCCCAGCACGAAGGCCAGCAGCAGGCTGGCCAGGGTGTCGAGCAGGGAAATCATGTCTAGTTGTTGCCACATTCTCATGGCGTACTCCTTCTGGTTGAAGATGGCCTTCGGCATGGATGAGGGGGCCGTCGGATGCCCCGATAAATGGCGTCTGAGCGGTGAAGGCCATCATGATGATGGAAAGCGGGCGCACAGGCCGAGCCGGCCCGCGTTCTCAGACCGTCGGCGGGCGGGCACTAAAGTGTGATTGAACGGGGCCAACCAAGTTGGCCCCTTTTTCATTTAATTGAGCCGGGGCTCGTCACCCCGCCGCGGGTGCAGCTCCCAACGAACGGGGTGAGCGACCCCGACCTGATGGACGAACTGCACCAGGTAACGGCGCTGGGAAGGGGTGCAGCTCAGGTTGAGCACCAGCTCCCGGCCATCGCCGCGGCCCGGCCGCAGCGACTGCATGGGGCGCAGCCCGGCCGGTTGCAGGCTGTGGGCCACCATGCCCAGCACCAGCTCCATGTCGGCGCGATCCTGACAACGGATCTGCAGCCGGTAGTGGTGCTGGCGCTGCTTGCCGCGCGGCCAGCGTGGCAACAGGCCCAGCCTGCTCAGCAGTGGACGGGTCTGGGTTGAGGTCAATAATGTCGAAACAAAGCGCATAGCAGCCTCCTTGTGGGAAGCAGAAACTATGCAGGCAAGGTGGCCGCCAACATGGGCAGGAGCTCACCTGACGTCAAGTGTAAAACGAGAGAAGAGGGGAGTGGATTTCCGCTTCTCGCAGGTTTGCGAGAGGGCGGCAGAGGCAACGCTGCGGCTATCTCGCGACCTGGGTGCCGACGATCAGGGTCGGCCTGTCACTGTCACTTGATGAATTGCCCACTGATGGTCTCCGCTGTTGATGGACGGCCAGATGGTACCCATCCGCGGCGCCGAGGTAAAGCCCTCTCCTAACGCGGCAACATTCGGAAACAAGTTCACCGACCCGGCACCCTCAAGGGCGACGCCACCACGGCAGGGTGCGCCTGCCGCCGGCAGCGGCTATAAATTAGCGGTTGCTAATGTTTTCTCGGATCGTAGAATGACCAAACATTAGCAATCACTAATTTATTAATAATCCCCGCCGTCGCAGTGGGCGGGCCAAGCCACGGGGCCCGCCTGCCAGCAGGCTGAGCCCGTTACCAGGAGTGCCTATGTTTGAGAGCCAATGGCTGTTTGCCTTGGGGGGCGGCATGTTGATCGGATCCGCCGCCCTGATACTGTTGCTGTTCAATGCCAAGGTGGCCGGCATCAGCGGCATCCTGGCTGGCGCCCTGCAGCAGACGGATGCCTGGCGCTGGCTGTTCCTGCTTGGGCTGGGCGGCGGGGCGCTGCTGGCGTTTCGCCTGGCGTGGGTCCCGATGCCGAGCTTCGCGACGCTGCCGGCCTGGCCGCTGGTGCTGCTGGCCGGGCTGCTGGTCGGGATGGGCACCCGCCTCGGCAATGGCTGCACCAGCGGTCACGGTATCTGCGGGGTGGGGAGGCTGTCCCGTCGCTCCCTCGCCGCCACCCTCACCTTCATGGCCACCGGTGCGCTCACCGTGTTCGTCAGTCACCATCTGCTGTAAGGAGCTCCGGGATGAAACTGCTGATCAGTCTGTTGTCCGGCCTGCTGTTCGGGCTCGGCCTCGCTCTCTCCGGCATGGTGGATCCGGCCAGGATCCTGGGCTTTCTCGACGTGGCGGGGGCCTGGGACCCCAGCCTGGCATTCGTGATGGGCGGGGCCCTGCTGGTGTTCATGCCAGGCTACTTCCTGCTGGTCAAACCCCGCAGCCACGGCTTGCTGGGTGACGCCATCTGCGCCCTGCCCGCATCCGTGCTGGATGCGCGTCTCCTCGGCGGCTCGGCGCTGTTTGGCATCGGCTGGGGCATGGCCGGGATCTGCCCGGGCCCGGCGTTGAGCCTGCTCGTCAGCGGCCAGCCCATGATAGGGCTGTTCGTGGCCGCCATGGTGGCCGGCGTCCTGCTCATCGATCGAACGCTGCCCTGGCTGCAGCAGCGCAACCAGCCCTGATGTCACCCGGGCCTATCGCGCCGCTGGCAGGCGCGACGGCTCCCTCCCGAGGCTGAAGGTGGTAACATCGGAGCCCCGTTGTTTTGACAAGGCTTGCCCATGCTGCCCCTGCGCCTGCTTATCTCAGATTCTCACGATCCCCTGTTCAACCTGGCGGTGGAGGAGTGCATCTTCCGCCAGATGGATCCCGCCCAGCGGGTGCTGTTCCTGTGGCGCAACGCCAATACCGTGGTGATCGGCCGCGCCCAGAACCCCTGGAAGGAGTGCAACACCCGCCGCATGGAAGAGGATGGGGTGACCCTGGCCCGCCGCAGCAGCGGGGGCGGGGCCGTGTTTCACGACCTTGGCAACAGCTGCTTCACCTTCATGGCCGGCAAGCCCGGCTATGACAAGAGCCTCTCCACCGCCATCGTGTTGTCAGCCCTGAAACAGCTCGGGGTGGAGGCTTTCGCCTCCGGTCGCAACGATCTGCTGGTGGCGACCCCGGACGGGGATCGCAAGGTCTCGGGCTCGGCCTATAGAGAGACCCATGATCGCGGTTTTCATCACGGCACCCTGCTGCTGGACGCTGACTTGAGCCGACTCGCGAACTACTTGAACCCGGATCCCAAGAAGCTGGCGGCCAAGGGGATCACCTCGGTGCGCAGCCGGGTCGCCAACCTCTGCGAGCTGCTGCCGGGAATCGATCATGAGCGGGTCGTCCAGGCGCTGACTGATGCCTTCTTTGCGCATCATGGTGCCCGGGTCGCCCCTGAGCACATCTCCCCCGAACAGCTGCCGGACTTACCCGGCTTCGCCGAGACCTTCGCCCGTCAGCGCAGCTGGGAGTGGAACTTCGGCCACGCACCCGCCTTCAGTCACCAGCTGGATGAGCGCTTCGGCTGGGGCGGGGTCGAGCTGCACTTCGACGTGGAGAAGGGGCTCATCGGCCGGGTGCAGATCTTCAGCGACAGCCTGGATCCGGCGCCGCTGGATGCCCTGGCCGAACGGCTGCCGGGCACTGCCTATCGACCCGAGGCCGTCGCGGCCCTGTTGCGCCAGTTGGGGCTAGCGTTTCCTGCCCAGGCGGGCGAGCTGGCAGAACTCGAGGCCTGGCTGGTGGCGGCGCTGCGCTGAAGCGGGCATGACCCGGATCACGAAACGGCATCGGACCGGCCAGGGGCGGCTCGCCGCCAGCCCTTGGCCTGCCGCTGCCATGATAAAAAGTAGGGCAGGCCATTAGATATTGTCGCTGTCTCAAGTGCCGCCCCGGGGGTATAACCGGGGCACCTTTGCAGTACTAATGGTCTTATCATGAGCGATTTTGTCTATCTGAAAGATGACGGCGTCAACGCCGTCCACCCCGAGTTCTCCGCCCGTTTCGCCACCGTCAAAGCCAACTTCTTCTCCCGCAATCCCGAGCTCTGGCCGGTGTTCCGCGAACCCGGTTTCGCCACCCTCAACGAGTTTCGTGCCCGTGGCCTGGCCCCGGACGCGCGGCTGAACGCCTGGCCCGATGGCCGGGCCCGGCTCGCGGATCTGTGCGAGACCATGCCGGTGCCCCAGGCCATGCGTGCCCCGGGCGAGCCCATGGCCGAGCTGCTGTTTGCCGGCGCCCTCTCCAAGGACTGGGAGAACCCCTCCAGCGTCGAGAACGTCATCACCATGTCGGCGGATCCCGCCATCTACGGCGCCCAGCTCGGCATCCTGGCCAACCCCAACCTGGTCTACTCCGAGTATGCCGGGGTGGCCGAGGAGCTGGAGAAGAAGGTGGTGCGCCAGATAGCCCTGCTGGCGGGCTACGATCCGGCCCGCGCCACCGGCATCTTCACCCAGGGGGGGACCTTCTGTAACCTCTACGGCTACCTGCTCGGCATCCGCAAGAGCCTGCCCGAGGCCAAGCACAAGGGGCTCGGCCACTATCAGGATTACCGCATCATCAACTCCCAGGGCGGCCACTACTCCAACATCACCAACCTCTCCCTGCTAGGGGTGGACATAGAGCACAAGACCATTCGCATCCAGGTCGGCGAGAACAACGACATAGATCTGCTGGATCTCGAGCGCACCCTGACCGCCTGCTTCGCCCTCAAACACGTGGTCCCCACCATCATGCTCACCATGGGCACCACGGACACCTTCGGGGTAGACCAGGTCAAACCGGTGGTCGAGCTGCGGGATCGGCTCTGCGAGCGCTTCGAGGTGGCGGTCAAGCCCCACATCCACGTGGATGCGGCCATCGGCTGGTCGATGATCTTCTTCCTGGATTACGACTTTGGCGCCAACCCGCTCGCCATCAACGCCGCCACCCTGGCGGGGATAGAGCGCAACGTGGCGCGCTTCGCCGAGCTGAAATACGCCGACTCCTTCACCGTCGACTTCCAGAAGTGGGGCTATGTGCCCTACACCTCCAGCCTGGTGATGATCAAGGAGCAAGAGGATCTCAAGGCGATGGAGAACGATCCGGAGAACTTCTCCTACTTCGAGCGGGACATCCAGGGTCAGACCCACCTGCAGTCCACCATCGAGTGTTCCCGGGGGGCCAGCGGGCTGTTCGGCGCCTATGCGGCGCTCAACTACATGGGGGTCGAGGGCTATCGCACCGTGCTGGCGCACTGCCTGCAGAATGCGAACTACTTCCGCTTCCGCCTGAGCCAGCTCGGCAACGTCAAGCTGGTGGCCCAGGAGAACCAGGGGCCGAGCGTGGGCTTCAAGATCTACAACCCGGAGTGGGTGCAGGATCCGGAGGCCGAGTTCGCCTTCGAGCTGGCGCGCACCTCGGATGCGGCCTACAAGGCGAGGCTGGCGCGCAACACCGACTATCACCGCAGCCTGTTCAAGGGGCGCGGCAAGGTGGGGCTGTTCACCAACTGGGTGGAGGCGGTGGCGCGCTCGGACTATGACGCCCGCGGCAAGTACTCCTACATCGCCGGCGAGAAGGCGGTGTTCATGAACCCGGCCTGTGGCCGCGAGCAGATCGACGCCTTCATCGACCATATTCGCGGCTGAATCCGGCCGAGAGAGCAGATAAAGAAACGGCGGGCCCAGTGCCCGCCGTCTTCTTGTCCGGTACGTATCTTACTGTTTCTGCAAGCGGGTGATGGTCAGCTTGCCGGCCGGGTTCTCGGCGTGGAAGCCGACCGCATCCCCCACCTGCAGGCCCTGGAGCAGGGCCGGGTCGGCCAGCACGAACACCATGGTCATGGGGGGCATCTTGAGGTTGGCGATGGCCTCGTGCTTGATCCCGACCTTCTGGCTCGCCTCGTCGATGCGGCTGATGACCCCCTTGGTCATCACGATCTCCTCTGTCGGTTTCATCTCCATCCCCTCCATCTGGGACATGTCGTGCCCCTCGTGGTTCATGGTCATCTCGGCCCGGGCCTGGAGAGAGGCGAGGCCAAGCAGCAGGGTCAGGGTCAGCGTCTTGTAGTTCATGGTGTTTTCCTTGAGTCGTTTATGCAGAGTCGGTGGTGAATTCGGATCATTCGGCCTGCCCGGGCGCAAGGCCACGGCGGCGCCACAGATAGAAGGCCGCGGGCAGCACCAGCAGGGTCAGCACCAGGGCCGTCACCATGCCGCCTATCATGGGCGCGGCGATGCGCTGCATCACCTCGGAGCCGGTGCCGTGGCTCCACATGATGGGCAGCAAGCCGGCGATGATGGTGACCACCGTCATCATCTTGGGGCGCAGCCGCAGGGCGGCGCCCTGGATGACGGCCTGATGCAGGCCGCGCAAGTCGGGTTTGCCACGGGCCACCAGATCGTCCCAGGCGTGGTTGAGGTAGACCAGCATCAGTACGCCGGTCTCCACCGCCACCCCGGCCAGGGCGATGAAACCCACCCCCACCGCCACCGAGAGGTTGAAGTCCAGCAGCCAGACGGTCCAGATACCGCCGACTACGGCGAGCGGCAGTGTGGTGAGGATCAGCAGCACCTCCTGCATGCGGCGGAACGCCAGATAGAGCAGCAGCACTATGATGGCGAGGGTAAGCGGCACCACGTAGGCGAGGCGCGCCTTGGCCCGCTCCATGTACTCGTACTGACCGGACCAGGTGAGGGCGTAGCCCGCCGGCAGCACCAGCTGCTTGTCCACCTGGGCCTTGGCATCGGCCACGAAGGAGCCGATGTCCCGCTCGCGGATATCCACGTAGACCCAGCCGTTGAGGCGCGCGTTCTCGCTGCGCAGCATGGGGGCCTCGTCGCTGATGTAGACCTTGGCCACGTCCGCCAGGGCGATCCGCTCCCCCTTGGGGGTCACCAGGGGCAGCAGCTCCAGGCTGCCTACCGAGTCGCGGTAGCTCTGGGGATAGCGCAGGTTGATGGGGTAGCGCTCGCGCCCCTCGATGGTCTGGCCCACGTCCATGCCGCCCACCGCGGTGGCGAGCACCGCCTGCACCTCGGCGATGTTGAGGCCGTAGCGAGCGGCTTTGAGCCGGTCGATATCCACCTTGACGTAGCGGCCACCGGCTACCCGCTCGGCGTAGACGGACGATGCCCCCTCCACCTTGCCGACGATCTGCTCCAATTGTTGGCCTATCCCCTGAATGACCTTGAGATCCGGCCCCGCTATCTTGATGCCCACCGGGGTCTTGATGCCGGTGGCCAGCATGTCGATGCGGGTCTTGATGGGGGGCACCCAGGCGTTGGTAAGGCCGGGGAAGCGGATAAGGGAATCCAACTCTTCTTTGAGCTTCTCCGGGGTCATGCCGGGGCGCCACTGGTCGCGATCTTTAAGCTGGATGCTGGTCTCCATCATCACCAGATCGGCAGGGTCGGTGGCGCTGTCGGCGCGCCCCGCCTTGCCGAACACGTTCTGCACTTCGGGCACGGTGCGGATCAGCTTGTCGGTCTGTTGCAGTATCTCCCTGGCCTTGCCCACCGAGATATTGGCCGCGGTGGTGGGCATGTACATGATGTCCCCCTCATCGAACGGCGGTATGAACTCGGAGCCCAGATATCTGAGCGGCCAGAAGCCGATGACGGTCACCGCCAGCGCCAGCAGCAAGGTGGTCTTGGGGCGGGCCAGCACGGCGTTGAGCAGCGGGATATAGCCCTGACTTAAGCCACGGTTGAGGGGGTTGGCCTGTTCCGCCAGCACCTTGCCGCGAATGAAGTAACCCATGATCACCGGAACCAGGGTGATGGAGAGCCCGGCCGCCGCCGCCATGGCGTAGGTCTTGGTGTAGGCGAGGGGATGGAACATACGCCCCTCCTGCGCCTCCAGCGCGAACACCGGCAGGAAGCTCATGGTGATGATGAGCAGGGAGAAGAAGATGGCGGGCCCCACCTCTATGCTCGCCTCGACGATCACCTGCCAGCGGTTCTTGTCGGTGAGTTCGGTGCGCTCCATATGTTTGTGGACGTTCTCTATCATCACGATGGCGCCATCCACCATGGCGCCGATGGCGATGGCGATGCCGCCAAGGGACATGATGTTGGCGTTGATCCCCTGCAGATGCATGACGATAAAGGCCACCAGAATCGCGATGGGCAGTGTGATGACCACCACCAGCGAGGATCTCAGGTGGAACAGGAAGGCCAGACAGACCAGCACCACCACCGCGAACTCCTCGATGAGCTTGCCGGAGAGGTTGTCGATGGCGCGCTGGATGAGGTCGGAGCGGTCATAGACGGTGACCACCTCCACCCCCTCCGGCAGGCTGCTCTTGAGCTCGGCCAGCCGCGTCTTGACACCGTCTATGGTGCGCTGGGCGTTCTCGCCGAAACGCATGACGATGATGCCGCCCACCACCTCGCCCTCGCCGTTGAGCTCGGCGACGCCGCGCCGGCTCTGGGGGCCGGTGACCACATCCGCCACGTCTCCCAGCAGCAGGGGGGCGCCCCGCACCTGGGTGCCGAGGGGTATCTGCTTGAGATCTTCGACGCTCTTCAGATAGCCGTTGGAGCGCACCATATACTCGGCTTCCGCCATCTCGATGACGGAGGCGCCTGTCTCCTGGTTGCCCTGCTCGATGGCGGTCTGGATGAGGGAGAGCGGGATGCCGTAGGCGCGCAGCTTGTCCGGATCGACCCGCACCTGGTACTGGCGCACCATGCCGCCCACGGTCGCCACCTCTGAGACCCCGTTCACCGTCTGCAGCTCGTATTTCAGGAACCAGTTCTGCAGGGAGGTGAGTTCGCTCAGATCGTGTTTGCCGCTCCTGTCCACCAGGGCGTATTGGTAGACCCAGCCCACCCCGGTGGCGTCGGGGCCGAGCTGGGGCTGCGCCGAACCGGGCAGGCTGGGGGCCACCTGGCTCAGGTACTCCAGCACCCGGGCGCGGGCCCAGTAGAGATCGGTGCTGTCGTCAAACAGCACATAGACGAAGGAGTCGCCGAAGAAGGAGTAGCCGCGCACCGTAGTGGCGCCCGGCACCGCCAGCATGGCGGTGGTGAGCGGGTAGGTGACCTGATCCTCCACCACCTGGGGCGCCTGGCCCGGGTAGGCCGTCTTGATGATCACCTGCACGTCGGAGAGGTCCGGCAGGGCATCGACCGGGGTCTGCTTGACCGACCAGAGCCCCCAGGCGGTCAGCATGAGGGTGAGCAGCAACACCAGGAAGCGGTTGCCGACGGACCAGCGGATGACAGATGGGATCATGGCTTGACTCCTCTCGCTTGGCGCGCAGGCAGCAGGACTCGGTTGCCGGCAAAGCGGCAGATGATGGACGGGATCATGGCTTGTCCCCCATCTGGTGCTGGCTGTGGTCCATGCCGTCCATGCCCTTTATCTCATCCTTGGCAGGGGCATCCTCGACATGGATGTTGACGATGCGGTACTCATCCCCCTGCTGCTCGACCTGCAGGTGCAGGCGCTGCCCCTGGACGAGCTTGCTCATGTCGACGCCATCTGCCACGGCGAAGTCCATCTCCATGGCGGGCCACTGCCACTCGGGGATCGGCTGGTGGGCGACGGTCAGGGTGCGGCTCGCCAGATCCAGCGACTGGATCTCCCCCTGGGTCCAGATCTGCTGCGGCCGCACTGCCGTCATGCGTTGGAAGTCGGAGTCGATGCTGGACTCGGAGTCGAGCAGGAACTGGGCCGAGCTGACTATGTTGTCCCCCGGCTCGACCCCGTCGAGGATGGCGACCCTGTCACCGAACTGGGCGCCCAGGGTGACCGCCACCGACTTGAAGCCGCCATCCCCCAGTGCCAGCACCAGCCGGTTCTGACTGCCGGTGCGGATCACCGCCTCACTCGGTACCACCATCTGGGGCTCGCCCTTGCCGCTGCGAATGCTCACCTTGGCGAACATGTTGGGTTTCAAAAACTCGTCCGGGTTGTCGAAGCGCAGTCGCACCTTGAGGGTGCGGGTGGCGGCGTCCAGGGTGGGGTAGAGGTAATCCACCTTGCCCTGCCAGCGCCGGCCGGGGGCGTAATCCAGGGTCATGGTGACAGGGTCGCCCACCTTCAGCTGGCCGGCCTGGCGCTCGAACACTTCGGCGCTGACCCACACCTGCTGCAGGGTGCTGATGTTGAACAGGGCGGCGGCGGGCTCCACGTACTGGCCCTCGCGCACCTTGAGATCGGAGACATAGCCGCTGCTGGGGGCATAGATGCGCACCGTCTCGCTCACCTGGCGGCTGCGCTTGAGGGAGGCTATCTGATCCGCCGGTACCTGCAGGGACTTGAGCTTGCCCTCGGCGGCGCGCAGCAGCAGCGGGTTGGCAGTGTTGAGGGCCAGCAGATATTCGTGCTGGGCGTTGACCAGATCCGGCGCGTAGAGCTCATAGATGAGGCTCCCCTTTGTAACCTTCTGCCCCTCGCTCTTGATGGCCAGGGTGCGGATCCATCCCGCCATACGGGCGTTGATGGCCTCCAGCCGGTCTTCGTCATAGCCGACATAACCCACCGTCTCGATCTGCTGGTGGAGGGGCTGGCGCTCCACCTTGGCGAGCCGTACCCCCAGGTTCTGCTGGATCTCGGGGCTGATGGTGACGGTGCCGGGGGAGCCGCTCTTCTGCTCCTCATAGACGGGGATGAAGTCCATCCCCATGTTGTCCTTGGCGGGGGCGTCGCGCCTGTCACGCGGATCCATGGGGTTGACCCAGTAGAGCGGGGCCTTCGCCTCAGGCCCACTGCCGGCGGTCTGGCTGGCGGCCCAGTAGCCGCCACCGGCGCCGAGGGCGAGCAGCAGCGCAGACATCAGCAGGGTCTTGTTCATAGCAGGCCTCCGGCGCGGATCTGCATGCAGAAAGTGCAGGAGGATGGGGCGCCCGGGGAGGCGACAAAGTTGGCTGGTGACATGGTACATCTTCTCTTCTGTCAGGCCGCGAGCGCTGAGGGAGTCTGTGAGATGGCGCAGCCCTCATGGGGTTGGCACCGGTCACGGCGACCTGAACGACAGGCTTGGCGGCAAACGGGGCGTCACTGACGAGTCAGCAGACGCACGGCACCTTGCGCCCTCGGGGCATGGCCAATCGGGGCAAGATCAGGCAAGGCGCGGGATCCCGTGCAAGACAAGGCTTGCAACGGGCGCGCAGGAGAAGGTCTGTCTAATGGCGTAGCACAGAGAGCATCAGATGCCGTCTGGGCCAGGAAGGGGGGTGAGTGCCACGCAGGCGCAGGAGCGGATCCCGTAACCAGTGATCCAGTACGGCGGTGAGGGTGCGGGGTTGCAGCAACAGGGGGAGGACCAGCAGGGTCAGCAGCGCCGCCAGCAAGAGCAGGCCACTGCCGCCGGGGGAGGTGAGGCCGCCGTGCATCTGGCAATCCCCCTGGCTCAGGGTCGCGCCGGCTTGTCCGTCATCGCTCCCATGGCAGGCGAGCCCCTGCATGGCAGGCATCTCTGCGTCTGTGTTCATCACCAGGTTGGTCGGGGTGGCATTCGTCACTCCATGCCAACTGACGCAGAGGGTGAGATTGCAGACGAGCACCAGCGCCAGCAACAGCCGGGCGATGAGCTCTGTGGGCAGTCTCGAGGACAACATGGATATTTTCCCTGTGATGAATAGGGTGAATTTAAACCTTACCGAAAGGAGAAGGTCAAGGCATGACGTCATCAGATGGGAAACCGGTGACAGGAATGGCGCGGCCGTCACATTGGCAGGCAAAAAAAGCCCCCGCATGGCGGGGGCTCGTCAGTCTCAGTGTTTCTCCTCGGGCGCGGGAGCGCCTTTTTGCTCCGATCGCCGCATGATGAGGCGGAAGAAGAGCGGGATGAAGAAGATGGCGATGAAGGTGGCCGCCAGCATGCCGCCGATGACGGGCCAGCCGAGGGCGTGACGGCTGGCGGCGCCGGCACCGCTCGAGGTGACCAGGGGCACACAACCGAGGATGAAGGCGAGCGAGGTCATGACGATGGGACGAAAACGCAGCCGCGCCGCCTCCAGCGCCGATTCCAGCAGGCTCATCCCCTCTTCGTGTTTCATCACCGCAAACTCGACGATCAGGATGGCGTTCTTGGCGGCGAGGCCAACCAGTGTCACCAGCCCTATCTGGAAGTAGACGTTGTTGGTGAGCCCTACCGCCCAGGTGGCGAAGAGGGCGCCAAACAGGGCGAAGGGTACGGCGGTGATGACCGCGAAGGGCAGGGTCCAGCGCTCGTACTGGGCCGCCAGGATCAGGAACACCATGATGATGCCAAAGCCAAAGGCGGTGCCGGCACTGCCTGCCGCCTCTTTCTCCTGATAGGCGGAGCCCGTCCACTCCAGCTTGGCTTCGTTGCCCAGGGTCTCGTCAGCCACCTGCTCCAGCGCGGCGATGGCCTGACCCGAGCTGTAGCCGGGGGCTGGCTGCGCCATGATCTTGGCCGCCGGGAAGATGTTGAAGCGCTCGACCAGCTCGGGGCCGGTGGCATCGCGTACCGTCACCAGGCTGGTGAGGGGGATCATGTCGCCCTTGTCGGAGCGCACATAGACGTTGCGAATGTCACTCTTGTGGGCCCGGTAGTCCGCCTCGGACTGCAACTGGACCCGGTAGGTACGACCGAACTGGTTGAAGTCGTTGACATAGACCTGGCCGAAGGTGGCCTGCATGGTGTCAAACACCGCGTTGATGGGCAGCCCCAGCGCCTTGGCCTTCTCCCTGTCGAGATCCAGAAAGACCTGGGGCACATTGGCCCGGTAGGTGGTGGTGACACTGGCCAGCTCGGGCCGTTGTTTGGCCGCTTCCAGCAGGCGATCCACCTCGCCGGCGAAGGCCTTGGTATCACCCGATCCCCGATCTTGCAGATAGCCTTCCAGTCCGCCCGTGGTGGACATGCCCTGGATGGGGGGCGGGTTGAAGGAGGCGACGACGCCATCGGATTGCCCCATGACGCTGAACCCCTGCAGCGTCTTGGCGAGGGAGAAGGAGTCCTGGCCCTCGCCCTGACGCTCGCCCCAGTCCTTGAGGGTGATGAAGCTCAGGCCCCGGTTGCTGATGATGGCGCTCGACAGTATGTCAAAGCCCGAGAAGGTGACCACGTCCTGCACGTTGGGGTTGGCCATGGCAATCTTGTCGAACTGATCCGCGACGGCCTGGGTGCGGGTGAGGGCGGAGGCGTCCGGCAGCATGACCGAGGAGATGAGGTAACCCTGATCCTCGTCGGGCACCAGGGCGCCGGGCACCTTCAGCAAGAGCACATAGATCCCGGCCAGGATGAGCACGATGATGGTGAAGGCGATGCCGACCCGGCGGTTGAGGAAGGCCACCCCCCGCACGTAGCGGGAGGTCAGCTTGTCAAACTGGGCGTTAAACCAGACGAAGAAGCGCGCCGGTTTATGGTGTCCCTCCTTGAGCAGGATGGCGCACAGAGCCGGAGAGAGGGTCAGCGCCACCAGACCCGAGATGGTCACGGAGACGGCGATGGTGATGGCGAACTGCTTGTACATGACCCCGGTCATGCCGCCCATGAAGGCGACCGGCAGGAACACGGCGCACAGCACCAGCACGATGGCGACCACGGGGCCGGAGACCTCCTGCATGGCGAGGATGGCGGCCTCCTTGGGCGAACACTTCTTCTCCTGCATGATCCGCTCGACGTTCTCCAGTACCACTATGGCGTCATCCACGACGATGCCGATGGCGAGCACCATGCCGAACAGGGTCAGCAAGTTGATGGAGAAGCCCAGCACCAGCATGCCGGCGAAGGTCCCGATCAGCGACACCGGCACCGCGATACAGGGGATCAGGGTGGCGCGCAGGTTCTGCAGGAACAGATAGACCACGCAGAACACCAGCACGATCGCCTCGATCAGGGTATGTACCACCTCCTCGATGGAGATCTTCACGAACTCAGTGGTGTCGTAGGGGATCCTGTACTCCATCCCCAGGGGGAAGCGGGTCTTGAGGGAAGCCATGGTGCTGTTGATCTGATCCGACACCGCGACCGCGTTGGCGCCGGGTTGCAGGTAGATGGCGATGCCGATGGCCTGCTTGCCGTTGGCCTTGGCAGTCACGTCATAGTCCTTGCCCCCGAGCTCCACCCTGGCCACGTCTTTCACCCGGATCTTGGAGCCGTCCGGCATGGAGCGGATGATGATGTTCTGGAACTCGGTCACATCCTCGAGCCGCCCCTTGGTCTGCACCGTGTAGGTGAAGTCGATGGGGGCCGAGGTGGGCTGAGCCCCTATCTTGCCGGCCGCGAACTGGGTGTTCTGCTCACGAATGGCGCTGACCACATCGCTGGTGGTCAGGCCAAGCTGGGCCAGCCGGTCCGGCCTGAGCCAGATGCGCATGGCATAGTCGGTGCCGCCAAACAGCGTGGTATCGCCGACCCCGGGGATACGCTTGAGCTCATCGATGATGTTGAGCAGGGCGTAGTTGGAGAGATAGGTGGTATCAAAGGTGGCTTCCGGCGACTCCAGGGTGATCACCTGCAGTATGGAGGTGGACTTCTTGCGCACCGTCACTCCCTGCTGCTTCACGTCGTCGGGCAACTGGGCCATGGCGGCCGAGACCCGGTTGTTGACGTTGATGGTGGCCTGATCCGGATCCGTGCCGATGCTGAAGTAGACGTTCAGGTTCATCTGGCCGTTGGAGGCGGAGCCGGACTGCATGTAGATCATGTCCTCGACGCCGTTGATCTGCTGCTCGATGGGGGCGGCGACCGTCTGGGAGATGACCTCGGGGGTGGCGCCTGAATAGTAGGCTGTGACCTGCACCACGGGCGGGGTGATCTGCGGATACTGCTCGATGGAGAGGGAGCGCATCGCTGCCAGGCCCGCCAGCACGATGATGATCGAGATCACGCTGGCAAAGATGGGGCGTTCGATGAAGAACTTGGAAAACATACGAACTCCTTATTTGCCTGCGCTGTGGTCAATGACCTTGGTGGTGATGGTTTGCATCTGCTCGGCGGAGACGGGTTTGACCAGGGCGCCGGGACGGGCCTTCATCAGCCCCTCGACCACATACTGCTCCCCGGGGTTGAGGCCGCTGGTGACCAGCACCTTGTCCTCTATGCCCTGGCCCAGCTTGACCACCCTGGGTTCGACTTTGTTCTCGGCATTGACCACCATCACCATGCGATCGGCCTGGGATTGCACTATGGCGCGGGAGGGCACCAGGATGGCGTTCTGGCGTACCCCCAGTTCTATGGTCATGCGCACGAACTGGCCGGGCAGCAGAGTCCCCTGCTTGTTATCGAAGATGGCGCGCGCGCGTATGGTGCCGGTCTGGGGATCGACCCTGTTGTCGGAGAAGTTGAGATGGCCCGGCTGGGGATAGACGGAGCCGTCGGTCAGCCGGATATGGGTGCGCCAGTTGGCATCCGTGTTGGCCTTGACCTGACCACTCTTGAGGAAATTATCGAAGATGAGGCGATCCTGCTCCGAATAGGAGAAGTTCACATAGAGAGGATCGAACTGGGTGATGGTGGTCAAGAGGCCATTGTCACCGCTGGTGGAGATGAGGCTGCCCTCGGACTGGGAGCTCTTGCTCGCCATGCCATCGATGGGGGCCGTGACCTGGGTGTAACCAAGGTTGAGCGCGGCCTCCTTTACCTGGGCCTGGGCCGCCTGCAGGGAGGCAACGGCCGCCTCATAGTTGGCGATGGTATCGTCGTAGTCCTTACGGCTCACCACCTGGCGACGGTAGAGCGGGATGATCCGTTCCCGGTCGGCGCGGGCCTTGTTGAGGCGGGCCTGCTCCTGGGCCAGACTGCCCTGGGCCTGCTCCAGCGCGGCCTGGTAGGGGGCCGGGTCGATCAGGAACAGCTCCTGATTGGCCTTGACCGGTTGGCCCTCCACATAGGTGCGTTTGAGCAGTATGCCGCTCACCCTGGAGCGCACCTCTATCTCGCGAAAGCCGGCCGTTTCGCCGACCACGTCGGTGGTGAGGGGCACATCGGCCGGGGTAACGGTGGCCACCACCACGGGGACCTGAGGTTGGGCCTGGGCATCGCCGTCTTTGTTATCGCCACAGCCCGCCAGCACACTAGCCAGTGCCAGGGCCATGCAACCGCGTTTGAATGTATTTTTCCTGATGCCTGAAACTTTCATCTTCACACTCCTGCCGATTGGGCCACGTATGGCTGTGCGCAATTTTATTATCAATGTGGCTTGTTAACGACATGTTTGCACATTTAACGCTTTGCTATATAACGGTTTTTTAATAATGGAGTGACAAAGTTGAACCGGAGCTGTTGTGCCTTGGCGGCAATGGGGGGAGAGGGCTGGGGAAGAGGGGAGGTCGCGACAGTCTGTGACGGGGAGGGCGAAGGGATAAACAGCAGCAAGACGTGGGGCAATTCCCGTGGGGGCCAGGGGCCCCCACGGGTGGCACATCAGGCGAAGCAGGCCCAGATGGGGGCGTGATCGGAGGGTTTCTCGATGCCGCGCAGCTCGTAATCGATGCCGGTCTCGGTCACTTTGTCCTTGAGCGCGTTGGACGCCATGATGAGATCGATGCGCAGGCCGCGGTTCTCGTCAAAGCCCTTGGAGCGGTAGTCAAACCAGGAGAAGCGCTCGCACTCGGTGGGGTTAGCGGCGCGGAAGGTGTCGGTCAGCCCGAAGCCTTTCAGGCGCTCCATCCACTCGCGTTCTATGGGCAGGAAGGAGCACTTGCCATCCCGCAGCCAGCGCTTGCGGTTCGCCTCGCCGATGCCGATGTCGAGATCGGTGGGGGAGATGTTCACATCGCCGATCAGCACCAGCGGATCGTCCGGGGTGTGGTGGGTCTCCAGGTAGTGCTGCAGGTCCTCGTAGAACTTCTGCTTGGCCGGGAACTTGGTCTCGTGATCCTGGCTCTCCCCTTGCGGGAAGTAGCCGTTCATTACCTTGATGAGGGAGCCGTCCTCGCGTTTGAAGCTGGCCATGATCATGCGGCGCTGGGCATCCTCGGGATCGGTCGGGAAGCCTTTTTGCACCTCGAGGGGCGGCTGCTTGCTCATGATCGCCACCCCGTAGTGACCCTTCTGGCCATGGAACACCACGTGATAGCCCATGGCCTCCACGTCGGCCACCGGGAAGGCGTCGTCGTGGACCTTGATCTCCTGCAGGCCGATCACATCCGGCTGGTGCTTGTCGATGATGGCTTGCAGCTGATGAAGACGGGCGCGCAGGCCATTGATATTGAAAGAGATGATCTTCATGTCCGGGATGCTCATGTCGTTTTTATTAGTCGCTATTGGACTAGGAATCCGCCGTGGATGCAAGTTCAGGGGCCGGGTGGCTGTGCCTGACCCGGCCTAGGTGAACCGGGCCGGGCCTTCGCAGCGGCGGCAGAGTGCTCAGCGGGTCATCTTCTTGACAAACACCACCACAAACAGCGCCAGCGTGAAGCTGCCGGTGAAGGCCTCGAAGGCGGCAAAGATCCGCGACAGGCCGATGGGGGTGAAGTCGCCGTAGCCCAGGGTGGTGAAGGTGACCACGCTGTAGTAGAGGCATTCGAGCAGGAAGATGGCGTTCTGCTCGAGGGACGCCTCGGGGCGGTAGATGAGGTGGTTGCCGTTGAAGCTCAGGCCGAAGAAGAAGTAGAAGATGCTGCAGATGAGGATCAGCAACAGGGAGAACAGCACCACCCGCATCGGCGCCTCGCCGTAGCCGCAGAACAGATCCACTATCCAGGAGGCGAAACGCTGGTAGGAGCAGAGCGGCAGTTGCAGCCGGCGCATGGTCAGCTCCTGCTGGATGTAGCGGCCGGACATGGTGAAGATGCCCTGGGCCTCCGAGGCCTTGCGCAGATCCCGGTAGGTCTCCTCCGCCTCCTTGAACCAGATGCGGGCCTGCGCCGGATCCCGCTCCTTGCGCCCCTTGCGGTCCTGCATCAGCCGCTTGCCGGTATCCAGATTGTCGAGCCGGGTGTTCTTCCAGCGCAGGCCGAGCAGGTTGATGTCGTGAAGCTGGGCGCAGTGCAGGTTGGCGTCGCTGAGGTCCGCCTTCATCAGGCTGCCGCCGCGAAAGCGGATGCCGTAGAGGTGGGCGCCGCGCAGGTTGGCGCGATAGAGGTTGCACTGCTCCAGCAGGAAGCCCTGGGGATCCTGCTTGTTCACCAGGTTGAGGCCGGCCAGCTCGGCGCGGGCCAGCTGCAGGCCGTGGCAGAGCCCGCCCTGGCGAACGTAGTTCTCCAGCGCCTGGGCGGTGTCGGGGGATTGGTGATCGGCCTGGGGATCGTGCCAGCGGCACAAGTCGTGATCCCCCGCCTCTTCGCTGCAGTGGCGGCCATCCGCCACCAGATATCGGCACATCGCCATGCTGTCGCCTCTCCTTGCTGAGTCTGTATCAGCATAGGTGAGGCGCCGGCTCGGCTGGCTAGTTGAACTGGTTAAATTCCTGGCGCAGCTTGCGGAAGCGATCCTGCTGGGCGGGATTCAAGGGGATGCCTTCCAGCACCTCCAGGGTCTCCTTGCACTCGGCGCCGAATTCCGGGCTCTTGCGGTTCTTCTGCATCAGCTGCAGCAGCACCTGGATCTTGTTGAGGGCGGCGCCGGTATTGGCGGGAGCCCGGCGCAGCGCCTCGCGGAAGTGGCCGAGGGCCTGCTCCAGCTCCCCGCCCTGATAGGCCTTGATGCCAAGGTCGTTGAGCTGTTGATAGCGCTGGCGGCGCTCCTGCACCGTCTTGTCATCCCGGGTGACCTGAATGCAGGTGGTCAGCAGCCTGTCCTCGTCCTCCGCCAGCAGCGCCTGCAGGCTCTCGGCATACTCGAACTCGCCGAGCTGGTAGAGCGCCAGTATGGTCTCGCCGAGCAAGGCGGGGGGCATGGTCGCCGGTTGATCCAGCCAGTTCTGGTTCGCGCGATAGAGCATCTTCTTGCCTTTGAGCAGCTCGCCGAGGGCGATCTGCACCCTGGCCTGGCAGATCTGCTCGAACACCGGGTAGTTGAACTCCGCCATCATCAGGGAATCGCGGATCCGCGACAGCGCCGAGTTCACCTGCTTCTGCAGGTTGGCGATGTGGTAGCCGTCGTTGCTGTTGAGGGCATAGAGGGTGAGGGTCTGGATGTAGGCCCCCAGGTAGTGCGGGGTGCGGTGGATGGAGTTGCGCGACAGATCGATGAGGGAGAGCAGCACATCCTTGGCCTGGCCGTAGTCGTGGCGCAGCAGACACACCTCCGCCAGGCGGCGGGAGAGTTGCACCGACTGGGGGGAGATGTCCACCGCCCGCCGCAGCTCCTGCTGGGCGAGCTCCCCCTTGCCAAGGGCCAGCTGGGATTCCGCCAGCCAGAGGTGGGCCTCCACCATCAGCGGGGTGTTCCTGAGGGTCGCCTGCAGGTGGCTCACCGCCTCCTCGTGCAGCCCGAGCGTGTGGCAGGCCTTGCCCAGGGTCAGCCGGGCCCAGCTGTTCTCCTGCCCGGCCAGCAGTTGGCGCATCAGGCTGCGCGCCTCCCTGGCCTGACCGAGCTTGAGCTGGGTATCGGCCTGCAGGCAGCGGCAGAAGTTGGCGAAGCGCGGCACAGTATCGGCCTGGGCGGCGCAGGCCTCGATGAGCGCCGGCAGATCGTTTTGGGTGAGGGCGATGAAGACGCTCTCCAACGCCTGACGGCGGGCGAGGGCCCGCTTCAGGCGAAACGAGAACTGCTCCTGGGAGAAGGGCTTCATCAGGTATTCGTCGGGCTCGGCCTCGAGGGCGCTCAGCACCATGGCCCTCGAGCTGTCGCTGCTGACCATGATCACCACGCTCTGGGGCGGGATCAGTTGCTGGTTGCGCAGGCTCTCCAGCAGTTGGCGACCATTTTCGCCTGCTCCCAGCTCGTAGTCGAGCAGGTAGATGTCGAAGGTCTCTTTCTGGCAGCGACGACGCGCCTCGTCGGCCGAGTTGATGTAGGTGATGCGGTTGATGCCGATGTTGATCAGCATCGCCTTCATCATCATCTGGAAGGAGCGCTGTTCATTGACCAGCAGGATGCGCTTGGGTTTGGGTTGGGCTTTCTTCTCTGGCTCGGGATCCGGTGTCTGCATCAGTCTTGAGTCAAGGCGCTACGGGCGGGTGAATGAAGTGTGCCACCAAAGTCTGCAGGCAGGCAATCCGATGGCGCAATTGCCCCGCGCTTTCCCTCCCAAATCGGCGACCGATCATCGCTGTCCGGTCGCCGTGTGCGGCGCTCACTGCGCTTGAAGATGTCAGCTCAAGGCTTCTTCTGCTGCAAGTAGGGGGCAAACTGGGGGGTATACCGGCTCTCGAAGCCCTGCGCCGTCTTGACGATGAGATAGACCGCGAGCCGGTGGGCCCTGGCAAACGCCATCGCCTGCTCGGGCCCCATCACCATGAGTGCGGTATCCAGGGCGTCGGCTTCCAGCGCCGTCGGGGTCAACACGCTGGCGGAGACCAGCCTGTGGGTCACGGGCTGACCGGTGGCGGGGTCGATGATGTGGGAGTAACGCTGGCCATCCAGCTCGTAATAGTTGCGATAGCTGCCGGCGGTGCTGAGTGCCATGCCGTTCGGGACAACCACGTCCTCGATGGCGCCCGGGTTGTCCGAGGGCTCGACGATGGCCACCCGCCAGCGGTTGCCCTGGCTGTTATGGCCCTTGCTGCGCACCGCGCCCGCCACCTCGATGAGGTAGTTGTTGACCCCCTTGCCCTCCAGCAGGGCGGCTATCTCGTCGGCGGCGGCCCCCTCTCCCAGGGTGGAGAGATCCAGATACAGATCCGGGATGGACTTGCCGAGCAGGAAGCGTTCCCCTTGCCGGCTCAGGCTCAGCTTGTCGATGCCCACCCGCTGGCGGGCCTCGGCGATCTGCTCGTCGCTGGGGCGCTTGACTGGGCGCTTGTCCGGCCCAAAGCCCCACAAATTGACCAGGGGCCCCACTGTCACATCCAGCTTGCCGCCGGTGAGGTGCCCGGCGGCTATGCCCTGCTGCACTATCTTCGCCATGCCGGCCGGGATGCGCATGGGCTCCTTGCCCGTGCTTTGATTGAAGCGGGAGATGAGGGAGCCCGGATCATAGGTAGAGATCTCCTTGTTCATCCGTGCCAGCAGGGTATCGAGCTCGCGTTGCAACGCCTCCTTGCCGCCAGGGAAAGGATCGTTCACCGTCACCACGTAGTAAGTGCCCATGGTGTTGCCCTGAATGCGGGTCAGGGGTGGCGAGGCGGGCTGGCAGGCACCGAGCAGCAACGTCAGGGCTAACAGCAGGCCGCGCAGGGCAGGGGCCTTGGTGGGAACATGGGCTTGGGAAGGGAGGCGCATCCAGTATTCTCGCGGGACAAGATTAGGCAGGAAGGCAGCTTAGCCAAGGGGGCTCGGGCTGACGAGTCTCCTGCCTGTACAGGCGGTGGAAATAATTAAGCGGTTCAGGGTGTTGACCGGCCAAATCTGTTCCAAAGTTGAATGTGTCCGGGCTCAAACAGGTGACTTGGTCCGCAGCTTTGAGCAAAAGCCATAGTCGAATGACGACAGTTAAGTACAATAATGAAGATCGATTATGACAGCATCTTTGCCCATCGCCGGTGCGAGTTTGCAGGCAAGCGTGTTGCCATTCATTGCCAATCAAAGGAGAAGATGATGAAGAAGGTAATTACCCTGCTGTTTCTGAGTGCCCTGGCCGCCCCGGCCCTGGCCGATGAGTGCGCATTGGTCATCGAGGGCAATGATGCCATGCAGTACAACCTCAAGGAAATGAGCGTCCCCGCCACCTGCAAAGAGGTGACCATCACCCTCAATCACACGGGCAAGATGCCGGTGACCGCCATGGGTCATAACTGGGTACTGGCGAACACCGCCGATTATCAGGCCGTCGCCACCGCCGGCATGAGCGCCGGTGCCGATCACGATTACCTGCCCAAGGAAGATGCCCGGATCCTGGCGCACACCAAGCTGGTGGGCGGTGGCGAGAGTGCCAGCGTCACCTTCAAGACCGATGGCCTTGCTGGCAAGGATCTCACCTTCTTCTGCTCCTTCCCCGGTCACTTCGCCATGATGAAGGGCAGCTTCAAGGTCAACTAAGCCGCTCGTCCTCGTCATGAAAAAAGCCGGGTTCTCCCGGCTTTTTTATTGTTTGCCGTGCTGAGCCATGGGCCAAGCAGAAACAGGCGCCCGTTTCGTGATCTGACGGGCATCGGCCGGAGGTAGGCCGGGATAGGGTAGGTCTCAAACGGGCCAGAGTCCCGCCGATGAACCGAACGGATAGAGAGAATGAGAGCAGTCAAATGGGTGCTCGGCTGCTGCCTGATGCTGATGTGTGCTATCGCGTTGGCGGCGGAGCCCCCGGTCAAGAAGAGCCGCAACGGCATCTGCCACCCCAAGGGCGGCACCTACTACAGCCGCACCAAGTACTATGAACCCTACGACAGCATGCAGGCTTGCCTCGATAGTGGGGGCCGGGCCCCCAAACGCTGATCTTGCCTGCTGTTTAGCCGAGTGGCTGCAGGGTAAAGAAGGCGATGGCCGTCTTCTTCTGACACTCCAGTCGTATGCTCTCTTCCCCCGTGACCAGCAGCGTCTCGTTGACCGCGACGGCTCGGCCATCCACCTCGAGCTGGCCGCTCAGCAGATGGCAGAGGTAGGTCTTGTCTGTATCCAGACTGAGGCTCAGCGGGAAGGGCACATTGAGCACCCGCACGTTGGCGCTGATGCGCTCGGGATCATAGATGAGCCCCAGATCCGTCACCTCTTTCTTCAGCAGCTCGCAGTGGGTCTCGTCATCGCCGCTGAAATGGGCGGCCTCAAAGGTGGCGTAAGGGTGGCCGTTGAGCACGAAACCGGCCCCGCCGATGGGCAGCAGGATGCGCTGATAACCGGGAAACTTGGAGAAGGGGCCTGCCCCCTTGATGGGGGCCGAGCTGAGTCGGTAGTCAAAATCGAGCTTGTCCAGACTCGCCCCCCTGGGGGAGATGAGGATCTGGGCCGTGGTGCCCTGCTTGTTCTTCCAGGGCATCTTCAGTTGGTCAGACTCTTTAATCAGGGTGATCACTATGGCGCCTCGGCTGTGGGAGTGGGCAAGGAGGCCAAGTGATACCATCCCGCGGACGGGCCCACAAGGCGGCCCGCGCCCCGCGGTGTGCGGTTGCCCACTATTTCGACACTCTGGCCTGCTTTGTGGCCGCGACGCCCTCCTTGCCACCGCCGCTGCTCAAAATGGCGCCAGTCGGTGCGGATGGAGCAAACGAAACCGCGAGGCTGTGATCCCGGCGCTGTTAAACCGGCCATGGGCCGCTACACTGGCAGCTCTGTCGTATGGAGGCACCATGACCCACAAGATCATTCTGGATACGGATCCCGGCATCGACGATGCCATGGCAATACTCTTCGCCGAGGCGCACCCCGCCATCGAGCTGCTCGCCATCACCACCGTCTTTGGCAATGCCACCATCGAACATGGCACCCACAACGCGCTCTGGCTCAAGCAGAAATATGGCATGAAGGCCGACGTGGCCCAGGGCGCCGCAGCGCCGCTAAAACGCGCGCCGGTGGGGCCGACCACTGTGGTGCACGGTCCCACCGGTTTTGGGGACGTGACGGCCGGGGAGGTGAGCATCAGCGCAGACTCCCGCCCGGCCTGGCAATATATCGTCGAGGCCCTGAAGGCCGCCCCCGGCGAGATCACCCTGGTGACCATAGGGCCGCTTACCAACCTGGCATTGGCACTGGCGCAGGCACCCGAGATCACCAAGTTGGTGAAGCAGGTGGTGGTGATGGGAGGCGCCTTTGGCGTCAACGGCCATCGCGGCAACGTGACCCCCTATGCGGAGGCCAATATCCACGACGATCCCGAGGCCGCGGATGCGGTGTTCACTGCCGACTGGCCCGTGGTGATCATCGGACTGGACGTGACCCAGCAGAGCTTCTTCAGCGGCGCTTATCTGGATGCCCTGCGGGACGAGGCGGGAGAGCCGGGCCGATTCCTGTGGGACGTTAGCCGTTTCTACCTGCGCTTCTACTCGGAGCGGATCGGTCTGGACGGTTGCCATGTGCACGATCCCTCCGCCATCGCCTATGTGGTCGACCCCGAGCTGTTCACCCTGCGAGATGGGCCGGTGCGGGTCATCGACAGTGGCCCCGCCATCGGGCATACCCTGCAAAAATTCGATGGCAAGTCCCATCCCCACGATGAGTGGGCCGACTATCCCGCCCAGCGGGTCGGGGTGGCGGTGCGGGATCAGGCCCTGCTCTCGCTCTATCGCGAGACGCTGGTGGCCTGGGGCAAGGGGCACTGAGGCCGATAGGCAAAGCGTGATGCCCACCCGATAATTGCGCGTCGGTGCGGCCTATACTGGCGAAAACGAGGTTCAAGGAGGAGTCAAATGGCCTGGTTGTCTTTGCTGGTGGCGATTGCCCTGATCTGGTGGCTGATGAAACTGGGCCGTGGTGCCCTGTTCGAGATCCGGCTGCAGCCGGGCAAGCTGGTGGTGAAGCGGGGCTCGGTACCGCCACGCTTCCTGGCCCAGGCCAAGCAGATCCTGCAGCAGGATCCGGTACGGGGGCGTATCCTGGGCCAGCGCGATGGCAACGGCGTCAGGCTGGTGTTCTCCCGCTCCATCCCCGAACCCGTGGCCCAACGGCTGCGCAATGTCTTCCCCTATGCCGACTATCGTGGTGCCGCAGCCGCGCCGGATGGGCGCAAGCCCCGTTAGCCGCAGATGAACAATAAAAAGCCGGGCCATTGCCCGGCTTTTGCTTTCTCACTGCCTGGCCTGCATCAGCGGGTTTCCTCCTGCAAGGGGGCTATCGCCTCGATCAGGAAGTCGATGAAGGCGCGGGTCTGGGGCTTCAGGAAGCGGCCGCCGCGAAACACCGCGTAGATCTCGTCGTGGCGATCCTCATAAGGAGAGGCTTGCCAGTCGGGCAGCACGGATTGCAGGGAGCCGTCGTCCAGTCCTTGCTGCACCATCCAGCTCGACAGCAACAAGAGGCCGCAGCCCGCCTGGGCAGCGCACAATAACGGCGTGCCCCCGACGGAGGCGAGGTTGCCTTGCACCGCGACCTTGCGCCGCTCTGCTCCCCGCCGAAAATGCCAGTGCTGGCGCTGTCGCCCCTGACCGCGGATCAGGCAGTTGTGGGTGGCAAGCTCATCGGGGTGGCCGGGCTTGCCCTGTTGCGCCAGGTAGCCGGGGGAGGCGACCAGCAGGGTGCGGTTGGTGAGCAACTTGCGGGCATGCAGGCCGCTGTCGGCCGGGCGTCCGATGCGAACGGCCACATCCACGTTGTCGGCATCGAGATCCACCAGTCGGTTGTCGAGCTCAATCTCGAGTCGCACCCCGGGATAGCGGGCCAGAAACGCGGGCAGCCGTGGCGCCAGCCAGGCCGCCCCGAAGCTTTCGAACACCGAGACCCGTAGCGGCCCTCGGGGAGCCTCCGGCAGGGGCTGGAGGGATTGCACCAGCTGATCGGCCTCCTCCAGCAGGCGCACCGAACGGGCGAGGAAGTACTCCCCCTGCTCGGTCAGCACCAACTGGCGGGTGCTGCGTTTGAACAGCGGCACCCCGAGCTGCTGTTCAAGGGTGTCTATGGTACGGGTCACCGAGGAGGGGGCCAGGTTGAGGGCGCGGGCGGCGCGGGAGAAGCTGCCGGATTCCACCACCTGGGCCAGGATGCGAATGCGATCCAGCATGAGGATACCTTTGCGTTTAATGCAAAACTGTTGCCGATGATGACGATATTCTATTCATAAGTGGAAAGGTGAACAATGCCGTCATCGCCCAAGAGGGGCGCTCACCTCAGGAGTCTTGCCATGTCAGATCGTATCCAACTCGCCAACCAGGCCCCCGCCGCCATCAAGGCCATGATGGGCCTCGAATCCTATCTCGGCGGGAGCGACATTTCGCCCGTCCTCAAGGAGCTCATCAAGCTGCGGGCCTCGATGATCAACGGCTGTGCCTACTGCATCGAGATGCACGCCGAGGTGGCGATGCAGCAGCAGGAGAGCCCGCAACGCCTGCTGGCGTTGGCCGCCTGGCGGGAGTCCCCCCTGTTTGATGCCAGGGAGCGGGCCGTGCTGGCCCTGACCGACGAGGTGACCCGGATCGCAGACCATGGCTTGAGCGAGGAGACTTATCGGCAGGGGCTGGTGCAACTCGGTGAAACCCTGCTGGCCCAGTGCCTGATACAGATCGTCACCATCAATGCCTGGAACCGGATCGCGGTCGCCACCAGAATGGAGCATCAGCACCGCTGAGGCAGGATTTATCGCTGCCATGACGGCGACTTTCTGGCAATAAATGTTGCAAATCTCGTCGCATAAGGCACGTAACGGGTCTCACTGGGAGACCCGTTTTTCATCTGGTCCCGAGGAGACGAGAGGATTTTATGCTGGTTGAAGGGCCCCCTTTGGAGCTCAGTCAGAAGTTAATCATACCATTGTTTGATTAATTAATTTTTGTTTTTAGCCGAAAAAACCCTGATCCAAATCAAGGTTGTGGTCGTGGGTAAATGCTCATGAAGGGTTATTAATGAGGAAGATCAGGTATTGACGATGAAAATAATAAGGCTTGGCAGACGTGTCGCTCAATTGTTGAGCAATTAAGAAGGGGAGTGTAATTAACGGAAGATGAATTGCCAGCTTGTGACTTCGATAAAGTCGGGCCTGTCAAGTCATTAACATTTGTAGCACGCCAATAGCCTCAAAAAACACAATTGATGGATTAATTTTTCATGTTGTTCACATGCCGTTCAGATGCAATAAAATGCCGCATTTTTATGACATCAACGCCTTCGGAAGGTGAGGACACGGCATGAGACCTGGTGATTTGAAGAGGGGTTTGGGTGCTTTGCTGTTGATTACAGTCACCGGCTTGCTGAGTGGTTGTGACATGGCTCTGATGAGCCCTAAAGGGCAGGTAGGTCTGGAACAGCGATCACTGATATTAACGGCCCTTGGGCTGATGTTAATTGTGGTGATCCCGGTGATTGTGATGGCGGTGGTATTCTCTCGTAAATACAGAGCATCCAATACCGACGCCACATATACCCCGAATTGGGCCCACTCCACCAAGATTGAGGCCGTCGTCTGGACGGTTCCCGTCATTATCATCGTCATTCTGGCGATCATTACCTGGAAAACGTCCCACGATCTGGACCCTTACAAACCGCTGGAATCGGATGTCAAACCGATCCAGGTCGATGTTATTTCCCTCGACTGGAAGTGGCTGTTTGTCTATCCGGAACTGGGCATCGCCTCGGTCAATGAATTGGCCTTCCCGATCAATACCCCCATCAATTTCCGGGTGACCTCGGATACCGTGATGAACTCCTTCTTCATTCCGCAACTCGGTGGCCAGATCTACGCCATGGCCGGCATGCAGACCAAGCTGCACCTGATCGCCAACGAGGCGGGCCAGTACAAGGGGATCTCGGGCAGCTACAGCGGCGCCGGATTCTCGGGCATGAAGTTCAAGGCCATCGCCACTCAGGATCAAGCCGGTTTCGACGCCTGGGTTGCCAAGGTAAAGCAGTCGCCGAAGATGCTGAGCACCATGGGTGAGTTCGATACCCTGGCCAAGAAGAGCGAAAACCACCCGGTGGAGTATTTCGCGAGCGCCGATCCCAAGCTGTTCGTCAATGTGATCAACAAGTTCATGGGTGACATGAAACCCGCGGATCACAAGGGCATGAAACACGAAGCCGCCGCTGCCAAGCAGGGCGACGAGATGGATGAGATGGCAGGGATGGATCACGGCGACATGGCACAGGCCGGACATGAAGATCATGCCGGGCACATGGCCATGCCGATGGATGACAAGAGTGTGAAAGCAGGATCCGAGGAATAATCGATGTTTGGAAAATTGACACTCGAGGCTGTCCCGTACCATGAACCCATTATCATGGTCACGATAGCCGGTATCATTTTGGGTGGGCTGGCCATCGCCGGTCTCATCACCTATTACGGCAAGTGGCGGTACCTGTGGCAGGAGTGGTTCACCTCGGTGGATCACAAGCGCCTCGGTATCATGTATCTCATCCTGGGCATGGTCATGCTGCTGCGCGGCTTCGCCGATGCGGTGATGATGCGTACCCAGCAGGTCATGGCCTCGGCCGGGGGCGAGGGCATATTGCCGCCGCACCACTACGACCAGATCTTCACCGCCCACGGCGTCATCATGATCTTCTTCGTGGCCATGCCGCTGGTGATCGGCCTGATGAACATCGTCGTGCCGCTGCAGATCGGCGCCCGTGACGTCGCCTTCCCCTTCCTGAACAACCTGAGCTTCTGGTTTACCGCCGCAGCCGTGGTGCTGATCAACGTCTCCCTCGGGGTCGGTGAATTCGCCCAGACCGGCTGGCTGGCCTATCCGCCCTTGTCGGGGCTGGAGTTCAGTCCGGGCGTCGGGGTCGATTACTGGATCTGGAGTCTGCAGATCTCGGGTCTGGGGACCCTGCTGACCGGTGTCAACTTCTTTGCCACCATCATCCGGATGCGTACCCCGGGCATGACCATGATGCGTCTGCCGGTGTTCACCTGGACCGCATTGTGCGCCAACATCCTGATCATCGCCTCCTTCCCGATCCTGACCGTCACCATCGCCCTGCTGACCGCAGACCGCTACCTGGGTACCCATTTCTTTACCAATGACATGGGTGGCAACATGATGATGTACATCAACCTGATCTGGGCCTGGGGTCACCCCGAGGTGTATATCCTGGTGCTGCCGGTGTTCGGGGTCTTCTCCGAGGTGGTGGCGACCTTCTGCAAGAAGAAGCTGTTCGGTTACACCTCCCTGGTGTGGGCTACCCTGGCCATCACCGTGCTGGCCTTCGTGGTCTGGTTGCACCACTTCTTCACCATGGGTTCCGGCGCCAACGTGAATGCCTTCTTCGGCATCGCCACCATGATCATCTCCATCCCGACCGGGGTGAAGATCTTCAACTGGCTGTTCACCATGTACCGCGGTCGCATCGAGTTCAGCTCGCCCATGCTGTGGACCGTCGGCTTCATCATCACCTTCACCGTCGGTGGCATGACCGGGGTACTGCTCTCCGTGCCGGCCGCCAACTTCGTGCTGCACAACAGCCTGTTCCTGATCGCGCACTTCCACAACGTCATCATCGGCGGCGTGGTGTTCGGTTGCTTTGCCGGTATCACCTACTGGTTCCCCAAAGCGTTCGGCTTCAAGCTGGATGACGTCTGGGGCAAGCGTGCCTTCTGGTTCTGGATCACCGGCTTCTTCGTCGCCTTCATGCCGCTCTACGTACTGGGCTTCATGGGCATGACCCGTCGCGTCAGCCAGAACATCGAGCCCGAGTACCACGGTTGGTTGGTGGTGGCCGCTTGCGGCGCCGGCCTGATTGCCATCGGCGTCCTGTGCCAGCTGATCCAGGTCGTGGTCAGTATCCGTGACCGCGAGAAGAACCGCGATCTGACCGGCGATCCCTGGGGTGGCCGTACCCTGGAGTGGTCTACCTCCTCGCCGCCGCCGTTCTACAACTTCGCCATCGAACCGCAGGTCAAGGGTCTGGATGCGTTCTGGGAAGCCAAGGAAGACGGTAGCGCCTACCGTCAGCCGGCCCAGTATGCCCCCATCCACATGCCGAAGAACTCCGGTGCCGGTGTCATCATCGCCGCCTTCAGCGTGGTGTTTGGTTTTGCCATGATCTGGCACATCTGGTGGATGGCCATCGCCGGCTTCGTCGGCATGATCGGCACCTGGATCATCCACAGCTTCAACGACGATGTGGACTACTACGTACAGGTTGACGAGATCGAACGTATCGAAGGTCAGCATTTCGACAACATCAACAAGGTAGCCTGACGCTATGGCAACGGACGTTTTACATCACATTCACGGCGCCCATGAGGATCATGGGCACCACGATGCCGGTGCCACCAAGGTGTTCGGCTTCTGGATCTACCTGATGAGCGACTGCATCCTGTTTGCGACCCTGTTCGCAACCTATGCAGTGCTGGTCAACGGCACCGCCGGTGGTCCCACCGGCAAGGACATCTTCGAGCTGCCGTTCGTGTTCGCCGAAACCATGTTGCTGCTGCTGAGCTCCATCACCTTCGGCTTTGGCATGCTGGCCATGAACAAGAACAAGGTAGCCGCCGTCAACGGCTGGCTGCTGGTGACCTTCCTGTTCGGTGCCGGCTTCATCGCCATGGAGATCTACGAGTTCCATCACCTGATCGCCGAAGGCTTCGGCCCGCAGCGCAGCGGCTTCCTGTCCGCCTTCTTCACCCTGGTCGGTACCCACGGTATCCACGTGACCAGCGGCCTTATCTGGATCATCGTGATGATGGTGCTGATCTCTAAGAAGGGGCTGACCGAGCGCAACCGAACTCGCCTGATGTGCCTGAGCCTGTTCTGGCACTTCCTGGACGTGGTGTGGATCTGCGTCTTCACCGTGGTCTACCTGATGGGGGTCATGTAAATGAGTCATTCAGTTGATAATCACGGCGCCAGCCACGGCAGCGCCAAGTCCTACATGATCGGCTTCGTGCTGTCACTCATCCTGACCGCGATCCCGTTCTGGATGGTGATGGACGGCAGCGCCTCCCACGCCGTGGTGCTCGGCACCGTGGTCGGGATGGCGGTGATCCAGATCTTCGTACACCTGGCTTACTTCCTGCACATGAATACCTCCTCCGAGGAGCGCTGGAACCTGGTGGCACTGGTCTTCACCGTGCTCATCATCGCCATCGTGGTGGTGGGTTCCCTGTGGATCATGTACAACCTCAACATCAACATGATGATTCACTGAGCGGGTTGATGTGATGATGAAGCAATACCTGCAAGTGACCAAGCCGGGCATCATCTTCGGTAACCTCATCTCGGTTATCGGTGGATTCTTGCTGGCCTCCAAGGGGAGCCTGGACGTCCCCCTGTTCATCCTGACCATGGTCGGGGTGTCACTGGTGGTCGCATCCGGCTGTGTGTTCAACAACTACATCGACCGGGACATCGACTGCATCATGGAGCGCACCAAGAATCGCGCCCTGGTGAAGGGGCTGATCGCCCCTGGCGTCTCGCTCTGGTATGCGAGCGCGCTGGGCGTTGCGGGCATTGCCCTGCTGTACTTCGCGGCCAATCCGTTGGCCGCCTTGCTGGCAGTGCTGGGCTTCCTGGTCTATGTGGGGGTCTACAGCCTCTACATGAAGCGTCACTCGGTCTATGGCACCCTGGTCGGCAGCCTCTCCGGCGCCGCGCCACCGGTCATCGGCTACTGCGCGGTGAGCGGTCAGTTCGACTCGGGGGCCTTGATCCTGCTGGCGATCTTCAGCCTGTGGCAGATGCCGCACTCCTATGCGATCGCCATCTTCCGCTTCAAGGATTATCAGGCGGCCAACATTCCGGTGTTGCCGGTGGTGAAGGGGATCTCCGTGGCCAAACACCACATCACCCTCTACATCCTGGCCTTTATGGTGCCGACCCTGATGCTGTTCCTCGGCGGTTATGCCGGTTACAAGTACCTGATCGTCGCCACCGCGGTGAGTGTCTGGTGGTTGGGGATGGCGCTGTCTGGCTACAAGCAGGCGGTCGATGACTCCCTCTGGGCCCGCAAGCTGTTCATGTTCTCGATTGTCACCATCACCTGCCTGAGCGTGATGATGTCGGTGGACTTCCAGCCGGACGCAGCGCCCGTGCTGGTGAGCATGCTGCCCTGAGGCATCGCCAATCCGGATGCCAGTGTTGTGATATGACACAGGAAAATCAGTAGAATCCAGAGCCGGGAACCTTCCCGGCTCTGTTATTATGGGGCCGCCCCGTCGGGGCTCTTTCTTCTGTGGCTCGGCCGAGCAGGCTGCCATCTCCTTCTTCCCCCTCTTTTTCTGATTGATGAGGCCATCATGAATGATTTCACCATGACGAGGAGCGAGCGCCGGGCAACCTGGGCGCTCGGTTCCGTCTTCTCACTGCGCATGCTCGGCATGTTCATGGTGCTGCCGGTGCTGACCACCTACGGCATGTCCCTGGCCGGTGCGTCCGAGACGCTGATCGGGCTCGCCATCGGTGTCTATGGCATGGCCCAGGCCCTGCTGCAGATCCCGTTCGGGCTGCTCTCCGATCGTATCGGCAGAAAACCCCTCATCGTCGGCGGCCTGCTGATGTTTGCCATTGGCAGCGTCATCGCCGCCATGAGCGACTCCATCTGGGGGGTCATCGTCGGTCGCGCCCTGCAGGGCAGCGGCGCCATCTCCGCCGCCGTCATGGCGCTGCTCTCGGATCTCACCCGGGAGCAGAATCGCACCAAGGCGATGGCCTTCATCGGGGTGAGCTTTGGCATCACCTTCGCCATCGCCATGGTGACCGGGCCGCTCATCACCCATGCCCTGGGATTGTCGGGCCTGTTCTGGCTTATCGCCCTGCTGGCGCTCGGCGGCATCGGCATCACCCTGTGGTGGGTGCCGGAGCCGAAGGGCCATCTGCTCAACCGCGAGTCGGCCATGGTGAAGGGGGGCATTCGTACCGTGCTGGCCAATCCACGCCTGCTCAAGCTCAACCTCGGCATCCTCTGCGTGCACACTCTGCTGATGTCGAGCTTCGTGGCGCTGCCGCCGCTGCTCGAACAGGCCGGGCTGCCCCGGGAGCAGCAGTGGCAGGCCTACCTCGTCACCATGCTGGTCGCCTTCGTGAGCGTGGTACCCTTCATCCTCTACGCCGAGAAGCGCCGGAAGATGAAACTGGTGTTCCAGATTTGTGTGCTGGTGATGCTGGTTGCCGAAGTGGTGCTGTGGCAGGCCGGGTTGCAGCTCTGGGGCCTGCTGGCGGGGCTGCAGATCTTCTTCATCGGCTTCAACGTGATGGAGGCATTGCTGCCATCCCTCATCAGCAAGGAGTCGCCACCGGGTTACAAGGGCACCGCCATGGGGGTTTACTCCACCAGTCAGTTTATCGGGGTCGCCATCGGCGGCAGCCTGGGTGGCCTGCTCTACAGCCAAGGGGGGGCACCCCTGGTGTTCGGTGGCTGCGCCGCCCTGGCGCTGCTCTGGCTCGGGGTCAGCCTCACCATGCAAGAACCTCCCTATGTCAGCAGCCTGCGCATCGTGCTGCCGGAAGGGGTTGAGGCGAGCCCGGCACTGGAGCAGAAGATCCGCGCCTGCGACGGGGTGAGCGACGTACTGCTGGTGAGTGAGGAGCATTCGGTGTATGTGAAGGTGGACACCAAACACCTCACGCGCAGCGATCTGGAGCGGCTGATCGTCGCCTGATGCCCCCCCATGGCGGGGTCGGGCGATGGCCCGACCCCCTTGCTATGCTGAGATCCTCATTAACAGGAGGACGCTCTCATGTCATACGTGGATGGATTCGTGATCGCCGTGCCCACGGCGAACAAGCAGGCCATGATCGATCATGCGAAGTACATCGATCCCATTTTCCTGGAGCTCGGTGCGACCCGGGTGCTGGAGTGCTGGGGGGACGACGTGCCCCACGGCAAGCAGACCGATTTCTACCGCGCCGTGGCGGCGAAAGAAGATGAAACCGTGGTCTTCTCCTGGGTGGAGTGGCCGGACAAGGCGACCCGGGACGAGGCCATGCAAAAGATGATGCAGGATCCCAGAATGGCTCCGGGCGGTCCCCTGCATCAGCAGATGCCGTTCGACGGCGCCCGCATGATCTTCGGCGGATTCAGTACGGTGCTGGAACTCAAGGCCTGATTTGTTCAGAAGATAAACGGAAGAAAGCCCGCCATCGGCGGGCTTTTTCATGGAGGGGGCAGGCTCAGGCCGCACGCCAGAAGGGCTTGTCCCCGAGTATGGTGGCCCTGTGCATCACCCGTCGTGCCGGCAGGTAGTCGGCGTTGGCATAGTGCTGGGTCACCCTGTTGTCCCAGATGGCGATGTCGTTCTCCTGCCAGCGCCAGCGCACCTGAAACTCGGGGCGGGTGATGTGATCGAACAGGAAGCCGAGCAGCGCCTCGCTCTCCCGGGCCGGCAGATCCGGCAGACGGGTGGTAAAGCCTTGGTTGACGAACAGCGCCTGCCTGCCGCTCACCGGGTGAGTGCGGATCACCGGGTGGCGCAGGGGTGGGTTGTTGGCCACGGCGGCCTGCCAGCGCTGGCGCTCGGCCTCGCTGCCGTTGTGACGGTGAGCCGGGAACGACTTGGTGAAGTCGTGCTCCGCCTCCAGCCCCGCCAGCAGCTTCTGCAGGGGCGGGGAGAGCGCCGCGAGCGCCGCTATGCCGCTGGCCCAGAGGGTGTCGCCCCCGGTCGGCGGCAACTGCTTGGCGGCCAGGATGGCGAGCGCCGGCGGCGTCTCGATGAAGGTCAGGTCGGTGTGCCAGTTGTCGTTGTCCGGCGGGTTGTCGTCGTGGGTGTCGAGCACGATGATCTCTTCGGCTTCCTCGCTGTGGGGGTAGACGGGGTGGATGTGCAAGTCCCCGAAGCGGTTCGCGAGTGCCCGCTGTTGCCTGGGGCTGATGGGTTGATCCCGCAGAAACAGCACCTGGTACTTGAGCAGCGCACGGTGGAGCTGCTCGAATTGGCCCTGGGTCAGGGGCTCGGCCAGCGCGAGACCGGCGATCTCGGCGCCGATATGGGGTCCCAGAGGGGTAATGGTCAGCTTGTCGTTCATTGTCCTTCTCCATGCCAAGGCGTCAGTCGGCGCTGCAATGCGAATGTGCGTAAGCCCAATTCCAATACGAAGGCGATATTTGGACGATCACCATGGGGCCCCAGAGGGGTAATGGTCAGCTTGTGGTTCATTGTCCTTCTCCATGCCAGGGTGTCAGCCTGCGCTGCAGTGCGCGTAAACCCAATTCCAATACGAAGGCGATCACGGCGATCACCAGAATGCCTGCCAGCACCACATCGGTGGCGAGAAACTCGCCGGCAGATTGCACCATGAAGCCCACCCCCCGGGTGGCGGCGATGAGCTCGGCTGCCACCAGGGTGGACCAGCCCACCCCGAGGCCGATGCGCAGCCCGGTCAGGATCTCCGGCAGGGCCCCCGGCAGGATCACGTGCCAGAGCACCTGGGCCGGTGAGGCGCCCAGCGCCCGGGCCGCCCGCAGCCGCACCGGCTTGGCGCTCTGCACCCCCGCCAGGGTCGCCATGGCCACGGGGGCGAAGATGGCCAGATAGATGAGCAACACCTTGGCGGTCTCGCCTATGCCGAACCAGATCACCATGAGCGGCAGGTAGGCAAGGGGCGGCACCGGCCGGTAGAGCTCGATCAGCGGATCCAGCATGCCCCGCACCGTGGGGCTCAGCCCCATGGCGATGCCGGCTGCGATGCCGAAGAAGGCCGCCGCCACCAGGGCGATGAGGATGCGTCCAAGACTCGCTCCCAGGTGTTGCCACAGGGTGGCGTCCATGAAGCCTTGCGGCCCTGCAATGGTGATGAGCTGGGCCAGCACCTTGGCCGGGGGCGGCAGGAACAGCGGATCTACCCAGCCTATGCTTGCCACCAGCCACCACAGGGCCAGCAAGGCGGCCAGGGTGGCGAGGCTCAGGGTCAGCCGCCTCGGCAGCGGCCAGTGCAGGGCCCGCTTGCGGGGGCTGGCGGCGCGGGTGAGGGCGATGCTCATGCGAAGGCCTCCCGCTGCTCGAACACCCGGCCGAGCACGTACTCGCGGCGCTCGATGAAGGCCGGATCGGATTTGATGCTGCGGCAGGGTTCGCCGGCGGCGAAGCGGCGACCGAAATCCAGGGTCAGCCGCTCCATGACCCGGCCGGGGGAGGGGGAGAGCAGCACCAGCTCGGTCGCCAGAAACACCGCCTCCTCGATGTCGTGGGTGATGAGCAGCACCTGGCGGCGCCCCTGATGCCACAATCGCAATAACAGGGTCTGCATCTGCTCGCGGGTGAAGGCGTCCAGGGCGCCGAATGGCTCGTCCAGCAGCAACAGCTGGGGTTGGGTGGCCAGGGCGCGGGCGATGCCGACCCGCTGGCGCTGGCCGCCGGAGAGCTGCCAGATGGGGCGATCCCCTGCTCCCTCCAGCCCCACGCTACTCAGCAATGCTTGCGCCTGCTCCTCCCGATCGGCCTTGGGCACCCCGGCCAGTTGCAGGCCGAGGGCGACGTTGTCCCGTACGTTGCGCCAGGGGAGTAACCCCTCACTCTGGAACACCACGCCGCGCTCGGCGCCGGGCCCCTTCACCTGTTTGCCCTGCAAACGGATGTGGCCGTGCTGGCAGGGCTCGAAGCCGGCGACCAGGTTGAGCAGGGTGGTCTTGCCGCAGCCGGAGGGGCCGAGCACCACCATCAACTCGCCCTCAGGGAGGGAGAGGCTGATGTTGTCGAGCACCTTCTTGCCGGCGTACTCGGCGGACACATAAGAGAGCTGCAGCATGATCGTCTCCTGTGGCTTATTGGGGCACGGATTTCACGAAGCGATCCGTCACGAACTGGCTGTAGTCGGTGGCGGCGTTCGCGACCTTGCCCTCGGCCTCGAGGAAGCGGGCGGTGTCGATGATGGTCTGGTTCACCAGGCCGCTCAGCTCTGCGCTCTGGGTGCGGGCGTCGAGGTAGGTGTTGCCCTTGACCAGGCCGGGCACGTCGGCCTCGGGGACGCCGCTCAGTTTTGACAGCTTGCCGAGGTTATCCGCCTTGGCCAGCCAGCCATCGGGGTTGTCGAGGTAGCCACGCTGGGCCGCCAGGGTGCTACTCACGAAGGCCTGCACCACCTCGGGATGGGCCTTGGCGAAGTCCTTGCGCACCACCCAGACATCCAGGGTCGGGGCGCCCCATTCACCGACCTGGGCCGAGTCGGTCAACACTTTGCCCTCTTTGGTGAGCTGGTTGAGGGCCGGGGCCCAGACATAGGCGCCGTCGATGTCACCGCGCTGCCAGGCGGCGATGATGGCCGGTGGTTGCAGGTTCACTATCTGCAGCTTGGCCGGATCGACGCCCCAGTGCTTGAGGGCCGCCAGCAGGCTGTAGTGGGTGGTGGAGGTGTAGGGCACGGCGATGCGCTTGCCCACCAGATCCTGGGGGTTGGCGAGTCCTTGCTTCACCACCAGCGCCTCGGAGTCGCCGAGCTTGGAGGCGAGCAGGAACACCTCGATGGGCACGTTCTGGCTGGCCGCCACCGCCAGCGGGCTGGAGCCGATGTTGCCTATCTGCACGTCGCCCGAGGCGAGCGCCCGCACCACGCTGGCGCCGCTGTCAAACTTGCGCCAGTCCACCTTGGCACCGCTCTCCTTGGCGAAGGTGTTGTCGGCCTGGGCCACCTTGGCCGGTTCCGCCGAGGTTTGGTAGGCGACCGTGACCTCGACCGCCAGGGCCGATTGGCTGACCAGGGCGAGTGCCGCCAGCCAGAGGGAAGTTCCTTTTCCTTTCATGATGCGTTCCTTCATTCGGGTGATTGAGGCCTCATCTTTCCCCGAACAGCGCCGGGAAATGAAGGAACGAGAAGGCAGCTGTCATGAGTTATGGTTCTTAGAAAAAGAACGGTGAATCAATGAGGTAATTCAGATATGCCGAGTTGTGAAGAGGTTATTCGCGCACTGGCAATCGGACTTTTTTGTGGGAAAAAGAAGCGGGAAGGAAAAGGCAGTCTGAAGGGGGAGAGCGGGGAGAGGAGGTAGGGATCTGAGCCGGCCAAGATGGTCAGATAAGGGTGGCCAGATAAGAGAAGCCCGCCAGTGGGCGGGCTCCAGAGGTGGTGGGAAGCAACCCCCTGGATCAGCGCTCGATAAGGGGCGCCGAGCGATAACTCCAGAGGCCGTAGGTGCGCAGGGCATCCCGGTAGATACCGAGCAGCTCGCCGTCGCTCACCTTGGCCAGGGTCGACAGCGGCTTGTCCGGGTAGCTGACGCTGTCTATCTGGATCCCGGCAGGGCCGCTCTGCCAGCAGGCTATTTCCAGCAGGGTCTGTCCCCGGCGCACATGGCTGGCGGAGCTCACCAGGGTGGCATATTCAATCTGGTGGCGGGCGAGGGCATAGCCGCTGTAGAGGGCGTTCTCCACCGTGCTGGTGGCGTAGTTCTCCTCGATGATGCGGGATCTGTCTATGCCCTTCTTCGCCAGCCAGTCCGCCATCAGCTTGCCCTCGGTCTGGCGGTTCTGGGGCACGCCGCCGGTGAGGATGATGAGGGCCGCCGGGTTGGCCTGGGCCAGGGCCCGGGTGGTCTCGAGCCGGCCCAGCAGGATGTCGTGCATGCTGCCGTCGGGGTTGAGGGCATAGCCCAGGGTGACGATGGCGCGGCGGCCCTTCTTCTCGCCCCGTCCCTGCTGCTCCTTGAGCGGGGTGGCGTTAACCCTGTCCACGGTGTCGAAGAGGCGCTGCAAGTCGGCGGCGCGACCGGCATTGAGCTCGCCGACCCGCTTGACGTAGCCATCGGATTTGGCCTGATCGCCCTTGAAGCGCTGCCAGGTGGCGAGATAGGTGTTGAGATCCAGATCGTCCGGCGCGGCAGTGAGCGCCTGCTCGAACAGGGCGATGGCTCTGTCCACGTTGCCGTTGTAGATCTGGGCATTAGCTGCCGAGATCAGCAAGTCGGTGCGGTAGGGCTCGAGTTGATAGGCCTGCAGCAGCAGCTCGGTGACCCGCTCCATGTTGCTCGGCATCTTGGCGGTGAAGCCGGCGTCCGAGACCCGGGCCGGCGACTTGAAGACGTGCAAGGCATCCGCCAGCAGCTGATCCACCACCTGGCGCTTGCTGATGTACTGATCGTAATTCTGCTCCTTTTGCAGGGAGCGCACCGGGGTGGCCCAGGCGACGGAGGGGAAAAACGCCGGCAGTGCCAACAGGCTGGCCAGGGTCAGGGCAATCGCGGTTCTTTTCATCATGGAGTTCCATCGAGGGTTGAGGGCGCCATGCCATTGCATTACCCCTAGGGGCTTTTTCAATAAAAACATGAACTTGGTTATGTGTGATTGTACGCCCTTTGGCAGCAAAAAACGTGAACCGCTTCGGTTATCCCGGTAACCCCCTAGCGCAGACCCAGACGCTCGTGGAGAAACCCCAGCCAGGCCTCCACCTTGGCGGGCAGGTGGCGGCGCTTCGGATAGAGGCACCAGATGCCGTGCTCGGGCAGGGCGTGGTCTGGCAGCAGGGGCACCAGCCGACCGGTGGCGAGATCCCGCTCCACGATAAAGTCCGGCATGTTGCCTATGCCGAGCCCCGCCAGCAGCGCCGTGTGGATGGCATCGCTGTTGTTGACCTCGAAATTGCCGCGCGGGGTGATGGCCACCTCCCCCTCGGGGCCTTGCAGCCGCCACTGGGTGCCGCCGCGAAACAGGGAGTAGAAGAGGCAGTTGTGGTGCTCGAGATCCGCCGGGGTACGGGGCGTGCCGGCCCGCGCCAGGTAGGCGGGGGCGGCGCACAATGTGCTGTGACAGGGGGCAAGGCGGCGGGCGACCAGGCTCGAATCTTCCAGCTCGCCGATGCGCACCGCCACATCGAACCCCTCGGCCACCAGATCCTGCCGGGCGTCGCTCATCTCGAGCTGCAACTGCACCTCGGGGTGGAGGGCGAGAAATTCGGGGATAAGGGGGGCGATGTGGCGCCGGCCATAGACCATGGGCACCGTCACCCGCAGCAGGCCGCGGGGCGCCGATTGCAGGGCGCCGATGGCATCTTCCCCCTCGCTTGCCAGGCGCACCGCATGGCGCACCGCCTCGAAGTAGCGCTCCCCCGCCTCGGTCAGGGCGAGGGAGCGGGTGGTGCGGTAGATAAGCTGGCAACCGAGCTGCTGCTCAAGCTGGCTCACCTTCTTGCTCAGCACCGACTTGCTGAGGCCGAGCTGACGGGCGGCGCCGGAGAAAGTGCCCGCCTCCACCACGGCGACGAAGGCGGGGAGCAGGGCGAAGGCATCCTGGTTCATGTTGTTCTCAATTTGGAAACAATGTTGTTCCAATAGGGTAGATTATCCTCATATCGAAAACAATTTACCCTGCTCCTCTGTTCAACCAAGGAGTGACCCCATGATCCCCCCTCTTATCGACCGCCGCCCCGGACGCCTCGCCTTCGGCCAGACACTTGGCCAGACCATAGGTGCTCTGGCCGCCTTCGCCGCCGGCCTGCTGCTGGCGCTGATGATCGCCCAGAACGGCGCCCTGGCCCGCGCCACCGACCCCTGGCTCGGGAGCTGGCTGGCCCACGGGGTCGGCACCCTGGTGGCCGCGCTCCTGTGGTGTCTCGCCCCACGGCCCCCACAGCCAGAAGCTGCCCCGCCCTGGGCCTGGCTCGGCGGCCTGCCGGGGGCGCTCACCGTGGTGCTGGCGGCCCTCTGCCTCAACTCCCCCCTCGGCATGGCGGGCACCCTGGCCCTGCTGCTGCTCGGCCAGCAGCTGTTTGGCGCCCTGTGCGACGCCAGAGGCTGGTTCGGGCTGACCCGCCGCCGCCCCTCGGGGAAGGACGCGCTCGCCGCTCTGCTGGTGCTGGCCGGCGCCCTGCTTATCGTGCTCGGTTAGGAGAAACACCATGACCCTCCTGATCCTGTTGGGACTGCTCGCCGCCTTGCTGGTGATGGCCGGCGCCCTGTTCATCGTGCTGCGTTAGGAGAAACACCATGACCCTTCTGATCCTGCTGGGACTGCTTAACGGCGTGGCGGTGAGTCTGTCGCGCACCCTCAATGGCCGCCTCGCCAGCGCCCGGGGCGCCTTTACCGCGTCTCTTGCCAATCACCTGCTCGGCTTTGGGCTGCTCGGCGCCCTGCTCATCCTCAAGGGAGCGCCCTGGGAGCAGCTCGCCGGGCTCGATCCCTGGCTGCTGCTCGGCGGTGTGCTGGGGGCGCTGTTCGTCGCCATCAGCAGCTGGGCCATCGGCCGGGTCGGTGCCCTGGCCTGTGCCCTGCTGATCGTCGCGGGTCAACTGGCGGGGGGCGCCCTGCTCGATGCCCTGGCCGGACGGCTGGCGGCGAGCGATCTGCTCGGCATTGTGCTGGTGCTGGCCGGCGCCGCGCTGCAACGCTGGCAGGCCGGCAAGCCGCGCCCTTCAACATGAGGGGAGCTGGCGTGGCGACATCTGGGAGGCCTACGCGCCGCCCTTGCCTTGGCAAGGACCAACCAGATCACGCCCTGGCGGAAGGGAAAAGGCGAAAGGAAGAGAAATGAAGGGAAAGAAAGAGAGGCCGCCTGTGGGCCAGGGCCAGCCCAAAACGCAGAACACCGGCGCTAGGCCGGTGTTCTGGAATAACAGGGTCGGGGTGTCGCAGTCTGGGCGACTTAGGCGTAGAAGGCCTCGACGGTGCCCTTGACGGTGATCAGCATGGGGTTGCCGTAGCGATCCTTTGCCTTGGGGGAGGGGATCTTCACCCAGCCTTCGCTGATGCAGTACTCCTCGACATTGGTGCGCTCCTTGCCGTTGAGGCGAATGCCGATCTCGTGCTCGAAGCAGGCTGCCACATGGTGCGGGCTGCGCGGGTTGGCCGCCAGACGGTCGGGCAGTGCAGGTTTGTTGTCGCTCATTTTATAGACCTGAGTGTGATAAAAAGTGGGTCATTGTAGGCAATGCCCGCCACGGGCTCAAGGCTGGGTTGCGTCCCATGCGGGTGGACAAGGTCTGGCTACAGTTGCAGCTCGGGCAACAGCGTCGCCTGCTCCTGAAAATGGTGGCAACGGCGCTTAACGTCGTCTCGGTAGCCTGCCAGATAAGCCAGCTCGGCGGTATGGTCTGTCTCAACCAGGGCGATGGCGGTATCAAGATGATGCAGTATGTCGCTGGCTATCTTGTGCAGGGTTTGCTGCAACAGGCGTTTGGGCAAATCACATGCTTCGGCCATCTCCAGCAACTGCCATGCGTTGACCGCCTCGGGAGCAAACTCGTTGCCGATGGCCATGGCCAGATGCTGGTTGAACTCGGGGTAAAGCCCCACATTGACCAGATCGTACCAGGGGGTGGGCGTCAGCCCTGCCCGCGAGACGAAGAAGCTGTAGTTCTTGCCGTGGGCATCGTGATTGTTGACGCAGAGGTTGAAGAGCAGCCATTGCAGCATGTCCAGTCTGGCCTGCGCCGGATTGACACAGAGGGCGCTGAGACTGAACAGCCGTGGCAGGCTCACCCCTTCCCGAATATGGGCCACGTCCCGCCCGTCACCGAAGTTGCGTTCATATTTTCGGGCGACGGGAAACCCCAGCCCCTGACAGGCATCGATCATGTGACGACGGCGCACCCTCAAGCCACCCTCGTCAAGGCGCCGATCGAAGCGTTCTACCAGCAAGCTTCGGTGGGACTTATCGCCTTGACCTACCCTGTGCAGTTCGACCTGTGCCACCTGCATGCCCAGCAGTGCGGCCAGCCGCATGGTCACAAACTCATTGATCACCAGATGAGGGTGATGCTCGAACTTGAGGAGGTGGGTGGAACAGAGCTCGCCCTCGCCAAATCCCAGCGTCCCCTCGAGTCGCAGCAGGTTGAGCTTGGCCTGCACGCCCGCAACCGAGAGGCGGGGGCGACCATCCCAGACTTCCAGCGGCCAGATCTCGGGCTGATCGAGGCGCAGCAACAGCTCTTCCGGGGTGATGGGGCGAAAATGGGTGGGGACGTCGGGCTCTGCGGGCAGGGTAAAGGTGACAGCCCCGGAGACATCGCGACCGATGCCGTGGATCAGGGCAAAGAGATTGCTGCGCGAAACGGAGAGCGCCTCAATCAGGTGCTCCAGCCCGTGATTTTCTGGTAGCAAATTGCCCAGATATGCCCGGACTTGGGCGCTGCTGGCCGAGCCATCCAGCGCCAGCGGGGGAGAGAGCGGGAATCCGCGCGCCTGCCACGCAGGTGTATAGCCGAGCTGAAACGCATCCCGGCTGGAGTCATATTCGAGATGGCCGATCAGCTGATTACCCAGCCGAAGTTCCAGCCGATGGTGCTCAGAACCACTCATCATCACCGACCTCGGGTTGGCTGTTGCCGTTCGCTACCTGTGAGCCCGCTTCTTGCACCAGTTGCAACCTCAGCCCCAGCGCCTTCATCACCTGCAGCAGGGTCGAGAGGTAGACATCCCCCCCCTTTTCAATCTTGATCAGGGTCTTCTTGGAGATGCCGCACAGTGAGGCCGTCACCTCCTGGGTCATCCTGGCTGCCTTGCGTCTCTCGCGGATCGCCAGCCCCAGCGAGGCGGGATCCAGTTCTTTCGGGCCGGTTTGCAACGATGCGTCTGCCATCATGATCACGGGAAAAAGTGTAGGTTGTTACACCTTAACCCATGGTAAGAGAAAACAGTAATCAAAAGTGTACGATGATGCACTTTTTATGGTCCTGGTGCTGGTTGCGAGATAAAAGTGTAGAGGAGTTCACTTTTTAGGGCGGAAAAGTTGGTGAGGGATGGTCCGGGGGATGGCCGAGGGGCAGGGAGGGGCTCGCTTGCAGAGCCGCAGTGCACTTCATGTTCACTTCACCGAACGGGATTAGGGTAAGCACCAGTTTTCAGTTGGAGCTTCACCCTGTGCCCACCATAGTCACTCACGCCGCCGTACCCCTCTGCCTTGGGCTCGGGCTCGGCAGCCGGATTATTCCGCCCCGCTTGCTGCTGGCGGGGGTTGCCATCGCCATGCTGCCCGATGCCGATGTGCTCGCCTTCAAACTGGGAGTCGACTACGGCCATGTCTTTGGCCACCGCGGCTTTACCCACTCCCTGCTGTTCGCCTTTGCCCTGCCCACTCTGGCTATGCTGTTTCAGCGCCAGCTTAGGGCCAGCGCCGTCACCGTCTGGTCGTTTCTGCTGGTCTCGCTGCTTTCCCACAGTCTGCTCGACTCGCTCACCACCGGTGGCAAGGGAGTGGGCTGGCTCTGGCCGTGGTGGGATGAGCGTTTCTTTGCCCCCTGGCAGGTGATCCGGGTCGCCCCCTTCAAGCTGGAGGCCTATCTCACCGCACGAGGCGAAGCGGTGCTCCTCTCCGAGCTCTACTGGGTCTGGCTGCCGGGGGTTGTAGTGATGCTGGTGTTGATGGGGTGGCGGGTGTGGGGCTGGGGTCGTCAGTGAATGCTGAGACTGGCGGCCAGGTGATGAAGATAGTCATAACTGTGCCACTGTACTGCGCAGAGGGCGAGCAGGGCTGAGGCCCCCAAGGCACCTTGATCCCAGTGCCGTAGCAATATCCGCAACGCATGCACTATGCAAAGACCCAAGCTCACCAGATATATGAGAGCTAACGCCACTTCAATCAAATCCGAGATACCGTAGGGATCATTCGGATTGTGATAAAGCAGGTCATAGCCAAATGCACGAAATCCGAGTCTGATCAGAAACAGGAAGGTGCAGAGAATGGCTAATCGTTTTGTTTTTCGGTTGATATCTATCACGCAACTTCTCAAATATCCCAACGTTTGCTTGTGTGGCTGGAATGCAGTACCCAGTTAGAAACTGTTATATTTGTGCTCTTTGTGCATCGGACTCGATGTAACAAGGGGATCTAAGACCCTCGTTACCATTAAGATAGCACTCATCATTAATATTCTTAATTTCAAATAACGTAATTCCTTTCCCTTCAGTTGGGGTGAGAGGCTGGAATGCCCCACCAGGCTCATTGTGCATATAAAAATCACCTAACTTTGCATTACAGTATTGACAATGGTTCATATAATATACGCTGCCAGCTTTTTGCGAGTAGTCTTGATTATATTTTGGTGCATGTATTTTCAAAGCCCTCGCTAAATTTTCACTCAAAACCTTAATGTTTGAAAATGTTGAAAACTCATCATATTCAAAATCGCTATTTATAAAACCTGAAGCAGCTAAGCAATATACATCAGAAATACCAGCACATCGCCAACAAGGCTCTTTCGATTTAACTAAAAAAACAGGATGAAGCAGTTCGGTGCAATTGTATTTTTCTTTGTCAGATAACATCCATTTTGAAAATAGTGCTTCATTTACACCGTCTAATATAAACCATGACTTTTTTTGTGGATCCCACTTAGCACCTTTGGATTTAGCATCTTCTTTCTCTGCATAAGGAACATTGATGAATATCTTTTTCATGGTTTTATCTCTATGTGTAAATTGTATTTATGGGGAATTTAATACTGGATCTACTAGTGTTTTTAACTCTTATTTCAACGCTAGGACACTCTCCTCGCGAAACAACGTCTTGCGCCGAAAGGTGGATGTCATCATGTTTCTTTTATTGATTTTCAGGTAGCTTTGGCACCAAGGCCAATATCAAGGTTGTAACTGGACCTAAAGACAATGAAATGAAAAACCAGAATAAACCGCTACGATTCTTCCCCTGAACGAGGACAGCATTAATCAACATTAATGTTCCCCACCCAACAAAATACTGCTTGCCTACTTCAACGTATTCTGGGCTAAAAATATTTTCCTTTTCTTTTTTGCTAACTCGATGTGAAGGGACGGGGGGCTCATCCCAGAAAACTGAAATGGGGCACCAAATTTCTGTGGACCAGCTGTACAGCTGCGTGATCAGAAAGGTGAGAGTCCAAATTCTCTAAATGCCAACTACCAGCGGTGCGCGCCTTTGGCCGTCCGTTGGATAGTTTTGTTAGCTCTTTATAGCTAATCCACCCTGATCAATACTTCTAAGGAAAAGGCGACCCAGCGGGGTAACTTCATATGTTACTAATGATTTGTGCATCACCATGAATTGAACTGCCTTTCTTTGCCTCTTGTAAATATCTGAAGCTAGTTCTTATATTTATGTATTTCCAAATATGTTACTTTCTCAACTATCTCTCCAAGTATTCATAACGCCGTATTAAGGTGTGAGCAACGCTACCACCTAACCTAAACCGTACCACCGTAAACACGAAACCCAACCTTGAACTGAAAATGCCAAGCGTTGTGAATCACTCTTAAATGCTTTGTTAGAACCAATTCGCAAAGTATGTGATAAGTCCTAAAACAGCAGAAAGCATGCCTAAAGATAATGTCAATGATTCCTTTGCCACTTTCCTCAGCCCAACTTCGTGTGGTTCGTTGGGTTTAACGCCGAGCATGACAACATCTTTGGTGAATTTCATAACAACGGAAACAGCTAGCTGGGAGAAGCACTTCTCTAGCTTTGCGATGGGATAAGGCAACAATGCTGTACAGACGGCAGTAGAAAAGACAAAAAACAACCTAAGCTCTTCAAAGTCCAGTGAGATGCTTTCCGACACTTTAAATGGTATCGGTATATGGCCTATAAATTGTGGAAAGACAGTATATGTCATAAACGATATAATGATTAAAAAATAAACTAGATTCTCTTTGTAAAACAAGTAACCTTTGTCATGAGGAGTTAAAAATGAAAAGAAAAAAAAGAAAAACAGTATGGATCCACCATAATCAACTAGGTAGGTAGAAAACAGGCCCGTTACCAACAATAATACCGAAACACAGATAACAGAAATAAACGATATAATTTTTGCCCAATCTGCATTCTTACTGGATTTGACCAATGGCGCCACACGCTCTAGCTTATTTGATATGTTGAGCAATAACTTATACCTGTTGTAGGATTCAGGGGATGCCTCTATTGACTCTCTTTCATCAACTACAACTCCAATTAATCTAACATAATAAATCAGCAACCCAACTAGGGTTCCTAAGCATGCTAAGGTTATATTTAGAATCACTTATGCTCGCCTTTCTTCTCTAGTAATTCGTCCAACTCATTAGTTTTTTCATCCTTACCCTCTTCAATTTTTCGTGCTGTTTTAAATGAAGATACAGCTAGGAGAGCATAAAGTACTAGATACGTTAATCCCTCATCAGCTGTGATGAAACTCGCTATATATGGAGCTACGAAATATATAAAAACTCCAGCAAATATTGTCCCTAATATATGTGTAACCAAAGCCATTTGTTGTCCCATTTGTATCTCCTTAGTTCTAATAGTGATTCGATGGAAGGCGGTATAAGTCCGATAATGGAGCCTTCCATATAACTCCGTCACACCCTCATTACTACCGTTAAAAACTCATTTAAATCATTACGTTACCAGCCTATCTCTGGAGCTGAACGTGATCGCTTGACTTCCTCGTTTAACGCTTCCATTACCACTGTGTAGAGAAACAGTGAGGGCGCCGGTTATGACAAGCGTCGGCCAAGCTACCGCCCCTGAGTTACAGCCCCCAGTTCGCTGCTTTCACCTGCGAGATAGCAACAATCGTTGCCATGGTGCTTTCCCGAGAGCTGGATTGTCGATTGCTATATTAAGGGGCCGGATTGAGACATGGAAAGAAGGCGTTGATAGAAATCTGAGCAGCCTCAACCAATTAGTGGGCAACCGCTGCTTTGAGCGGGCTGCTGGGAGGGAGAGTGTGCGGAAATCCCCTTCGCCCAGCCCTCTCCTAGGGGGAGCAGACGAGGGAATAGAAAAGGGAGCCCATTCGGGCTCCCTTGTTGCTTAGGGTCAGGATTGTGGGGCCAAGCCAGGCCCGGCCTGAGGATCAGGGATGGCGGGTCGCCGCCTTCATCCCTTCCACAAACTCCTTGAGGCGGGTGAGCATGTGCTCAGGGTTCTTGTGGTGGGTCTCGATGATCTTCACCACGGCGGAGCCGGAGATGGCGCCGGCGGCGCCGGCCTTGATGGCGTCACGCACCTGGGCCGGTTCGCTGATGCCAAAGCCGAGCAGGGCGGGGGGCGCCTTGAACTCGCGCAGGGTATTGATCAGCCCATCCACCGGCATGCCGGCCTTGGTCTCGGCGCCGGTGACGCCGGCACGGCTCACCAGATAGGTGTAACCACTGCCCAGTTCCGCCACCGCCTTGAGGGTCTCGGCATCGCCGTTGGGCGGGGCGATAAAGATACTGTCGATGCCGAACTTGTCGGCAGCGGCCTTGTAGGGCTCGCACATCTGCACCGGCACGTCCGCCACCAGCACGGAGTCGACCCCGGCTTGCTGGCACTTCTCGTAGAAGCCGTCGATCTTGCGCACATAGACCAGGTTGGCGTAGACCAGCAGGCCGATGGGCAGCTGCGGGTACTTGGCGCGGATCTTGGCCAGCAGCTCGAAGCAGCCATCCGGGGTGGTGTGGCTCTCGAAGGCGCGCAGGGCGGCACCCTGAATGGTGGGGCCGTCCGCCACCGGATCGGAGAAGGGAATGCCGAGCTCCAGGGCATCGGCGCCCCCTTCGACCAGCGCATCGACGATGGCCAGGGAGAGTTCGGGGGTGGGATCCCCCAGCATCACGAAGGGGACGAAGGCGCCCTGATTGGCAGCATCCAGCCGGGAGAAGAGTTGTGCGTAGCGATTCATGACAGGGTTCCTTCTTTTTCGAAGATGTCGGCGACGGTGAAGATGTCCTTGTCGCCACGGCCGGAGAGGTTGACGATCAGCACCTGCTCCTTCTCGGGTTCGCTGCGGGCCATCTTGAGGGCATGGGCCAGGGCGTGGGAGGACTCCAGCGCAGGGATTATCCCCTCGGATTTGGCCAGCTCCTGGAAGGCGTCCAGCGCCTCCTTATCGGTGATGGAGACGTAGTCTGCCCGGCCGATGGCGGCCAGATGGGCGTGCTGGGGGCCGACGGAGGGGAAATCCAGCCCCGCCGAGACGGAGTAGGACTCCTGAATTTGACCCTGCTCGTCCTGCATCAAGTAGGAGTGCATGCCAAAGAAGACCCCCTTGCTGCCGTGACCGAGCGGCGCGCCGTGCTCGCCGCTCTCGATGCCATGACCACCGGGTTCGACGCCGATGAGGCGCACCGATTCATTCTCGATGAAGTCCGCGAAGATGCCGATGGCATTGGAGCCGCCGCCGACACAGGCGATCACCGCATCGGGCAGGCGCTCTTCCTTCTCGAAGCACTGGGCCTTGGCCTCTTCCCCTATCATCTTCTGGAACTCCCGCACTATGGTGGGGAAGGGGTGGGGGCCGGCGGCGGTGCCGAGCAGGTAGTGGGCGCTGTCGTAGTTGGCGGCCCAGTCTCGCAGTGCCTCGTTGCAGGCATCCTTCAGGGTGCTGGAGCCGGAATGCACCGGAATGACGGTGGCCCCCATCAACTTCATGCGAAACACGTTGGGCTTCTGGCGCTCGCAATCCTTGGCACCCATGTAGACCCGGCACTTGAGGCCGAGCAGGGCGCAGGCCAGGGCGGTGGCGACTCCGTGCTGACCGGCGCCGGTCTCGGCGATGATCTCGGTCTTGCCCATGCGCTTGGCGAGCAGGGCCTGGCCCAGCACCTGGTTGGTCTTGTGGGCGCCGCCGTGCAGCAAGTCTTCCCGCTTCAGATAGAGCCGGGTCTTGGTGCCCTTGGTCAGATTGCGGGTCAGGGTGAGGGGGGTCGGGCGACCGGCGTACTCGGTCAAGAGCTCTTCAAACTCGGCGACGAAGGCCGGATCTTCCTTGGCATCGACGAAGGCCTTCTCCAGTTGGAGCAGGGCGGGGATGAGGATCTGGGGCACATACATGCCACCAAATTCACCGAAAAACGGGTTGAGCAGAGTCATAGTCTATTCCTTGTATCTATAGGCGAAAGCGATTCATCAATTTGGTGCATGTTCAGAGGGCCCGCAGGGCACGCTTACAGTTGGCGCAGGGCGCCAAAGGCCGCGGCGAGCTTTTGGGGATCCTTCTGGCCCGGGGCCGTCTCCACCCCGGAGTTGAAATCGAGGCCGAGACAACCCACCTGGGCGGCGCGCAGGGCGTTGTCCGGGTTGAGGCCCCCCGCCAGCATCAGGCGCGATTTGTCGAGGCTTGCCAGCATGGCCCAGTCGAACGCCTGGCCGGTGCCGCCGCTCTGGCTGCCGACTTTCGTATCGAGCAGCAGGCGATCCGCCGGATAGTCGAGGGCGGGCAGCGGCTCGCCGCTTGTCTTATCGAGAGTAATGCCGACCGCCTTCCAGATCTCGCAGCCCTCGGGCAGCAGAGTACGCAGCGCCTCGATATAGGCGGCGTCTTCGTCCCCATGCAGCTGCACCGCGGCGAGCCCGAGGGCCTCGACCGTCAGGGCTATGGTCTGGGGCTGGGCATTGCGAAACACCCCCACATAGTTGAGCGGGGCGCCGGCCATCACGGCACGGGCGCCGGGGATGTCCACGTAGCGCGGGCTCTTGGCCACGAAGATAAGGCCGCCAAATACCGCACCTGCCTGATGGGCGGCGGCGGCATCTTCGGCGCGGGTCAGGCCACATACCTTGTTCTGGCCGAGGGTGAGCTTGCGCACAGCGGCCTCCAGATCGGCCTCCTCCATCAGGGAGGAGCCCACCAGGAAGCCCTTGGCATGCTGGCGCAGACGGGCGACCTGGCTGCGATCCCGGATGCCGGATTCGCTGATGACCACGCGATCGGCGGGAATGTCGGCGGCCAGCTGGCCGGTGCGGGCGAGATCCACGCTGAGATCCCGCAGGTCTCGGTTATTGATGCCGATCACCGGCGCCCCCAGGGCGATGGCGCGGGTCAGCTCCTCTTCGTTGCTCACCTCGGTCAGCACCCCGAGGCCCAGCTCCTTGGCAACCTTGAACAGGGCGCGGTAGCCCTCGTCGGTGAGCACCGAGAGCATCAGCAGGATGGCGTCCGCCTGATAGTGGCGAGCCAGATAGACCTGATAGGGGTCGATCATGAAGTCCTTGCACAGCACCGGTTGGCTGACCCTGGCCCGCACCCTTGGCAGGAAGGCGAAATCACCCTGGAAGAACTTCTCGTCGGTCAGCACCGAGATGGCGGTGGCGTAACGGCCATAGACGTCGGCGATGGCCTCCAGATCGAAGTCATTGCGGATCAACCCCTTGGAGGGGGAGGCCTTCTTGCACTCCAGAATAAAGCGGGTGCCGCCGGCGCGAAGTTGCCCCTCGAAGTCCCGATCGCTTTGAGTGAGCGCGGCCTGGAAGCTCTCCAGCGGCTGTGCCTGCTTGCGGGCCGCCACCCACGCCTGTTTGGCGGCCACTATCTTGCCGAGTATGGTCTGGTTGATGGAGGCCATGTTCAGGAAGCCATGGGGGGCAATAAGGTCTGACATCTCGTTATCCTTGCGAAGCTGGCTACTGCCTTGTGGGCTCTCTTGTTGGGTGCTGTGCTGAGCGGTGACTGACATCATGCCTCCTGATGGCTCAGGGTGGCGAGTGCCTGGGCGAGCGCGCTGGTCTCACCGCTGGCCAGCTTGGCCAGCACCAGGGCGGCGGCCTGCCTGAAGTCCGGGGCCTTGCCCGCCATCACCAGCAGCGGCGCCACATTGGCGGCGATGGCGGCGTTGTGGGCCGGGCTGCCTTCGCCGGCCAGGATGGCGGCGGTGATGGCGCGATTCTCTTCCGGCTCCCCCCCTTGAATGGCGCTGACCGGGTAGGTCTCGAGGCCAAAGTCGGCCGGGGTGAGCAGGTACTCACGGATCTCGCCGTCCCGGATCTCGGCCACCTGGGTCGGGCCGTGGATGGCCACCTCGTCCAGCCCGGCGCCGTGTACCACCATACCGGTTTTCAGCCCCAGTGCCAGCAGGGTTTCGGCGATGGGGCGCACCAGCTCGGGGGCATAGACCCCCATCAGCTGATAGCTGGGGCGGGCGGGGTTGATAAGCGGCCCCAAGACGTTGAATAGCGTCCTGGTTTTCAAGGCCTGGCGCACCGGCATTGCGTGGCGCACCCCGGCGTGATACTGGGGGGCAAACAGGAAACAGATGCCGAGCTGGTCCAGACAGCGGCGGGCCAGCTCAGGGCTCATGTCGAGCCTGATGCCCATCTTGTCCAGCAGATCGCTGGAGCCAGACTTGCTCGAGACCGAGCGGTTGCCGTGCTTGGCCACTTTCAGGCCGCAGGCGGCGGCGACCAGCGCCGAGGTGGTGGAGACATTGATGGTGTTGAGGCCATCACCGCCGGTGCCGACGATGTCGCAGAAGGCGTAGTCCGGGCGCGGGAAAGGACGAGCCTCGGCCAGCAGGGCGTCGGCGGCGCCGGCGATCTCCTCCGGGGTCTCCCCCTTGAGCTTGAGGGCGGTGAGCAGGCTGGCGAGGACGATGGGATCCACTTCGCCGCGTACCACCTGACCGAAGGCGTCACGGGCTTCGTCGCGGGAGAGAGACTGCCCCTGATAGAGGGTGTTGAGATGATGATGCATGGGGTCTCCTTACCGCACGTGGCTTTCTGGGCGGGTGATATGGGCGAGCGCCTGGGTGAGCAGGCGGGCCCCTTCGCTGGTCATGATGGATTCCGGGTGGAACTGGAAGCCCAGCACCCGCTCGTCCCGTTGCTCGATGGCCATGGGCATGCCCTGGTAGTGGGCAATCACCTGCAGCTCTTCCGGCACATAGGTGGCGACCAGGGAGTGGTAACGGGCCACCGGCAGCGGGCTCGGCAGGCCGGCGAAGGCGCCGTGGCCATGGTGCTCGATGAGGGAGCGCTTGCCGTGGACTATCTCCTCCGCCGCGCCGACGGTGCCGCCGTAGGCTTCGCACAGCGCCTGATGACCGAGGCAGATGCCGAGGATCGGCACCCGGCCGCGGGCCAGCTTGATGAGATCGATGAGGCAGCCGGCCTCGTGGGGGGCGCCCGGTCCCGGCGAGAGCACCAGCACCGCATCCCCGTCACAGGCTTCGATCTCCTGCATGATGCGGGTCGCCGGCAGGCTGTTGCGGTAGATGCGCACCGGATAGCCGAGGGTGCGGAACTGATCCACCAGGTTATAAGTGAACGAATCGAAGTTATCGAGCAGGAAGATGTTAGTCATGGCGCGCCGCCTTGGTTTTCTCGGACTGCTGGTGTTCTTGCAGGCTGAGGGCCTGCAGGGAGGTGCCATGGCTGGCGGCGATGGCGGCCAGCACGGCGGCGGCCTTGGCACGGGTTTCGTCCGCTTCCATCTGGGGCTTGGAGTCATAGACCACGCCGGCACCGGCCTGGACATGGGCCACGCCCTCCTTGACGAAGGCGGAGCGGATCACGATGCAGGTGTCCATCTCGCCTACGCCGTTGAGATAGCCGACGGCGCCGCCGTAGCTGCCCCGTCTGCGACCCTCCACGGCGCGAATGAGTTCGCTGGCGCGCAGCTTGGGAGCGCCGGTGAGGGTGCCCATGTTCATGCAGGCCTGATAGGCGTGCAGGGCGTCGAGATCGGCTCTCAGGGTGCCGACCACCCGGGAGACCAGGTGCATCACGTGGCTGTAGCGATCCACCTTGAGCAGGTCCTTCACGTAGCGGGTGCCGGGCTCGGAGATGCGGGCTATGTCGTTGCGGCCGAGATCCACCAGCATCAGGTGCTCGGCCACCTCCTTCTCGTCCTGGCGCAGCTCCAGCTCGATGCGGCCATCCAGATCCAGGTTGATGCTGCCATCCGGGTTGAGGCCACGGCGGCGGGTGCCGGCGATGGGGTACATCTCCACCTGGCGGCTGCCGGCTTCAAACTTGACCGCGCTCTCCGGTGAGGCGCCAAACAGGGTGAAGCCCTCATCCTGCACGTAGAACATGTAGGGGCTGGGGTTGGTCTGCTTGAGGCGGCGGTAGGCGGCGATGGGCTCGGGGCAGGGCAGGGAGAAGCTGCGTGAGGGCACCACCTGGAAGATGTCGCCCCGACGGATAAAGCCCTTGAGCTTCTCTACCTCGGCGCAGAACTGCTTGTCGCTCTTGTCGACGCAGAGCGCGCCGGTCAGCGGCTGGGCCGTCTGAGGCCGGGGTTGTGGCTGCTGACAGGCTTGCTTGAAGCTCTCGAGTCGGCTGAGCAGGCGAGCGTAGCGCGCCTCCTGCTGGCTCTCTTCCTGCTCGTCGTCGCCACTGTTACCGCCAAACAGGCAGGCCACCAGCTGGGTGCTCTGTTTGATGTGATCTATGGTGATCAGGGTCTCGGCCACATAGAAGCAGTAGTCGGGGCAGTCGTTGCTGCCTTCCGGTACTTCTGGCAGATCCTCGAACGAGGCGATGAGGTCGTAGGCGAAGCTGCCGGCCATGAACAGCGCTTCTTTACCTACTGGGCATTGCAGTTGCTGTTGCAGGGTGCGCAGCACGTCCAGCACGCTGATGCCCTTGAGGCGGCTGTCTTCGTCAAGCTCCCGATCGGAGGCCGGGAACTCGAGGTGCAGCTCCCCCTTCACCAGGCTGCGGCGGATCGGGGCCGGCAGCTGTTCGCCGAGCAGGATCTGCAACTGGGCGCCGTTGTCGTTGAGGGCGCGTACCTGCACGGTGCGGCCACGGCACTCGATGCGCAGGCAGGCGTCCACCAGCAGCAGGCTCTGGGTGCCGGCCTTGGAGTCGATCTCTACCGATTCCAGCAACAGGTTGTTGGGGCGGCCCTGGCACAGCTGGCTGTAGAGCGCCAGGGGGTCGGTGACATAGGGGGCATTGAGCCTGAGGGTATCGAACTCGCCCAGGGATAACCGGGTCTTGCTGGCTGTCATAATGCGTTCCCTTGCGTGTGATGGTGATGACCAATGTTCATGACGTTGCATACCTTGAAAGAATGCCTTGAAAATTAAGGTGGTTGAGGCGGTTTCAGTAGGGTCGCCATCGCCAGGTCTGTGTGCTGGTCTGAATTCTCGGTTTCATCACATGTCCATTTGCCGGATAATAAAAAAGCCCGCTGGGGTCAGCGGGCTTTTTCTCTGGGTTCTTAATTTGCTGTCAGATCACAGGTACAGCAACGACCACACGCCCGCATGTTAGGGAATGTGCCACCACCAGTTCTGGTTCAGGGTGATTGTCGTTTGCATGATAGAATCCTGTAACGTTCTGTTTGCAGTTGAAGTGTCTACAGAAAACGATAAAGCCGCGGCCAAGTCAAGTCGCTTTTTTGCCTTCTTTTTTCCAAAGTGGCCTGTTCATGAGAGCGAAATAAGCCGATGAGATTCGATCTTCACTGTCATACCACCGCCTCCGACGGGGTGCTGGCACCCCGTGACCTGGTGCGGCGCGCCGCCGAGAAAGGGGTCGAGGTGTTAGCGGTCACTGACCACGATACCCTCGCCGGGCTTGATGAGATCCGCGCAACGATCAACGCCGAGCTACTGCCGCTGCGGCTGGTGAGCGGGGTCGAGATCTCCACCGGTTGGGAGCATCACGAGATCCATATAGTGGCGCTGGGAGTGGATGAAAAAAATCCGCAGCTGGTGGCCTTTCTGGCCGCCCAGCTGGCCCGCCGCGAGGCGCGCGCCGAGGAGATAGGGCGCCGTCTGGAGAAGTGCCAGCTCCCTGGCACCTACGAAGAGGCCAAGGCCCTGGCCGGTGACGCCGCCGTGACCCGCGCCCATTTTGCCCGGGTGCTGATGGCGCGCGGGGTGGCCGATACCATGCAGAAGGTATTCAAGAAGTACCTGAGCCGGGGCAACAAGGGCTATGTGCCCGCCGAGTGGCTCGAGATGGCGGTTGCCATCGAGGCCATTCATGGCGCCGGCGGCCTGGCGGTGCTGGCGCACCCCAGCCGTTATGGTCTCACCGCCAAGTGGATCAAGCGGTTGCTGGTGGCCTTCAAGGCCGCCGGGGGGGATGCCATGGAGGTCTCCTTGCCCCAGCAGAGTCCCCAGGAGCGGGCCAACCTGGGCCAGTGGGCCAAGGAGCACGATCTTTACATTTCGGTGGGATCGGATTTTCATTTCCCCTCCAACTGGACCGAGCTGGGTCGCCATCTCTGGCTGCCCAAAGAGGGCATGCCACTCTGGCTGGGGTATCCCGGCCATTTCGGTCTCACCACCGAGGAGCATGCCAGCCTGCTGGCCAGCCGCTGACGGCGGTGTGGATCCGGCGGGTTCGACCTTCGGCGCGAGCGAGTCTGCGTCAAAGGGGTTAAGGTAGTGTCATGGGCCAAGGGGCCCGTGACCATGCTCTAGTTTGGGAATTACAGGCAGGCCTGCCCTGTCGCTATCGCGAGAACAGTTTATGAGTCAGCATTTTTACGTACATCCGGATAATCCCCAGGTCCGCCTCATCGGCCAGGCGGTTCAGATCCTGCAAAACGGGGGCGTCATCGCCTATCCCACCGACTCCGGCTACGCCCTGGGTTGTCAGATGGGTAACAAGGACGCGCTGGAGCGCATCTGCCGCATCCGCCGCATCGATCCGACCCACGACTTCACCCTGGTGTGCCGGGATCTCTCCGAGATCTCCACCTATGCCAAGGTGGACAACACGGCGTTTCGGCTGGTCAAGAACAACACCCCCGGCGCCTACACCTTCATCTTCAAGGCCACCAAGGAAGTGCCGCGCCGGCTGATGAACGAGAAGAAGAAGACCATCGGCATCCGGGTGCCGGCCAACAACATAGCGCTGGCCCTGCTGGAGGGGCTCGGCGAGCCGCTGCTCTCCACCACCCTGATCCTGCCGGGCTCCGAGATGGCCGAGTTCGACCCGGAAGAGATCTTCGACAAGCTGGGCAAGCAGCTGGATCTGGTGGTCAACGGTGGCTATCTGGGCGAGCAGCCCACCACCGTAGTGGACTTCTCCGACGACGAGCCCGTGCTGCGCCGTCGCGGTGCCGGGGATCCCACGCCGTTTGAGTGATACCGCCGAGCCCGTACCCGAGCTGCTGACGCCGGCGCCGGGTGCGAGCGGGGAGGCAAGCCTTCCCCTGCCCATCGCCAAAGTCCTGGGGCAGCCCTATCATGAGCTGCCCCAGGATTTGTTTATTCCGCCCGATGCGCTGGAGGTGTTTCTCGACACCTTCGAGGGGCCGCTCGATCTGCTGCTCTACCTCATCCGGCGCCAGCAGCTGGACATCCTGAACCTGCCGATCCTGCAGATCACCGCCCAGTACATGGAGTACGTGGAGCTGATGCAGGGGCTCAACCTGGAGCTGGCGGCCGAATACCTGCTGATGGCGGCCTGGCTGGCGGAGATAAAATCCCGCCTGCTGCTGCCCAGGGCCCCGGAGCTGGAAGAGGAGGACGAGGGGGAAGATCCCCGCGTCACCCTCATTCGCCGGCTGCAGGAGTACGAGCGTTTCAAGGTCGGCGCCGAGCGGGTGAACGAGTTGCCGCGGGTGGAGCGGGAGATCTATCTCGCCGCCGCCCTGCCGCCGGATTTTGGTGCCCTCAAGCCGCTGGCCCCCGATGTTTCACTGGTTGAGCTCGCCCTTTACATGCAAAGTGTGGTAAAACGCGCGACTCATTTCGAACATCACCAGATCCGCCGCGAGCAGATCCCGACCCGGGTGCGGATGGCCGAGATCCTCGCCATGCTCTCCCTCGGGCAGACCCTGCGCCTGGAGCAGGTGCTCAGGGCAGAGGAGGGGCGGATGGGGGTGTTGGTGACCTTTCTGGCCCTGCTGGAGCTGTGCAAGGAGTCCCTGATCTGGATCCTGCAGGCGGAACCCCTTGGGCCTATCCATTTCGCCCTGGCCAGTGCAGAGGAGGAGGGGAAGCGTGAACATGTGCATTGAGTCAGCCTCCTGGTCGCCAGCGCGCCAGCGGCCGGTTGCGTTGGCAAACCCGCGTGAGGAGGGCACCCGTGGCGCTGCCCGCTGAACGGCTCAAGACGCTGATCGAGGCCGCGCTCTTCGTCGCCGGGCGCCCGTTGACCGCGAGCGAGCTCAAGGCCAGCGTGCTGGCCGACTACCCGGTCACCGGCCGCTATGTGCAACTGCTGCTGGCCGAGCTGAAACAGGATTACAGCGCGCGGGGGGTGGAGCTCAAGGAGGTCGCCTCCGGCTGGCGCTTCCAGGCGCGCCAGGAGTATGCCGACGAGCTCTCCCGGCTGTGGAGCGAGCGGGCGCCGCGCTATTCTCGCGCCGTGATGGAGACGCTGACCCTGATCGCCTATCGTCAGCCCATCACCCGGGCCGAGATCGAAGCCATCCGCGGGGTGGCGGTGTCGAGCCAGATAGTGAATACCCTGAAGGATCGAGGCTGGGTGCGCAGCGTCGGTCACAAGGAGGTGGTGGGTCGCCCCGAGTTGCTCGCCACCACCAGAGATTTTCTGGACTATTTCAATCTGCAGAGTCTGGAGCAGCTCCCCGAGCTGGCTCCCGAGCTGCAACAACCCTTGCCCGGTTTGCCGGGCGAGGGCAGCGATGCCTAGTCTGCGCTGCCACTTTCTCAATGAAGGTTGGCAAAGAGTGCGACCGGGTGAAATGATCAATGCGATGGCGGATCGCCCAGACGGGATCCGGCATGGCAATAACCGTTGTCCGTTATGTTAGCGGGCAGCGATCAACAATCAGGTAACCCCGATGAGTGAAAAACTGCAAAAAGTGTTGGCCCGCGCGGGTCAAGGCTCCCGTCGTGAGATGGAGGCCCTGATCACCGCAGGTCGGGTCAGTGTGGATGGCAAGGCCGCTACGCTGGGAGATCGCGTCGAAGCAAACGCCGTGATCCGGGTGGATGGCCACCAGATCAAGACCCGTGCGGCTGAAGAGCAGATCTGCCGCGTGCTGGCGTATCACAAGCCCGAAGGGGAGATGTGTACCCGTCACGATCCGGAAGGTCGTCCTACCGTGTTTGATCGTCTGCCCAAGATGGACGGTGCCCGCTGGATCGCGGTCGGCCGCCTCGACGTCAACACCTCGGGTCTGCTGCTGTTCACCACCGACGGTGAACTGGCCAACCGGCTGATGCACCCGAGCCACGAAGTGGAGCGGGAATACGCGGTGCGGGTGTTCGGCGAGATCACCGAAGCCATGCTGCAACGCCTGCGCAAGGGCGTGCAGCTGGAAGACGGCATCGCCAAGTTCAACAAGATCAAGCCGGCCGGCGGTGAAGGCCTGAACCAGTGGTTCAACGTCACCCTGACCGAGGGTCGCAACCGTGAAGTGCGCCGTCTGTGGGAATCCCAGGAAGTGCAGGTGAGCCGTCTGATGCGGATCCGTTACGGTGACGTGACCCTGGATCGCGGCATCCCCCGCGGTGGCTGGAAAGAGCTCAAGCTGCCGGAGGTGAACTACCTGCGCGGTCTGGTGCACATGAACTACGAGACCGAATCCAAGGTCGACCTGCAGCAGGATGGCAAGACCACCCGCCACAAGCAGGCCGCCCAGATCCGCCGCGCGGTCAAGCGCCACAAGGACATGCAGGGCATGGAGCCGCGCGCGCGCAGCACCACCGCCCGCCGCAAGCCGACCTCCTCGACCCGCAACTCGGGCACCGGCAGCAAGTAATCCGACGCTTCTGGCCTGATGTCATCGGCCCCGACCAGCAAAAGCCCGCACCCTCTGGTGCGGGCTTTTTCGTGATGGGAGGGGGACTTCATGCCAGCCTGTTTTGTTGCCGGGGAATGATCGATGTACATTAATCGTACTAATGAATGTTTATATCGATAAAATTTCCTGCTGAACCTGACCAGGGTGAGGGAGAGGTTGCTCTGCCAGGGCTGGCTTGTTAGCCTTTCCCGCACTGATACAGGAGAGACGAATGAGCAAGGTACTGGATGAGCTGCTGGCGTTGCTGGCGCTGGAGAAGATCGAGGAGGGCCTGTTTCGGGGCCAGAGCCAGGATCTCGGATTGCGATCCGTGTTTGGCGGACAGGTGATGGGGCAGGCCTTGTCAGCCGCCAAGCAGACGGTCGCGGGTGATCGTCAGGTGCACAGTTTCCACTCCTACTTCCTGCGCCCAGGGGATGCCAACAAGCCCATCGTCTACGACGTGGAGAACATCCGCGACGGCCAGACCGTCTCCACCCGCCGGGTCAAGGCCATCCAGGGCGGCAAGCCCATCTTCTACCTCAACGCCTCCTTCCAGATAGAGGCCGAGGGGTTCGAGCACCAGGCCGCCATGCCAGAGGGCATCACCCCGCCCGAGCAGCTCAAGAGCGAGCTGGAGCTGGTGCGTCCCTACGAGCAACTGATCCCGCCGGCCCTGCGGGACAAGATCCTGTGTGAGAAGCCGCTCGAGATCCGCCCCGTGACCCTGGTCGACCCGATCCGCCCGGATGTGCACGAGCCCCTGCGTTACACCTGGTTCAAGGCCAACGGCCAGATGCCCGACGATCAGCGGGTACATAAATACCTGCTGGCCTATGCCTCGGACTTCCACTTCCTGTTCGCCGCCCTGCAGCCCCACGGGGTCTCTTACTGGGAGCCGGACATGCAGGTGGCGACCATAGATCACTCCATGTGGTTCCACCGGGACTTCCGGCTCGACGACTGGCTGCTCTACGTGGTGGACAGCCCGAGCGCCAGCGGCGGCCGTGGCCTGGTGCGCGGTCAGTTCTTCACCCGTGACGGCGTGCTGGTGGCCAGCACGGTGCAGGAAGGGGTGATCCGCCGGCGCGGTTGACCTCAGATGCCAGCCATAAAAAAACGGGAGCCACTGGCTCCCGTTTTTGTATGTGCTTGCTTGCCGTATCAGGCTGCATCCTGCTCGGTGCCGAGCGCTGTCTCGCCGCTTTGGGCGAAACGATCGGCCCAGAGCGCGATGACGCCGTCACCCGTGACGTTGCAGGCGGTGCCGAAGCTGTCCTGGGCCAGGTAGAGGGCGATCATCAGGGCGATGGAGGCATCACCGAAGCCGAGCATGGAGGTGAGCAGGCCCAGGGCCGACATCACGGCGCCACCCGGGGCGCCCGGGGCCGCGATCATCACCACACCCAGCATCATGATAAAGGGGAAGATCTCGAGCAGGCTGGGAATGGCCAGGTGCTCGGAGAGGAACATGACGGCGGTGGCGCAGGTCACCAGGGTGATGGTGGAGCCGGAGAGGTGGATGGTGGCGCACAGGGGCACGGTGAAGTTGGCGATGGCATCGCTCACGCCGTTGTTCTTGCTGGCCTTGAGGGCGACCGGGATGGTGGCGGCGCTGGACATGGTGCCGATGGCGGTGAAGTAGGCCGGCAGCATGTTCTTGATCAGGGTGGCCGGGGAGCGACCGAGCGCCAGCCCGGTGCCGACGAACAGCACGGAGAGCCAGAGCCAGTGCATGACGATGGCCATCACCAGTACCACGCCGAAGGTCTTCAGGGTGGTGAAGACGGTGCCCTCGACCGTCATCTCGACGAAGACGCCGGCGATGTAGAACGGCAGCAGCGGGATGATCACCTTGGCCAGCAGCAGATCGATGATGTCACGCCCCTGATCGGCCACGCTGCGCAGATCCCGCGCACCGGTGGCGGAGATGCCGATGCCGAACACGAAGGCGGCGGCCAGGGCCGACATCACCCCGAACAGCGGCGGAATTTCCATGGTGATGTAGGAGGCGAGCTTGGTGCCCTCCTGGCTGGTCATGGTGGCCTCGCTGGTCAGCAGCGGGATGAGCTGGCTGGCGATCAGGAAGGCCAGGGTGCCGGCCACCAGGGTGGAGCCATAGGCGAGGGCAACGGTATTACCCAACAACCGACCCGAGTTCTTCGGCAGGCTGGCGATGCCGCTGGTGATGAAGAACAGGATGATGAGCGGGATGGTGAAGCTGATCAGCTGACCGATGACGGTCTTGGCGGTGAACAGCACGCGTGCGACCCATTCCGGGGCGTAGAGGCCTAACAGGAGACCGGCGAGGATGCCGGCAATCAGTTTCAGGACAAGTTTCATGTGATGTTCCAGGTGTTGTTGTCGGTCTTATTATTTAATCTTGATTATATCGCTGCTTTTTAACACGACAGCCGCATCTTGTCTGCCTGATGCTGGTTAATTTGGAGTTAAATATTGTTAAATGTGATCATGCCGACGTATGTCGCCAGCGGGGAAGGGGAGGGCAAAATTGATGATGAATTATACAGCGTCGATTCAGGGTTGCCGGAGCAGCAGGGCATGCAGCCAGCGGCCATTGACTCCATCTTCGGCGCACCAGAGTCGCGGCACCTCGAACGGGAGCGGCGCCATCAGCGCCCTCAGTCCGGCCTCGTCGAGCCAGACGCGCAGCGGGTAGTCGCCCTCGGGTGAGCCGGCGCCCTGTGCGCCATCGAGGTGGGGGAAGGAGCAGTAGAGCGGCGCCCCGGGTTTGAGCAGGCTGGCGAGGTGAGTCAGCACGGGGGCGAGCTCCTGCTCGTGCAGGCAGGGCAGGGAGGCGCTGGCCCAGATGCCATCGAAGGGCAGGACGCTGTGCATCTGGTTGAAGTGACAGACCCGTACCGGCTGGCCGCACAGGCGCGAGGCGGCACTGGCCTGCTCCCGGCTGGCATCGAAGGCGGTCACCACGTATCCCAGCTCACGGAAATAGTGCAGGTCTTCCCCCGCGCCACAGCCGGCTTCCAGCAGATGGGCCCCCGTGCGCAGCCGGGCCAGGAAGGGGGCATGGGCTTCCCCTGTGCGAGCCGGGCGTGGGTGCTGGTTGTCGGGGGAGGGGGCGAAAGCGGGCATGGGGTCATCTCGAAAGCGGGTCGGGTGAGGGCCGCTACTCTAGCAAATTTTGTCGCCCACTTGATCGCCGATCCTGGCCTGTGTCGGGCCTTGATCCCATGGCATGCCGGCTTGATGGCTCTGAAGGGCAGGGCGGGCCAAGGAACTGACCCGCTTCACCTTAGCTGCGCCGCACCGCCGGGCCCTGCGGCTGGGCGATGAGGGCGAACAGGGTGTCCAGCAGGAAGTCGGCATCCCGGATCAGGTTGATGCGCTCCGGGAAGTGCAGCCAGTTGATGATGTAGCCATCCAGGGTGCAGTGCATCAGGGTCGCGCCCCTGCGCAGATCGAGGTCTGCCGGCAACTGGCCGAGGCGCACCGCATTGGCCAGGGTGAGCTCCAGATCCTGGAAGAAGTTGAGGGACTGGGCGCGCATGTGCTCGCGCAGGGTGCTGGCTTCCCCTTCCAGGGACTCCAGATTGAACATGATGGTGAACATCTGCTGGTGGGCGGGTTCGAGGCTTATCTTGCACATCACGTCTTTGAGGAAGACCCGCAGCTTGCCGAGGGGATCCGGCTCCTGTTCATCGACGCAGGCGTCGAGCTGATGGGAGAGGGGGGAGCAGAGCTCCTCCCACAGGGAGATAAACAGCTCTTCCTTGTTCTTGAAATGCCAGTAGATGGCACCCCGGGTCAGCTCGGCGGCGTTGGCAATATCGGTCAGGCTGGTCTTGGCCAGCCCCTGTTGGCAGAACAGAGTCAGGGCCGTGCTCATGATGTGGCAGCGGGTCTGCTGCGCTTCTTCTTTGGTTCGTCTGGCCATCGGATCCATTCCTGTCTAAAAGGGTCAAAAGTTTCTTACATACATTTATGAATGTATGTATATTGCCTCATCTTTACGCTTTTACCAACAGGGACCCCATAAACCCTGTGGTTTTATTGACTTTTTTGTTTGAAACATTTGAAACAGAGGCTTAGAAATCTCATGCATAAACATATTCTCGCACGTTCAGTGGGCCTTGCCCTGCTGGCAAGCGGTCTGCTGTCCGGTTGTGGCGACAAGGGAGAAGCCCAGCAGGCCATGGGGGAGATGCCCCCTGCCGCCGTGGACGTGGTGACCCTCCATACCGCCCCGCTGCAACTCATGTCCGAACTCACCGGCCGCACCGCGCCCCTGCGCGTCGCCGAGGTGCGTCCCCAGGTCAATGGCATCATCCTCAAGCGTTTGTTCACCGAGGGTAGCGACGTCAAGGCCGGTCAGTTGTTGTACCAGATCGATCCCGCCGTCTATCAGGCCGCCGTCGCCAGTGCCAAGGCGAATCTCGCCAAGGCCGAAGCCAACGAGCGCAGCGCCCGCCTCAAGGCCCAGCGTTATGCCGAGCTGGTGAAGGTCAAGGCCATCAGCCGCCAGGAATATGACGACGCCGACGCCGCCTGGAAGCAGCAGGTCGCCGAGATAGGGGCCGCCAAGGCTGCCTTGCAGAGCGCCAACATCAACCTGGCCTATACCCGCATCACGGCTCCTATCAGTGGCCGCATCGGCAAGTCTGCGGTGACCGAGGGTGCCCTGGTCACCGCCCAGCAGGCCGACAGCCTCACCACCATCTCGCAGCTCGATCCCATGTATGTGGATGTGCGCCAGTCCACCGCCGATCTGCTGCGCCTCAAGCGCCAGGTCGCCGCCGGCAAGCTGACCCAGGGTCAGCAGGATGGCGCCAAGGTCAGCTTCCTGCTGGAAGATGGCAGCCAGTACGGCGAACAGGGCGCGTTGCAGTTCTCCGACGTGACCGTGGACGAGACCACCGGCATGGTGACCCTGCGGGTGATAGTGCCGAACCCGGATCGGCTGCTGCTACCCGGCATGTTCATGCGTGCGACCCTGCAAGAGGGTGAGCGTCCCGAGGGACTGCTGGTGCCGCAGACCGCCGTGACCCGTACCCCGAACGGGGGCGCCACCGTCATGGTGGTGACGGCGGACAACAAGGTTGAGCTGCGCAACGTGCAACTCAGCCGCGTCGTTGGCGACAGCTGGGTGGTGGAGTCCGGCCTCAATGCCGGCGAGAAGGTGATCGTTGCCGGTCTGCAGAAGGTCAAACCCGGTGCCCAGGTCGCGCCCGCTGAACGCAAGAGCGACAGCGCCGCCACTAATGCCCAGCAGACCCCGGCCAACAAGTAAGGATGGAGTAGTCGCCTCATGGCACGATTTTTCATAGACAGACCCATTTTCGCCTGGGTGATTGCCCTGGTGATCATGCTGGCCGGGACCATGGCGATCATCGGCTTGCCGGTCGCCCAGTACCCGACCATAGCCCCGCCCGCCGTCGGCATCTCCGCCAGCTACCCGGGCGCCTCCGCTAAAACCGTGGAAGACTCGGTGACCCAGATCATCGAGCAGAACATGACGGGGCTGGATCACCTGCTCTACATGTCCGCTCAATCCGATTCTTCCGGCAACGTCAGCGTGACCCTCACGTTCCAGCCGGGCACCGATCCCGACATCGCCCAGGTGCAGGTGCAAAACAAGCTGCAGCAGGCCATGTCGCTGCTGCCCCAGGAAGTACAACAGCAGGGGATCCGGGTTCAGAAGACCTCCAGCAGCTTCCTGATGGTGGCCGCCTTCATCTCCAGCGATGGCAGCATGACCAACGATGACCTCGCCGACTACGTGGTGAGCAACATCAAGGAGCCCCTGAGCCGCCTGGACGGGGTGGGTGACATCACCCTGTTCGGCAGCCAGTACTCCATGCGTATCTGGCTGGATCCGCACAAGCTCAACCGGGTGCAGATGACCCCAGGGGACATTCAGGCCGCCATCAAGGCGCAGAATACCCAGGTGGCGTTCGGCAAGCTGGGGGGCACCCCGGCGGTGAGCGATCAGCAATTTACCGCCACCATCATGGGGCAGACCCGGCTCTCCACCCCGGAGGAGTTCAACAACATCCTGCTGCGGGTGAACCAGGACGGCTCCAAGGTGCTGCTCAAAGACGTGGCTCGGGTCGAGCTCGCCGGTGAAAGCTACGACGCCTCTGCGCTCTACAACGGTCAGGCCACGGCGGCGCTCGCCATCAAGCTGGCGACCGGGGCCAACGCCCTCAACACCGCCGCCGAGGTGCGCACCAAGCTGGGTGAACTCTCCGAGTACTTCCCGGCCAACATGAAGATCGTCTACCCCTACGACACCACGCCCTTCGTGAAGATCTCCATCGAGGAGGTGGTGCAGACCCTGGTGGAAGCCATCTTCCTGGTGTTCTGCGTCATGTATCTGTTCTTGCAGAACTTCCGGGCGACCCTTATCCCGACTATCGCGGTGCCCGTGGTGCTGCTCGGGACCTTCGGCGTCATGGCGGCGTTCGGCTTCTCCATCAACACCCTGACCATGTTCGGCCTGGTGCTGGCCATCGGCCTGCTGGTGGATGACGCCATCGTGGTGGTGGAGAACGTGGAGCGGCTGATGAGCGAGGAGGGACTCTCCCCGCTGGAAGCGACCCGCAAGTCGATGACCCAGATCACCGGCGCCCTGGTGGGGATAGCCCTGGTGCTGTCGGCGGTGTTCGTGCCCATGGCCTTCTTCGGTGGCTCGACCGGTGCCATCTATCGCCAGTTCTCCCTGACCATCGTCTCGGCCATGGTGCTCTCGGTGCTGGTGGCGCTGATCCTGACGCCGGCCCTGTGTGCCACCCTGCTCAAGCCGATGCAACATGGCGAGTTTGGCGCCAAGCGCGGCTTCTTTGGCTGGTTCAACCGCTTCTTCGACGCCAGCGCCAACCGCTACCAGAGCAGCGTGCGCAAGGTGATCAAACAGGGTACCCGCTACAGCGTCATCTATGTCGCCATGCTGGCGGTGCTGGCCATCCTGTTCATGCGACTGCCCACCTCCTTCCTGCCGGAAGAGGATCAGGGGGTCATCATGTCCATGGTGCAGCTGCCGGTCGGGGCGACCAAAGAGCGTACCGAGGTGGTGCTGGCGCAGATGCGCGACTACTTCCTCGAGACCGAGAAGGACAATGTCGATTCCGTGCTGACGGTGGCGGGCTTCAGCTTCGCTGGTAGCGGTCAGAACAGCGGTATGGCCTTCATCAAGCTCAAGGACTGGAGCGAGCGTAAAGGGGAGGAGCGCAGTGCCAATGCCATCATAGGCCGCGCCATGGGCTACCTGTTCAGCATCAAGGAAGCCCAGGTCTTCGCCTTCAACCTGCCTCCGATCCCGGAGCTCGGTACCGCCACCGGTTTTGACTTCTTCTTGCAAGACCGCGGCGGCCTTGGCCACGAGAAGCTGATGCAAGCCCGTAACCAGCTGCTCGGCATGGCGGCGCAGGATCCCAACCTGGTGCGGGTACGCCCGAACGGGATGGAAGACACGCCCCAGCTCGACATCAAGATCGACTACGAGAAGGCGCTGGCCCAGGGCCTCTCCATCACCGACATCAACAACACCCTGTCGGCGGCCTGGGGCTCGTCCTATGTGAACGACTTCGTCGATCGCAGCCGGGTCAAGAAGGTCTATCTGCAGGCGGATGCCCAATTCCGGATGAACCCGGAAGATCTCAAGCTGTGGTATGTGCGCAACAGTGCGGGTCAGATGGTGCCCTTCTCCGCCTTCGCCAGCACCGACTGGAGCTTCGGTTCTCCTCGTCTGGAGCGCTACAACGGCGTCTCCGCCATGGAGATCGTCGGTGAGGCGGCCCCCGGCAAGAGTACAGGTGACGCCATGGCGGCCATCGAGCAGATGGTGAAGCAACTGCCGGAAGGGGTTGGCATCGAGTGGACCGGTCTCTCCTTCCAGGAGCGGCAGGCCGGCTCTCAGGCGCCTGCCTTGTACGCCATCTCGCTGCTGGTGGTCTTCCTCTGTCTGGCGGCGCTCTATGAGAGCTGGAGCATTCCGTTCTCGGTCATGCTGGTCGTGCCGCTCGGGGTACTGGGTGCCATCCTGGCGGCGACCATGCGGGGGCTGGAGAACGACGTCTACTTCCAGGTGGGCCTGCTCACCACCATAGGGCTCTCGGCCAAGAACGCGATCCTGATCGTGGAATTTGCCAAGGAGCTCTATGACAAGGGCATGGGGCTGGGGGAAGCCGTGGTCGAGGCAGCGCGCCTGCGTCTGCGTCCGATCCTGATGACCTCGCTCGCCTTCATCCTCGGTGTGCTGCCGCTGGTGGTAAGCTCGGGCGCCGGCGCCAGCAGCCGTAACGCCATCGGTACCGGCGTGATGGGGGGGATGATCAGTGCGACCGTGCTGGCCATCTTCTTCGTGCCGCTGTTCTTCGTGCTGGTGATGCGTTACTTCACCAAGCACCAGTCCGCCGAAGAGCGCGTGGCTCATGCCAAGGAGATCAAACATGACTAAGACCCTGGTCGCCCTGAGCGTGACCCTGCTGCTGGGGGCCTGCTCCATGGCCCCCGACTACCAGCGTCCGGAGTTGCCGCAAGGCGCCTCCTGGCAGGACAACCTCGCCGCCAAGGGGGATACCGCCCCCTGGCAGCAACAGTTCCTCGATCCGGCCCTGCAGAAGCTGATCGGCACGGCGCTCGACAACAACCGGGATCTGCGGCTCGCGGCCCTCAACGTCGAGGCCTATGAGGCCAGATACCGGATCCAGCGGGCGGCCCAGTTGCCGACCCTGGCCGCCAGCGGCTCTGGCACCCGCCAGCAGGGATCCGACGATCTCAGCGCCACCGGGCAGGGCAGGATCAGCAGCCAGTATGGCGCCGACATCGGCATCACCGCCTACGAGCTGGACCTGTTTGGCCGGATCCAGAGCCTGAAAGATCAGGCGCTGGAGAACTATCTGGCGCAAATCGAGACCCAGCGCAGCACCCAGATCGCGCTGGTCGCCTCGGTGGCGAACGCCTACTTCACCCTGCTGGCGGATCAGGAGTTGCTGGCACTGAGCCAGGCAACCCTGGCCACCGAGCAGGAGAGCTACGCCCTGACCCAGCACAAATACCGGCTGGGGGCCGCCTCCGAGATGGAGCTGGCTCAGGGGCGCACCGCGCTCGAAAACGCCAGGGTCAGCCAGGCGCAATACCAGCGTCAGGTGAAACAGGACAGAAATGGCCTGGCCCTGCTGCTCGGCACCGAGGTACCGGTGCTGGAGGGGCAACCCAAGACCCTGGATGAGGTGCAACTGGCGGCCATTCCGGTGGGCGCCCCCTCCAGCCTGTTGCAACAGCGGCCGGATATCCTGGCGGCGGAGCACAGCCTGAAGGCGGCCAATGCCAATATCGGTGCGGCCCGCGCGGCCTTCTTCCCGACCATCTCGCTGACCGCGACGGCGGGCACCGCCAGCAACCAGCTGAGTGGCTTGTTTGACGGCGGCACCGGCACCTGGACCTTCATGCCCCAGATCAATCTGCCTATCTTCGACGGTGGCAAGCGGGTGGCCGATCTGGACGTGGCCGAGGTCGGCACCAAGCAGGCGGTGGCGAGCTACGAGAAGAGCATCCAGACCGCCTTCAAGGAGGTCGCCGATACTCTGGGCGCCCAGGCCGATTATCAGCAACAGCTGCAGGCCCAGCAGGATCTGGTGGATGCGAACCAGACCTACTTCAAGCTGGCGGAGTTCCGCTATGAGCAGGGGGTGGACAGCTACCTGACTCGCCTCGATGCCCAGCGCTCCCTGTTCAGCGCCAGGCAGGGGCTGATCAGCACCCGTCTGGCCCAGCTTAGCAATCAGGTCGCGCTCTACAAGGCGGTCGGTGGCGGCTGGCAGGCCCCCAAGGAAGCCTCATCTGCAGCCGAAGGGCAGGGCTAGTCTCTCTCCTCGTTGACACGGTGACAGCAACAGGGCGAACCATTGGGTTCGCCCTGTTTTTATATGTGATGACACCAACCCATATGGGAGAGTTAGAGATTTACTCGACAAACATGGGATCAGCCAGCACAAGTGCTACCGATGATATGCATCAGCCTCTCCTGTCTTCATCTAGCTGCGAAAACCGGTAGCCTAATCACTGCCACCATCCATCTCATCCACTGAACCCAGCCAGAGTCATGCCACAAATTGCATAAGCTGCGAACTTATTATTCTTTCAAAGAATAATTGAGGGAATCATATAGTTGGTCACTCGACACTCATTCCAAGGACGTGCAATGAAACGACTACTGCCCGCCACCCTGCTCGCCGCAGGCCTGGCCCTCGCCCCACTGGCCCAGGCTGCCACCCTGCTCAACGCCTCCTACGACGTGATGCGTGACTTCTACAAGGACTACAACGCAGCCTTCCAGAAACACTGGCAGGCAGAAGGCGGTCAGCCGCTGCAGATCAATATGTCCCACGGCGGCTCGAGCAAGCAGGCACGCGCCGTCATCGACGGCCTGCCCGCCGACGTGATCACCATGAACATGGCCACCGACATCAACGCCCTCGCCGAGCATGGCGGCCTGGTACCGAAAGAGTGGGCGACCCTCCTGCCGGACAACAGCGCGCCCTTCACCTCGGCCACCGTGTTCATCGTGCGCAAGGGCAACCCCAAGGGCCTGAAGGACTGGCCCGATCTGCTCAAAGAGGGCGTGCGGGTGATAGTGCCCAACCCCAAGACCTCGGGTAATGGCCGCTACACCTACCTGTCGGCCTGGGGCTATGTACTGGAGAAGGGTGGCGATGAGAAGGCGGCCAAGGCGTTCGTCGGCAAGCTGTTCAAGCAAGTCCCTGTACTCGACACCGGTGGCCGCGCCGCCACCACTACTTTCATCCAGAACCGGATAGGCGACGTGCTGATCACCTTCGAGAACGAAGCCGAGATGATCGCCCGCGAGTTCGGCCGTGGCAACTTCGAGGTGGTCTACCCCAGCGTCACCGCCGTGGCCGAGCTCCCGGTGGCGGTGGTCGACAAGGTCGTCGACAAGCAGGACACCCGTCAGGAGGCCGAGGCCTATCTGAAATACCTGTGGTCTGACGAAGGCCAGCGCATCGCCGCCAACAACTACCTGCGCCCGCGCAACCCGGCGATCCTCGCCGAATTCGCCGACCGCTTCCCGACAGTCACCTTCCTCAACGTGGTGAAGACCTTCGGCGAGTGGCCGCTGATCCAGAGCACTCACTTCAAGGAGGGTGGTGTGTTCGACCAGGTCTACGTCGTGCAGTAAGACGCGTCTTGGATGAAAGAATCCCGGCCAGGTGCCGTTATGCAGGGGCGATTCACCCGTGGGAGCCTCACTCCTTGACCGTCATAGGTCCCGGTTGGCTTGTCAGGGATCCCATGGAAGAGCAGGTCATGGCCGGCATGTGAAGGGAGCGGGTTGGTCTCTAGCGGTATTGATCCTGGGCCCCTAACGGGGCCCAAATGACAAAAAGCACAAAGGGTTAGCCTCATGATGAAGCTAACCCTTTGTTTTAATTGGTGCCGGTAAGAGGAGTTGAACCCCCGACCTTCGCATTACGAATGCGCTGCTCTACCAACTGAGCTATACCGGCCTGTCATTAGATTCCCGAAAATGTCCTGGCAAGTCAATGAGTCTGAATCGATTTCATGTGTCAGCTCATGGAGTTACAGGCGCTCTTCAGAGATCCACAAACTCCGGAATATGGGCGCGGCCACGGCTCTCGAGAAAGGCGAGCAGGGCGCGAGGGGAACGAGCCAGGATCCGCTCCTCGGGGAAGCCGGCCTCGTTGACCAGTCGCTGGCAGTGTTCAAAATCCCCCAGGCTGAAGGCCACATGAGAGTCGGAACCAAAGGTGAGATAGGCGCCCAGATCGCGCGCCGCCTCGACGATGGCGCGGCAGTTGCCTTCGCTGCCGGGGCGGGAGTGGATGAATGAGGAGTTGTTGAGCTCCAGCGCTACCCGATATTCGGCCGCTGCCTTGACCACCGCCTGGATGTCGATGGGGAAGGCGGGGTTGCCGGGGTGGCTTATCATGTCGACCCGGCCACTCTTGATGGCGTTGATCATGGCCTGGGTGTGGGTGGCCTGATCGCAGGGGGGAAACACCGGCTCATGGAAACCGGCCATGATCATGTCGAGCCGCGACTCGTAGCGCTCGGGGAAGTCGATCTCGCCGTCGATGTTCTTGATGTTGGCTTCGATGCCGCGCAGGATGCCGACCCCGTCGACTACCCTGGGCAGCACATGCAGGTTGACGAAATGCCAGAAATGGGGGGCATCGGCCATGTCGGGGCCGTGATCCGTGGTGGCGAACAGCTTGATCCCTTTCGCCTTGGCGATGGGCAGGTAGTCATGAATGGTGCTGTAGGCGTGGGTGCTGGCGACGGTGTGAGTGTGGGTATCGACCTGGTACTTCATCTTATCTCCCCTCTGGCATGAGGCGTCAGCATAGCAAGATTGGCGGGGTCGGGCCATGTGGTGACCTGCCATACTTTGTCACAAATTACGGCGAGACTGACAAAGTCTGACCATCTTTACCTGTCAGGATAGGGCCATCGATGCAAGCCTGAACACCCATCGATGAGCCGGATCAGGATGGTTTGGCTCTCTTTTCCCCACCGTCGCCCCTGCGACGGTTTTTTTTGCCCGATTTTTAACCGAAAGGCCGCCATCGTGCCTTGCCGGATAAAAAAAGGCCCAACGAGCATGGCGCAGGTTGGGCGAGACTTAATGTTTAATTGCAGTGGCATAGATATAGAGTCCCGTTGGTCAGCTAAGTTCCCGCCCTGTTCTTCCTTTTTTGATTAAAACATTTCGCCAACACTCGTTCACATTCTCTTGACATGAGTGTGCATGAAACGTACTTTTTAAACATTCGTTTAAGTGAGGTGTCCAGTGAGTAAAATCGATACCAAAAACCGTATTCTCGATGCCGCCGAGGTGTTGTTCGCCGAACGGGGGTTCGCCGATACCTCCCTGCGTCTGATCACCAGCGAAGCCGACGTCAACCTGGCGTCGGTCAACTACCACTTCGGCTCCAAGAAGGAGCTGATCCAGGCGGTGCTCGATCGCTATCTGAGCCTGTTCATGCCGGAGCTGGATGCGCGCTTGCATACCCTGATGGCGCAGGAGCAGCTGACCCTGCTGCAGGTGTTCGAGAGCTTTGTCGAGCCCCTGATGAAGCTGGTGGCGGTGCGTGCCAATGGCCCCGCCATCTTCATGCAACTGCTGGGCCGTGGCTACATCGACAGCCAGGGTCACCTGCGTCGCTTCATCACCACCCACTATGGCGCGACCCTGCAGCGGATCACCCAGGCGATTTCCAAGGCCAATCCGGCGCTGTCGCCGGCGGATCTCTTCTGGCGCCTGCACTTCACCCTGGGCACGGTCGTGTTCACCATGGCCTCCGCCGATGCCCTGCGGGACATCGCCCAGGCCGACTTCGGCCAGCAGCTCGATGTGGAAGGGCTGGTGCGCAACGTTATTCCTTACCTGGCGTCCGGTGTCGGGGCGCCCGTGGAGTCGACCAGGCTCTCCCTGGCCGTGTAACCGCTAACAATAAATCAACGGAAACAGTGAAATAGAAGGAACTTGAGTATGATCACATTGCTTATCCTGCTGGTGCTGGCGATAGCCGTTGTGCTCGGCGTGCCCGCCATCCGTAAAAAGGTGGTGACCCGTCCCGTGTTTGGCGTCTTCAAGAAGATACTGCCGCCCCTGTCGGCCACCGAGCGGGAGGCCATGGAAGCCGGCTCCGTCTGGTGGGATGGCGAGTTGTTTCGCGGCAACCCCGACTGGAAGAAGCTGCACGGCTACGGCAAGGCCGAGTTGAGCGCCGAGGAGCAGGCCTTCATCGACCATCAGGTCGAGACCCTGCTCGCCATGGTGGACGACTTCAAGATCGTCAACGAGACCAAGGAGCTGCCAGAGCAGGTCTGGGACTATCTGAAGAAGGAAGGCTTCTTCGCCCTGATCATCCCAAAATCCTACGGTGGCCGTGAGTTCTCCGCCATCGCCAACTCCACCATAGTCACCCGCATCGCCACCAAGAGCCTGAGCGTGGCGGTCACCGTCATGGTGCCCAACTCCCTCGGCCCGGGCGAGCTGCTGATGCACTACGGTACCCAGGCCCAGAAGGATTTCTGGCTGCCGGGGCTGGCCAATGGCAAAGAGGTGCCCTGTTTCGCCCTGACCGGCCCGGAAGCGGGCTCGGATGCGGGCGCCATCCCGGACAAGGGGATCGTCTGCAAGGGGCTGTACAAGGGTGAGGAAGTGCTCGGCATCCGCCTGAACTGGAACAAGCGTTACATCACCCTGGCGCCGCGCGCCACCGTGCTGGGGCTGGCGTTCAAGCTGTATGACCCGGAGAAGCTGCTGGGTGGCAAGGAAGAGCTCGGCATCACCTGTGCCCTGATCCCGACCAGCCACCCGGGTGTGCGGGTCGGCGATCGCCACTATCCCATGGGGCTGGCGTTCCTGAACGGCCCGACCTTCGGCAAGGACGTGTTCATTCCGCTGGACTGGATCATCGGCGGCCCGGAATACGCCGGTCGTGGCTGGCGCATGCTGGTCGAATGTCTCTCCGCCGGCCGCGGCATCTCCCTGCCTGCGCTCGGTACCGCCTGTGGTCACATGGCCAGCCGCACCGTGAGCGCCTACTCCTATGTGCGCAAGCAGTTCGGCATGTCCATCGGCAAGTTCGAGGGAGTGCAGGAGGCGCTGGCCCGCATCGGTGGTCTGACCTATCAGCTGGAAGGGGCTCGTCGCATGACCGCAGGCTCGCTGGACTTGGGCCAGGCGCCGGCCATCGTCACCGCCATCTCCAAGTACCACATGACCGAAATGGCGCGCCAGATCATGGATGACTCCATGGACATCCACGCCGGTCGCGCCATCCAGCTGGGGCCGAAGAACTACACCGGCTACGCCTACATGGGCATTCCGGTGGCCATCACGGTGGAGGGGGCCAACATCCTGACCCGCAACCTGATGATCTTCGGCCAGGGGGCGACCCGTTGCCATCCCTACGTGTTTGCCGAGCTGGAAGCGGCGGCCGACACCGACGTGGAACGCGGTCTCAAGAAGTTCGACGGCCTGCTGATGAAGCACGTCGCGTTCGGTGCCGGCAACTTCTTCGGCGCCCTGTTCCAGGGGCTGACCCTGGGCCAGTTCAACGGCGCCCCGGTGGGGGGCGAGACCGCCCGCTACTACAAGCAGCTGTCCCGCATGAGTAAAGGGCTGGCCCTGTGCGCCGACGTCTCCATGCTGATGCTGGGGGGCGATCTCAAGCGCAAGGAGATGATCTCCGCCCGCCTGGGTGACGTGCTGAGCCACCTCTATCTGGCCTCTTCCACCCTCAAGCACTACGAGGATCAGGGCCGCATGGTCTCGGATCTGCCGTTCGTGCAGTATGCGGTGGAGCGCAACCTCTATCTGATCGGCAAGGCGTTCGAGGGCTTCTTCCAGAACTTCCCGAACAAGGTGGTGGGGGCCGTGCTCAAGCGGGTGGTGTTCCCGTTCGGCGTCGGTTACCAGATGCCGGCCGACGATCGTTGCCACGCCATCTGCTCGGCCATGATGAAGCCGGGCGAGTTCCGCGACCGTCTGACCGCGCTCTGCTATGTGGGCAAGGAGGAGTCGGATCCGGTTGGTCAGATGGAGCGTGCCTTCCTGGCCATGGTATCGGTACAACCCATCGAGAAGAAGCTGGTGCAGGCCCAGAAAGAGGGCAGGTTGCCACGCAAGATGGCGCTGCCGGAGCTGGTGGCTGCCGCCCTGTCCCAGTCCATCCTGAGCCAGGAGGAGGCCGACAAGCTGCTGGCCGCCGACGCCCTGCGTTATGAGGCCATCCAGGTCGACAACTTCGCCCCGGGCGAGCTGGAAGGACTGTCCCAACCCGCCCCTGCGGTGCACGCCGCTTAAGCCTGGAATAAAGGGCTCTGAAATAAGAGCACTGACATGAATCGAAAACCGGCCCCTGTGGCCGGTTTTTTTATTGGTATACAAGAAGAGGGGGGCAAGGCTGATGGCGTTGGGCGGCGAGGGGAGTGGAATGACAGTACCGACATTAGCCATAAAAAACGGCTCCGTGGGAGCCGCTTTTGCTGATGTGAAGCGAGTTATTACTCGACCATCATCACCTTGCAGGTATTGGTACTGCCCACGGTTTCCATCTTGTCGCCGTGAGTCAGCAGCACCATGTCGCCGCTTTGGACCAGGCCCTTGGCCTTGAGTGCATCCAGCGCCTCGCGGCACACCTCGTAGACCGGCTTGCTCTCGTCGCCGTCAAACAGCACCGGCGTGACGCCACGGTAGAGGTTGGTCCAGGCCAGGGTCTTGTTGTGGGGAGACATGGCGAAGATCGGCAGGCCGGAGCTGATGCGGGACATCAGCAGCGGGGTGGTGCCGGACTCGGTCAGTGCCACGATCGCCTTGACTCCTTCCAGGTGGTTGGCGGCATACATGGTGGACATGGCCACGGCCTCTTCCACCGAGGTGAAGGTGTAGCTCATGCGGTGGTTGGAGACGTTCAGGCTCGGGTGCTTCTCGGCGCCCACGCAGACGCTGGCCATGGAGGTCACCGTCTCGATGGGGAACTGACCGGCGGCGGTCTCGGCTGAGAGCATCACCGCATCGGTGCCGTCCAGCACGGCGTTGGCCACGTCCATGACCTCGGCACGGGTCGGCAGCGGGGCATTGATCATGGACTCCATCATCTGGGTCGCGGTGATCACCACCCGGTTCAGGCGACGGGAGTGACGGATCAGCTTCTTCTGCACGCCCACCAGTTCGGGATCACCGATCTCGACGCCCAGATCGCCACGGGCCACCATGACGGCGTCGGAGCCGAGGATGATGTCTTCCATCGCCTCGTCGGTGGCGACGGTTTCGGCGCGCTCGACCTTGGCCACTATCTTGGCGTTGGAGCCGGCCTCGCGGGCCAGTTCGCGGGCGTAACGCAGGTCGTCGCCGTTACGGGGGAAGGAGACAGCCAGGTAATCCACGTTCATGCGGGCCGCAGTCTTGATGTCTTCCTTATCCTTCTCGGTCAGGGCCGGGGCGGAGAGACCGCCGCCTTTCTTGTTGATGCCCTTGTTGTTGGAGAGGGGGCCAGCCACGGTCACCGCGGTGTGAATGCGGGTGCCTTCGACCTGTTCGACTCTCAGCTGTACCCGGCCGTCATCCAGCAACAGGATGTCGCCGGGGACCACGTCATTGGGCAGGCTCTTGTAGTCGATGCCGACCTGCTCCTGGCAGCCTTCACCCTTGCCAAGGGCGGCGTCGAGCACGAACTTGTCACCGATGGCCAGGTAGATCTTGCCATCCTTGAAGGTGGAGACACGGATCTTGGGGCCTTGCAGATCGCCCATGATGGCGACGTGGCGGCCGAGCTTGGCGGCGATTTCACGCACCTGGTTGGCGCGCAGGATATGATCTTCAGGAGTGCCGTGAGAGAAGTTCATCCGCACCATGTCGGCACCGGCGCGGATGATCCCCTCGAGGATGCCGTCGCGATCGGTGGCTGGACCCAGTGTGGTTACAATCTTTGTACGTCTTGGCATGAAAGACTCCGGTATGAAGTTGATATGACTTGAAATTCTGCCCCGTCAAGCGTGTGGGATTGGCGCCCGCTTGCAGGCCATCTGGGTGGCCTTTTGTTATTAAATTACAATACTACACCAAGCCAAGTGGCATAGACAGTCGGGGGGGTTGGCCCCCGGCTGGTCAGGAATTGTGCGGGGTATCGAAGCGGGATTCACGCAAACCTTCTTTGACTTTCTTCAGGTTTTCGCGAAATTTCATGCCACGGCGCAGGGTAAAACCGGTCGCCAGCACATCCACCAGGGCTAGCTGGGCGATGCGGGAGGCCATCGGCATATAGACGTCGGTGTCTTCCGGCACATCCATGGAGAGTACCAGGTTGCACTCGCGTGCCAGCGGGGAATCCTTGGCGGTCATGCCGATCACGGTGGCATCGTTTTCACGGGCGAGCGCGGCGATCTCGACCAGCGCCTTGGTGCGGCCGGTGTGGGAGATCAGCACCACCACATCCCCTTCGCTGCTGTTGATGCAGCTCATGCGCATCATGACGATGTCGTCGAAGCTCACCACCGGAATGTTGAAGCGGAAGAACTTGTTCTGGGCATCGCGGGCCACGGCCGAGGAGGCGCCCAGGCCAAAGAAGCTGATCTTCTTGGACTGGGTCAGGATGTCGACGCAGCGATTGATGGCGGAGATGTCCAGGCTGTTTTTGGCGGCATCAAGACAGGCCATGGTGGATTCGAAGATCTTGGCGGTGTAGGTGTCGGGACCGTCTTCAGCTTCCACGTGGCGATTCACATAGGGCGTACCGTTGGCCAGGCTCTGGGCCAGGTGCAGTTTGAAGTCGGGGAAGCCCTTGGTATCGAGGCGGCGGCAGAAGCGATTGACGGTCGGTTCACTGACGTCGGCCATCTTGGCGAGGGTGGCAATACTGGAGTGAATGGCGGTCTGGGGGGACGCCAGTATTACTTCAGCCACTTTACGCTCTGATTTACTGAAACTTTCCAAATTGTTCGTAATTTTATCGAGGGTATTCATCATTACCACCAGGCATTTTTGTAATTTAACTTCAGTGTCTGTGCACTAAATTCACAGCTCAAGCAGGTTTCCAATCAACTTGATGACTATACAAGACAAGCGCTTATCGGAACTAATCTCGGCCCCATAAAGTATGACTCATGTCTAATTATTTCGTATTTTTGGTTACAAACTTCCATTTGCCCTCTGAAAACGCTTACAAATGTTGCAAAGCAACAACACTGTGAGCGGGCGCACAGTTGCACCCATCAAACGCGCGGCCGGGTCTTGGGCTCGGGTAGAATCTTTGCCAAATAACAATGTCGGGACGGTAAGGGCCGCCCCGAGTCGGTAACGAAGGAGTTTGTTATGCAGCATACCCATGCGCTGGTCGGCGACGTCGGCGGCACCAATGCTCGGCTGGCCCTCTGTGAGTTGGCAAGCGGCACCATTTTCCAGGCAAAGACCTATTCCGGGCTGGCACACCCCAGCCTGGAAGCCGTGGTGCGCCTCTATCTGGAAGAGCATAAAACTGAGGTGAGCGAGGCCTGTATCGCCATCGCCTGTCCGATCAACGGCGACTGGGTCGCCATGACCAATCACAGCTGGGAATTCTCGATTCGTGAGATGCAGACCAACCTGGGCCTGGCCCGGCTGCAAGTCATCAACGACTTCACAGCCGTCTCCATGGCGGTGCCCGTGCTGGGTGAGGTCGACCGCATCCAGCTGGGCGGCACCGCCCCGGTGGCAGGCAAACCCATCGCCATCTACGGGGCCGGTACTGGCCTGGGGGTCGCTCACCTGGTACAGGCTGGAGATCTGTGGCTGAGCTTGCCGGGCGAGGGTGGCCACGTGGACTTTGCCGCCAACAGTGAGGAAGAGGATGCGGTGCTGCAGGTGATGCGCTCCGAGTTGGGCCATGTCTCGGCGGAGCGGCTGCTCTCGGGGCCGGGTCTGGTCAACATCTATCGTGGCCTGGTGAAGTCCGATGGCCGTGAACCCGAGGCCTTTGCCCCCAAAGACATCACCGAGCGGGCGTTGGCGGGGTCCTGCCTCGATTGTCGTCGCACCCTGAGCCTGTTCTGCGTGCTCATGGGCCGCTTTGCCGGCAATCTGGCGCTCAACCTGGGCACCTTCGGTGGTGTTTATATCGCCGGTGGCATAGTGCCGCGCTTCCAGGAGTTCTTCCTCGGTTCGGGCTTTCGGGTCGCCTTCGAGGACAAGGGACGCTTCAAGCCCTATCTGAAAGATATCCCCGTGTTCCTCATCACTCACGAGGGACCTGGCCTGCTCGGCGCCGGTGCTTACTTGCGTCAATCCCTCGGGATCCTGCTCTGAAAAACGAGCAGGGAAACGATTTCATCGTGGTTCAGTCCCGATTCAGTGACCATGGCGTAGAGTGAACTCACGTACTCAAGAGGGCAGGGCTTCATAAGGAATTGGAACCGGTCTTCATCCGCTGGGTGCGATTGTCACCTGACAAGCCTGAACTGTTTCACCGGCCCTCGCGGCCGGTTTTTTTATCTCTTTCTGCCAGCTGACTCTTCTCCAGACATAGCTTTCCATGCCGATGTTCCCCGTTGATGTAGGGAGAGGTTGTTCCCCCAAGCGTTGCTATTAGGCCGTCGATAATTGCCATCTTGCGAGCCTGCCTACGAATACAGCTCCTGCACCAATAAACAGTGCAGAAAGTGACTGATGAAGGGATAGAGAGGCATTGGCAGCGAGCGAATGCGGTTCGCCCCGTTATCTTGGAATGGCGGAGAGGATGGAAAGAAACGGGTGGGGCTTGAGAAGGCTTGCCAGAGCTGCATGCTCTCAGAGGTATATTCAGCGATGGCTCAATGGTACCCGCCCGGGCCAGTCAGGCGGGTATCTATGGATCAGGGGAGGGTCATCTGGAATCTGGCTCCACCGAGTGGGGACTCATCCACCCGAATGTCGCCGCCATAGCTGTGTACGATTTCGGTCACCACCGCGAGGCCTATGCCCTGACCGGGGGAACTGTCAGCCCGGACTCCGCGCTGGAAGATCTGTTCTGACTTGCCGGGCGCGATGCCGGGACCGTCGTCTTCCACCACGATGAGCAGACCGCTGCCCTGACGATGCACACGCACCTGGATTTCGCTGATGGCAAACTTGCAGGCATTGTCGAGCAGGTTACCCATCAGCTCCATCAGATCACCCTGCTCGCCATGAAAGAAAACATCGTCATCGAATTGGAAGCCGGTTTGCAGCTTCTTGTGACGATAGACCTTGGCGAGGCTCGCCAGCAGTTTCTCGATGAGCGGTACCGGCTCTGTGCCCTTGCTGGCGAGGCGCTTGCGGCCGGTGACGGCGCGGCGCAACTGGTACTGGATGATCTGATCCATGGTGGTGATCTGTTCATTGATGTTGTCATGGATGTCATGACCGAGCTTGAGCTCCTGCGCCGTGATCTGAATGAGTGCCAGCCGGGTTTTCAGACTGTGGGCCAGATCGTTCAGCGCGTGCTGGTAGCGCTGGGTCTGCTGGCGCTCGTTCTCCAGCAACTGGTTGACCGATTCTGTCAATGGCGTTAGCTCCCGCTCGTAGTCACTGGAGAGTGCCTCGCGTTTGCCGGCCCGGATGTCGTCTATCTGTCGTGCCATGGTACGCAAGGAGGAGAGGCTCCAGAAGCTGGTCAGCAGCAGCAAGGCGCCGAGCAGGCAATAGGAGAGCAGCGCCTGGCGAATGCACTGGTAGAGATATTCCCGGGACTGTAGCTGGTAGCCCTTGGCCGAGTCGACCATCACCACGTAGTAAGTGGTGGGACCGTCGCCGTGATTGCGCAGGAAACGCAGGCTGTAGATGAAGTAGCTCTCACCATTTTTGATGGTATGCAACTTGAAGAAGTAGTCCTGATCCAGGCCACCAAGATACTTCATCATATCTCGACAGATGGTTCCCTTGATGGTGATCACCTCTGGCATATGCAGGCTGGACCAGCTTAGCTCTCCGTCGGACCGACAGATCAGGGTATCGAGATTGGGGTCGATGGCGTCCGGGGTGATGTTGCTGAGATCGGTGATGGCATGGGGGTCCGGCTGCTTGGAGGAGAACAGTTTGGAGAGGTTCTCCTGCATACGAGCACTGGCCTTCTGGGCCTGCTCCTCGGTGTGACCTAGGTAGAGGATATAGACGGAAAAGGCCATGATGATCGCGATGACCAGCATGGCACTCAGCATCAGCTTGAGATGGAGAGAGTTGCGGATCAGATGCATGGGGCTCTGCATAGTTGTTGTCACAGCGGCTGATTTAGCTGCATGAAAGATTGAAGATATAACCCTGGCGGCGAATGGTGGAGATGGGCGATACCAATCCTTCCGGATCCAGTTTCTTGCGCAGTCGGCTCACCATGACTTCGATGGTATTCGGATCCCCTTCACCATCACCGTAGAGCTGGTCCAGCAGTTGCTGCTTGGAGACCACCTGACGGGCATTGCGCATCAGGTACTCCAGGATGAGATACTCGAAACTGGTGAGCACAGTAACTTCGCCAGCGATAGTCAGCTCCTTGCGGGACAGATCGAGCTCGTAGTCACCCGCCTTTACCTTGGGTGAAATAAAGCCGGCACTGCGACGCACCAAGGCGTTGAGGCGAGCAAGCAGCTCGTCTTTCTGGAACGGTTTGACCAGGTAATCATCGGCACCAGCCTCCAGGCCTTCCACCTTGTCCTGCCAGTTGCCACGAGCGGTCAGCACTATGATGGGGAAGGGGATCTGCTGCTCTCTTAGTTGGCTGATGAGCTGCAGGCCGTCCATGTCCGGCAGGCCGAGATCGATGATGGCCACATCGATGGGGTAGTCGCGAGCATAATGCAACGCTACCAAGGCACTGTCCGTGCTATGGACCTGATTCTGGGCCTCGGTCAACAGCGTGGTGAGATGATGATTGAGCAGCTTGTCGTCTTCGACCAAAAGGATTTTCATAAGATGCATGATGATGAGGGTCCAGGCTGTCAATTAGAGGGTGTATGGAGAGGAGAGTCAACGGGGATCCTACACAGAGCCCCCTGTATCGAGACTGAATCGCATATTCCTTTATTTCCTGAGAGTTTTCTTAATGCAAGTGCGATGGCCGATGTGTGTCCATTTGACGGATGTTCTAGGAGTCAATCCAGTGTCGTTGGCCTCTGATCCGTCCTCTTACGGAGAGCTTTGCGACTATTATGATCGCACCGAAAGGGCTGAACACTTGTTTCGGGACTCATGACTACAAGCGACCATTGCGCGGAGAGCATACTTGAGCGCATAAAACCCTTATCTATAACCATATAAAATGAAAAGGTTTTCTTTATACTCTGCTAAGTTTATCCAGGAATGGTTGGGAACCACCTCACACCAACGGGGTCGTTTGGAGCTCAACCTTAGGTGAGCGCTCTCTGATGTTTTAACTATTCATACTCGGGGGAAGCGAGATAGAATCAGGCGCGAATCGGGTATAGGGCTTTAAATGCCCAAGATGTGAACAATGCATGCTCTCGGGATGCTCAGATGTGCAACGTGATTTGGCACCATTGTGACACATCAATCAATACAAGAAGCTGGAGGATATGATGACCAACAGCGCGCACAATCAGGTTAAAAGCAGCATATTGGGAGCTGTAACTCAGGGGCGGTAGCCAACGCTACTGCCGAGATAAATAGGTTATCTTTCTTCCTCTATCATTTGTCTGCCTCCATTGCACCTTATTTAACTTAATTATTCTGTAAAGGCTCTCATCCATATGAAAATCCTCGTGACCGGTGGTGCCGGCTTTATTGGCTCTGCCGTTGTTCGCCATATCATCCGTGACACCCAAGACTCCGTCATCAATCTCGACAAGCTGACTTATGCGGGCAACCTGGAGTCCTTGGCAGAAGTATCGAGCAGCGAGCGCTATGCCTTCGAGCAGGTAGATATCTGCAACCGCGCCGAGCTGGATCGCGTCTTTGGCGCCCACCAACCCGATGCCGTGATGCATCTGGCCGCAGAGAGCCACGTCGATCGTTCCATCACCGGACCTGCCGATTTCATCGAAACCAATATCGTCGGCACCTACATGCTACTGGAAGCCGCCCGTGCATATTGGAACGGCCTGGACGAGACACGCAAGGCGGCCTTTCGCTTCCACCATATCTCTACCGATGAGGTATATGGCGACCTGCCCCATCCCGATGAGGTTAATGCCGGCGAGGCGCTGCCGCTCTTTACCGAAACGACTCCTTATGCCCCCAGCAGCCCCTACTCTGCGTCCAAGGCCTCCAGCGACCACCTGGTGCGCGCCTGGCGTCGTACCTACGGCTTGCCGACCGTGGTCACCAACTGCTCCAACAACTACGGCCCCTATCACTTCCCCGAGAAGCTGATCCCGCTGGTGATCCTGAACGCGCTGGATGGCAAGCCGCTGCCGGTGTATGGCAAGGGCGACCAGATCCGTGACTGGCTCTACGTGGAAGATCATGCCCGCGCGCTCTATGCCGTGGTGACCACTGGCGTGATGGGTGAGACCTACAACATCGGCGGTCACAACGAGAAGCAGAATCTGGAGGTGGTGCACACCATCTGCGATCTGCTCGATGAGATGGTGCCCAAGGCGGGCTCTTATCGCGATCAAATCACCTATGTCACGGACCGCCCAGGTCATGACCGTCGTTACGCCATCGATGCCAGCAAGATGAGTCGTGAGCTTGATTGGCAGCCGCAAGAGACCTTCGAGTCCGGCATTCGCAAGACGGTGCAGTGGTACCTGGAAAACACGCAGTGGGTCGGCAACGTCAAAAGCGGGGCCTATCAATCCTGGATCGAGCAAAACTACGGGGAGCGTGCCTGATGCATATCCTGCTGTTTGGTAAAAATGGCCAGGTGGGCTGGGAGCTGCAGCGTGCATTGGCGCCACTGGGGCGCATTACCGCCGTTGATTTTGACTCCACCGACTACTGCGGTGATTTCAGCAATCCGGCCGGGGTGGCCGAGACGGTGCGTCTGGTCAAGCCGGATGTGATTGTCAATGCCGCCGCCCATACTGCTGTCGACAAGGCAGAGAGCGAGCGGGAATTTGCCGAACTGCTCAACGCCACCAGCGTGGCTGCGATTGCCAAAGAAGCCGAGGCATTGGGGGCTTGGCTGGTACACTACTCCACTGATTACGTATTCGATGGCAGTGGCGAACGTCCCTGGGTCGAGAGCGACCAGACCGCCCCGCTCAACGTCTATGGCGAGACCAAGCTGGCGGGTGAACAAGCCGCCGCACTCTGTGCTCGTCACCTCATCTTCCGGACCAGCTGGGTGTATGCCGCCCGCGGTGCCAACTTTGCCAAGACCATGCTGCGTGTTGGCAAGGAGCGCAGCGAGATGTCGGTCATCAATGACCAGTTTGGTGCGCCGACC
>NZ_JAKZFK010000088.1:0-255 GCF_022549315.1 Aeromonas sp. MR16 | reverse complement strand
TTCACTCCCCTCACAGGGGTTCTTTTCGCCTTTCCCTCACGGTACTGGTTCACTATCGGTCAGTCAGGAGTATTTAGCCTTGGAGGATGGTCCCCCCATATTCAGACAGGATGTCACGTGTCCCGCCCTACTCGATTTCACATCAAGGTTGTTTTCGTGTACGGGGCTATCACCCTGTATCGCTGGCCTTTCCAGGACCATTCCACTAACTTCCAAGCTGCTTAAGGGCTAATCCCCGTTCGCTCGCCGCTACTA
>NZ_JAKZFK010000087.1:0-260 GCF_022549315.1 Aeromonas sp. MR16 | reverse complement strand
TGGTCGAGCAGATTGAAAAAGGCGAGCTCACCTACAAACAGGCTCAGGCCCGTTATGGCATTCAGGGCAATTCGACCATTCTGGTATGGTTGCGTAAACATGGTCGGCAAGATTGGAGCCAGGGGGCTTCTGTGCGCGCCGACAGGAGTATCACCATGCCTGACCCCGACAACCAGACGCCCGAACAACGTATCAAGGAGCTCGAACAGCAGCTGGCGCTGATGAGCCAGAAGGCCCAGTTCTTTGAGGCCGTCGTCGAT
>NZ_JAKZFK010000086.1:0-271 GCF_022549315.1 Aeromonas sp. MR16 | reverse complement strand
CTGCCCGGTCCTGCACCACCATCACCGGGATGTAGTCCGGCCCTGTACCGCGGGTGCGGCCTTTCCCACCCCGGTGACGGGCCGGTCGGGACAATCCGGACTGTCCTTTAAATGACTCCAGGAAGAAAGTTTCATCCACTTCGACAATGCCCTCTTCCCGCGTCGCCTGATGGTTCGCCATGGCCTTTAGGAAACGGTGACGCCACAAGAAGGCGGTGTTTTTGCAGACCCCGCAGCGACGCGCGGCTTGCCGGACGGTGAGCCCTTCGAT
>NZ_JAKZFK010000085.1:0-290 GCF_022549315.1 Aeromonas sp. MR16 | reverse complement strand
CAAAACATGATTTTCGTCCCCTTCGTCTAGAGGCCTAGGACACCGCCCTTTCACGGCGGTAACAGGGGTTCGAATCCCCTAGGGGACGCCACTTCTCTTCTTGCTAACAAGAATGCAGAGTTAAGAACGAAATTCTTAACTCTGTTTTCTTCAGCCTTGTGCTGTTGCAAACATGCTCTTTAACAATCTGGAAAGCTGATTTAAAAAGTAGTTCTCAAACATTTGTTACAAGTGCTTTGGAAACTTCTTGGCGAAAACCAAAATTTATTTTGGTCCTTGTTGTACTTCAA
>NZ_JAKZFK010000084.1:0-301 GCF_022549315.1 Aeromonas sp. MR16 | reverse complement strand
AGCAAGTTGGGATGACGGTAGAAGCGGTGAAAACTGTGGGTGGTCTTGTGATACGCCCGTCTGGGCTGCACCAGCAAGCGGTGCTCGGCCAATATCTGAAACAGCCTGTCCCGCCCGACCTTGAGCCCGCCATCATCCTGACCCTGAAGCAGATAATGCAGCTTGCGGGTCCCCACCCGTGGCTGTCGCAGCCGAACTTTGCGCACGAAGCGCACTACCTGCAGCCCCTGTGCATGGCGCAGGTCTGCAACCCGATTGCGCTTGTAGTAAGCCTGACGGCTGATTCCCAGAAACAGGCAAG
>NZ_JAKZFK010000083.1:0-304 GCF_022549315.1 Aeromonas sp. MR16 | reverse complement strand
GCCGGCAAAAGTAGCAAGCTACTTTCCCGCTGCCGCTCGACTTGCATGTGTTAGGCCTGCCGCCAGCGTTCAATCTGAGCCATGATCAAACTCTTCAATTTAAGTTTGTTTGCGTCGTGCCATTACCGAAGTAACGACATTCAGCGGCTCAATGAATTGCTGAAATAAACTATTCGGCTTGTTATTGCTAACAAGTCGTTTTGGTCACTTCACCAGACATTGAAAATCAAAAATTAATTTTGATGGTCGATGCTGTGAGTGCCCACACAGATTGCTTGATTCAAATTGTTAAAGAGCGACGCAG
>NZ_JAKZFK010000082.1:0-361 GCF_022549315.1 Aeromonas sp. MR16 | reverse complement strand
ACCCGAGCGGGTCGAATGCGGCGGCCAACACCGAGACGGTGGCGGGCAGCTTCACGGTATCGGCGTCGGACGGCATCCTGAACGTGGTGATAGGGGGCACGACCTATACCCTGGCGCAACTGCAAGGCTTCAACGGCAGCCAGACCATCAACACCGGGGAGGGGATCTTGACCCTGCTGAGCTACAGCGGGACAGCGACCAGTGGGACGGTGAACTACAGCTACACCCTGAGCGCGACCATCGACAACGACAGCAAGGCGGGTGCCACGCTGACGGAGTTTGATGACAGCGTGACCATTGCGGTGAACGGGGTGGGTGGCACCAGTGCCAGCGACCAGCTGATAGTACGCATCGTGGATGA
>NZ_JAKZFK010000081.1:0-367 GCF_022549315.1 Aeromonas sp. MR16 | reverse complement strand
TGAAAGGGCGGTGTCCTAGGCCTCTAGACGAAGGGGACGAAAATCATGTTTTGCGAAGGTCACTTCGCAATGATTTTCGTAAAGGCGACGCCGAGCCTGCGAGGCTAGCGGCCTTTAGCGCTGTTCGCTGTTATTGCTAACTCTGAATCGGGTAACGACTTGCGTCGTTATTCACATCCCAACCCAACGAACGGGCTTCTCTCGTTTGGCGTTAGCCAAACAAGCACTGACACGTCATCTCTGGCGCATCAGGTCTTTGCTCTAACTACTTTGAATCAAGTCAATCTGTGTGAACACTCAACAACTTCGTCATCATTAAGGTAAGGAGGTGATCCAACCCCAGGTTCCCCTAGGGTTACCTTGTTAC
>NZ_JAKZFK010000080.1:0-374 GCF_022549315.1 Aeromonas sp. MR16 | reverse complement strand
CTGTCTAGTCCTGAAATAGGTTTACACATTTTCGTCTAGCTTCACGTGACTCAGAACCCCCGATGTACCGCATCGGGGGTTCTGTATGTCAACGTATGATGCGGTCGCTCCAGGTTGTAAATATCCACCGCCTCACGCACCATCTCCCGCGCTTGCGCCAGGTCCTGCGGGCTTTGTAACAGCAACTCTCCTTTCAAAATTCCGTTCACCCGTTCTGCCAACGCATTCTGGTAACAGTCATAGCCATCCGTCATCGAGCATTTCACCCCGTACCGTGCATGCAATGACTGATACAGGCCCGAGCAATACTGCACGCCGCGGTCCGAGTGATGGATAAGCTCCCCGCCGCCACGCCGTTGCTTTAGCGCTTTCTT
>NZ_JAKZFK010000079.1:0-387 GCF_022549315.1 Aeromonas sp. MR16 | reverse complement strand
CCAAACAGCCCCGCCATCAGCAATAAAGAAGCAATCAGTGTTTTCATCTATGGCTCCCTTATTTCATGGCATCGAAGATGGGTTTGAGGGTCGAGGCCCAGACTTCGGGATTCACATCCCCCACGTGGCGGTAGCGGATGATGCCCTGGCTGTCGATGAAGAAGGTTTCGGGGGCACCGTAGACCCCGAGATCCAGTCCCAGCATGCCATCGGGATCATAGAGGTTGACCTGATAGGGGTTGCCGAGCTCTGCCAGCCACTTGATGGCCTTGTCCCGCTCGTCCTTGTAGTTCATGCCGACGATGGGAATGCCCTGCCCCGCCAGCTGCTTGAGGTAGGTGTGCTCGCCGTAGCAGGTCGGGCACCAGGTGGCCCAGACGTTGAGCA